>JAZOLE010000191.1:0-6511 GCA_045652835.1 Eubacteriales bacterium | reverse complement strand
ACCTTCTTCTTGATGGTCTCCTTGTAAGCAACCTGAGGATTACCGATGTTAGCCTCAACTTTAAACTCACGAAGAAGTCTGTCAACGATGATCTCGAGGTGAAGCTCACCCATACCTGCGATAATGGTCTGACCGGTTTCTTCATCAGTGTAGGTTCTGAACGTGGGGTCTTCCTCTGCAAGCTTGGAAAGTGCAATACCCATCTTCTTCTGGCCTGCTCTGGTCTTAGGCTCGATTGCCTGACGGATAACGGGCTCGGGGAATTCCATGTTTCCAAGAATAATCGGCTTCTTTTCATCGCAGAAGGTATCACCCGTGGTGGAATAACGAATACCGATTGCAGCTGCGATATCACCGCTGTAGCATGCGCCGATGTCCTTACGGTCATTTGCATGCATCTGCAAAATTCTGCCAAGACGCTCGCGCTTACCCTTGGTAGAGTTGTACACGGTATCGCCTGCATTGATCACGCCCGAATATACGCGGAAATAGCAAAGCTTTCCAACGAAGGGGTCGGTCATGATCTTGAATGCCAAAGCACACATGGGCTCGGCATCGGATGCGTGTCTCTCGTCTTCCTCGTCAGTATCGGGATTGATACCGGTTACGGGAGGAATATCGAGAGGAGAAGGCATATAATCAATGACTGCATCGAGCAACTTCTGAACACCCTTGTTACGGTAAGAAGTACCGCAAACAACAGGAACGATTCTGTTGTCGATACAAGCCTGACGCAGAGCTCCCTTGATTTCCTCTTCAGTGAGCTCTTCGTCGCAAAGGAACTTTTCCATCAGCTCATCATCCTGCTCTGCAGCAGCCTCTACCATCTTTGCACGGTATTCCTGGGCCAGCTCCAGCATATCTTCGGGGATGGGCTCGATTCGGATGTCCTTCCCAAGGTCGTCATAGTAAACAACGGCTTCCATCTTGACCAAGTCAATGATGCCGCGGAAGGTCATTTCCTTACCGATGGGCAACTGGATCGGGATTGCATTGGTATGCAACCCCTCTTCCATCATACCAAGCACGCGGTAGAAGTCCGCGCCGGTGATGTCCATCTTGTTTACATATGCCATTCTCGGTACACGGTATTTGTCTGCCTGTCTCCAGACAGTTTCGGACTGAGGTTCAACGCCACCCTTAGCGCAGAATACGGTCACTGCACCGTCGAGCACGCGCAAAGATCTTTCAACCTCTACGGTAAAGTCAACGTGGCCGGGGGTGTCGATCAGGTTCAGGCGGTGGCCCTTCCATACGCAGGTTGTAGCTGCGGACGTAATGGTAATACCTCTTTCCTGCTCTTCTTCCATCCAGTCCATCGTTGCGGCGCCCTGGTGAACCTCACCCAGCTTATGAGTCTTACCTGTATAGAACAGGATTCTCTCAGAGGTGGTTGTTTTACCGGCATCGATGTGGGCCATGATACCGATATTTCGCGTATTTTCAAGCGAATATTCCCTAGGCATATTCTAACGGTCTCCTTGATAAAATTAGTATCTGTAGTGTGCGAAAGCCTTGTTGGCTTCTGCCATTCTGTGAGTTTCTTCCTTCTTCTTGAATGCGCCACCGGCATTGTTGATAGCGTCCATGATTTCTCCTGCGAGACGCTCTGCCATGGTAGCCTCTCCGCGCTTTCTGGAATATGCAACCAGCCAGCGGAGTCCAAGGGTCTGCTTACGGTCAGCTCTGACTTCCATCGGTACCTGGTAAGTGGAACCACCTACACGGCGAGCCTTTACTTCCAGCTCGGGCATGATGTTGTCAAGAGCAGCCTGGAATACCTCAAGGGGATTCTTGCCCTGCTTTGCTTCGATGATCTCAAATGCATCGTAAACAATCTTCTGAGCAACTCCCTTCTTGCCGTCATACATCACGTTGTTAATCAGCTTGGTTACAAGCTTGGAATTGTACAACGGATCCGGCAATACATCTCTTTTGGATATACGACCTCTTCTCGGCACTGTACTTCCCTCCTTCATCAAATTTTTAAAAATGAGATCATTGGTACTCAAAAGCAATCTTCTGTAAGCACGCGTCGGTCGTTAATATAAACATTAAATTTACAGTAACTTCAGACGGTTCACAAATGCTTAATACCTGTTTTGTCCCCCGAATTACTTCTTCTTGGGAACCTTTGCGCCGTACTTGGAACGGCTCTGTGCACGGTTAGCAACACCCTGGGCATCCAGAGTACCGCGGATAATGTGGTAACGTACACCGGGCAGGTCTCTTACTCTACCGCCTCTGATGAGGACAACGGAGTGCTCCTGCAGGTTGTGGCCGATACCGGGGATATACACGGTTGCCTCAAGTCCGTTGGTCAGTCTAACTCTTGCGATCTTACGCATAGCCGAGTTAGGCTTCTTAGGGCTTGTCGTGGAAACCTTTGTGCAAACACCTCTCTTTTGGGGAGATGCCTGGTCGGTGGGAACGTTGTTCAGAGTGTTAAAGCCCTTCTGCAGCACGGGTGCCTTGGACTTATACACCTTATCGCTACGACCCTGTCTGACGAGCTGGTTAAAGGTTGGCATACTTCCTTGTCTTCCTCCTTCTACTGAAATTTAATGTTTATACAGACGCAGCATGCTGCGAAACTGTCAAGTTTAACAATTGAACGTGACTTTTGGGCACACTTCACCCATGCGCACATTCAACTTATTATAGCACTACCCTGTTTTTTTGTCAAGATGCAAAATTACAGTGCTGAATTTTCTACGTTTTGCACAAATATGTTTTCTTGCATTTGTGCCCCTTTTTGCTTATTGCATGGGATTTTGGGGTGTTTGCACCCTCTCCAAGACGGCACTTTGGGGAAACGCGGCAAAATGCCGCGTTTCCCCGTAATAAATTACGTGCCCTTGTTATCTCAGATAACCTGTTCGGAGCTTTCCTCGGTTTCGGGATCAACGTGCTGTACGCTTACGTCGTGATAGCAACGCATACCCGTACCTGCGGGAATCAGCTTACCGATAATAACGTTTTCCTTCAAGCCAAGCAGGTGGTCAACCTTACCGCGGATTGCAGCCTCGGTCAGTACCTTAGTGGTTTCCTGGAAGGATGCAGCGGACAGGAAGGACTCGGTCTGCAGCGATGCCTTGGTAATACCAAGCAGCACGGGAGAGCCTTCAGCCAGCTTGAGCCAGGTCTCGCCTGCGTTGATGCGATCTGCAACCTTGTTGTTCTCTTCCTCGAAGTTGTTAACGTCAACCAAAGCGCCGGTCAGCAGCTCGGTGTCGCCGTTATCCTCGATGCGGATCTTTCTGGTCATCTGACGTGCAATGATCTCGATATGCTTATCGTTAACGTTACACGACTGAGAACGGTAAACCTTCTGTACTTCCTTGATGATATATTCGTATACGGCGTCAAGACCCAGGATTCTCATGATATCGCCGGGAGCCTTGGAGCCTTCGGTCAGAGCCTGACCGCGCTCAACGTGCGCACCGTCGGTAACGGCGAGACGCATACCGTAAGGAATGGTGTACTTGTGGAATTCGCTGGTTTCATCCGCGGTAATGGACACGTCGTGCATACCGGGGATTTCGCCGACCTGTACGTGTACCGTACCGGTCTGCTCTGCCATGATAGCCGCCTTCTTGGGCTGACGAGCCTCAAACAGCTCCTCAACACGAGGCAGACCCTGGGTAATGTCGCTACCTGCAACACCGCCCGAGTGGAAGGTTCTCATGGTCAACTGCGTACCGGGCTCACCGATCGACTGTGCAGCGATGATACCGACTGCCTCACCGATCTGAACGGGCTTGCCCGATGCAAGGTCAGCACCGTAGCAGTGTGCGCACACACCGTACTTGGAGTGACACTGAATAACTGTTCTGATATAAACCTGCTGGATACCTGCAGCCGAGATTGCCTTTGCATGCTCCTCGGTGATCATGGTGTCGTCCTCAACGATAACCTCACCGGTGGTGGGATTCACGACGGGACCGATGGTGTATCTACCCACGATTCTGTCTGCCAAAGGCTCCAGAACGTTCTTATCCTTATCGTCAATGATATCGCTGACCCATGCGCCCTTGGTGGTATCGCACTTGTCCTCGCGAATGATCATTTCCTGAGAAACGTCAACCAGACGGCGAGTCAGGTAACCCGAGTCTGCGGTACGCAGAGCGGTATCCGACAGCGACTTACGGGAGGAACGTGCACCCATGAAGTACTCCATGATGTTAAGACCTTCACGGAAGTTGGACTTGATAGGAAGTTCCACGGTCTTACCGTTGGTTGCGAACATCAGACCACGCATACCTGCGAGCTGACGCATCTGGGTCATAGAACCTCTCGCGCCCGAGTCTGCCATGATCTTGATGGGGTTGTAGGTGCTGAAGCTGTTCTGCAGCGCCTTGGTAACGTCGTCGGTGGTCTTGTTCCAAATCTTGATAACGCCGTTGTAGCGCTCCTCGTTGGAAAGCTCACCGCGCAGGTAGTGCTTGGTCAGCACGTCCACGTCCTTCTGTGCGCTCTCCAGCATGCCCTTCTTCTCTGCGGGAATGGTCATATCGTAAACCGAGATAGAGAAGGAAGCTCTGGTGGAGAACTTATAGCCCATAGCCTTGATGTTGTCCAGCATCTCTGCGCAGATTGCGGGAGTGTGAACACGGATACAGTTATCAATGATCTGACCCAGCTGCTTCTTCTTGACGACCTGGTCGATCTCAAGCTTGAACTCGTTGCCGGGAATGCTTCTGTCAATGAAGCCAAGGTCCTGAGGAATGGGCTGGTTGAAGATCAGACGACCGAGAGTAGCGTCGATCAGGGCGGAGCGCATCTCGCCGTCGATCTCCTTCTGTACTCTGACCTTGATCTTTGCATGCAAGCCGAGCGCGCCGTTTGCATACGCCATCATTGCCTCGTTGATATCGCGATATACGCTGCCCTCGCCGGGTTCGCCCGACTTTTCCATGGTCAGGTAGTAGGAACCGAGGATCATGTCCTGCGTAGGAATGGTCACAGCCTTACCGTCCATGGGCTTAAGCAGGTTGTTTGCGGAAAGCATCAGGAAGCGTGCCTCTGCCTGCGCCTCTGCAGACAGCGGAACGTGTACAGGCATCTGGTCACCGTCAAAGTCTGCGTTAAACGCGGTACATACCAGCGGGTGCAGCTTGATGGCTCTGCCTTCAACCAGCACGGGCTCGAACGCCTGAATGGACAGACGGTGCAAGGTAGGTGCACGGTTGAGCAGTACGGGGTGCTCCTTGATGACGTTTTCGAGCGCGTCCCAAACCTCGGGGAAGATTCTTTCGATCTTCTTCTGAGCGTCCTTGACGTTGGTAGCCTTGCCCATCTCATCCAGTCTCTTGACCTCGAAGGGCTTGAACAGCTCAAGCGCCATTTCTCTGGGCAGACCGCACTGGTAAATCTTCAGGGTAGGACCTACGACGATAACCGAACGTCCGGAGTAGTCAACACGCTTACCAAGCAAGTTCTGACGGAAGCGGCCCTGCTTACCACGAAGCATTTCGGAAAGCGACTTAAGCGCTCTGTTGGAGGGGCCCGTTACGGGCTTGCCGCGTCTGCCGTTGTCGATCAGCGCGTCTACTGCCTCCTGCAGCATTCTCTTTTCGTTACGGATCACGATCTCGGGGGTACGGATCTCCATCAGCTTCTTCAGACGGTTGTTACGGCTGATGACGCGACGATAGAGCTCGTTAAGGTCGGAGGAAGCAAATCTGCCGCCGTCCAACTGTACCATGGGTCGGATATCGGGAGGAATGACGGGGACTGCGTCCAGCACCATCCACTCCAGCTTGTTACCGGATTTGCGGAATGCCTCCACAACCTCCAGTCTCTTGATGATTCTCGTTTTCTTCTGTCCGGAAGCGGTCAGCAGCTCCTGCTTGAGCTGTACCGACAGTGCCTCTACGTCAACGCCCTGCAAAAGCTCCTTGACTGCCTCAGCACCCATACCGACACGGAAGTCGTTGCCGTACATTTCGCGGTTGTCCATGTAGGCCTTCTCGGAAAGTACCATACCCTTTTCCAGGGGAGTGGAACCGGGATCAAGCACGACGTTCTCGGCAAAATACAGCACCTGCTCCAACTGCTTGGGGGAAATATCCAGCACAAGCGCCATACGGGAGGGGATCGCTTTAAAGTACCAGATGTGGGATACGGGAGCGGCCAACTCAATGTGACCCATTCTCTCACGTCTTACCTTCTTGGTAGTAACGTCCACACCGCACTTCTCGCAGCGAATGATCTCCTTGCTGTGAGAATTCTTATATTTGCCGCACATACAAGCGCCATCCTTGGTAGGACCAAAGATACGCTCGCAGAACAGACCGCCGATTTCAGCCTTAAGAGTTCTGTAGTTGATAGTCTCGGGCTTATTCACCTCGCCGTAAGACCACTCTCTGATCATTTCCGGAGATGCCAGACCAATCTTGATTGAAGAAAATTCATTATGCTCCACAGCTGTTCTCCTAACTAATACAATAATTTATATATTGGGAAATTATTCGTCTTCCCCGTCGTAGTAATCGTCGCTTTCGGACTC
>JAZOLE010000190.1:0-2184 GCA_045652835.1 Eubacteriales bacterium | reverse complement strand
GCAAGGGAAGAACGCGCCATCGAAGAGACCGACAAAAAATACTGTGAATATCTGCACACTGTGGCGTATAGCATTTTGTCCAACGAGCAGGATGCCGAGGAATGCTTGCAGGATACGTATCTCAAGACCTGGAATACCATTCCACCCGAGCGTCCGCGCGTGTTCCGCGCGTTTTTGGCAAAGATCACGCGCAATCTGAGTCTGGATCGCTACGAGCGCGACGGCAGACAAAAGCGCGTGCCCGCCAATATGTGCGTGCCGCTGGAGGAGGTGCAGGAATTTTTGCCAGATGGGAGCGACCTTGCGCGTCAGGTGCAGGCGGCAGCCATTGGCAGGATCATCACAGAGTATTTGGACGGCACGACCGACCGCCGTCTGTACGTGTTCGTATCCCGTTATTTCTTCGCGCTGACCATTCCGCAGATCGCCAAGCGGCTTTCCTGCAGTGAATCCTTGGTGAGCAAGGAATTGGCACAGATCAAGCGCGAGCTGCGCATCCTTCTGGAAAAGGAGGAGATTTACGTATGAAACAAGAAACCTTTATCAGAGGCGTCGGCGAGATGGACGACCGTATTTTAGAACGTTATCACGCCATTGATACGCGCCTGGCGCAAAAGCACACACGCAAGGCGCTTGCCGTGCGCGTGCTTGCCGTGGCAGCTTGCTTGGCAATCTTGCTTTGCGCCTGCGTGCCCGTGGGCATGCTTGCGCATCCTGCAGGCAGAGCGGTGCTTAAGGGTGACTCCGAGGCGCTGACCCAAGAGCTCATAAAAATTGATGGATTTGCACTCTGGCAGGACAAGATGGCAGAGAAGCTGGAGCAAACGCTGCCGCAGCCACTTTGGACGCTGATGCAGGATCTGCCCGTAGTAAACGTGCTGACGCAGTCGCAGTTTGCAGGTCTTAGCGCGCAGGACACGCTTGAAGACGGCAAGCCCTACCGCCTGTATTTTGTTTCGGGCGGCGACGGCACCTGCACGCTGGAGTACGTTACCACCGATCCCGCGTTTACCGAGAATTTTGTGATCGAAATTCCCGAAACCTCTCCTGCGGGAGACGTTGTGACCGCGATCGATATCCATCAGCCTTCTTTTGTCAAGACGGGGGCTCCTGCAGATTTCCCCTACGTTTTGACGGCTGCCGATATGGTTTCCCTGTGTGAAACTGCAAAAGCCAACGGCATCAGCGATTTTGATTACGCACGTCTCGCCGCGCGTTATTTGAAATTGTCGGTTGCAGGTCTTGATGAGAACGCGCGTCAGGAGTTGCTCGATGCATACCCGATTGTGGCTTTTGGTGATATATACGTGTTTGATGCGGGCATATGGACAACCGAATCGAACAAGATCTACGCAAGCCTGACCGAGTACTGCGAATGGAATGAGGAGAAGTATGCGCAGAGCATTGATGCGCTCGTAAAGCTGGCAAAGAAGAGCGACAGCAGGGAACAGGCAGAGCTTTGCCTGACCGTTTTGCGCAGCGCGGCTTTGCGACAGGTGGTTGGCATTTCCATTCCCAAAACAGTCAGCTCGATCAATAACGCCGTGTGGCGGAGTTTGCCCTCGCTGGAGACGGTCACGGTAGCAGAGGAGAATCCTACGCTCGAGATGATCGACGGGTGTCTGGTGGACACCGACACGGGCACGCTCAAGCTGTATCTGCGCGAGGACGGCAAATTCCCGGAGAATGCGGATATTCGCGTTCTGGATTCGCATGCATTTGCGCTTTGCGATCTGCAGCTCGGCACGGGAGAAGTGGAAGGTGAAGTAACCCTGCAGCTTCCCGAGGGCATTACCGAAATCAAAAAGAATTGCTTTGAAGACGTTTACTTTGGGGAGGCGATGGTTGTCAATATCCATCTGCCCGCAAGCTTAAGCGTCTTTGGCGGACAGATGCAGGACGCATATTATTATCACTATTTGGTCTTCTGCTACCCCGGTACTATGGAGGAGTGGGAGAGCGGCATCACCTTTGGCAATATGGATAGGGGTGACTATATCTATTTGCGTACAACAGACGCAACGAGCACGGTCATATTCCAATTCCCGACTAAGTAATGCATCACCGACAGGAGGGGCGTTCGCCGCGGCTGGTTTGCTTTTTTTGTGGGGAAACGAAGGGGAAAAAACTTTCTGCGCGCGTCCCCCTTGTCAAAATTCTCGCTATATGGTAAAATAATTTTGA
>JAZOLE010000189.1:0-15433 GCA_045652835.1 Eubacteriales bacterium | reverse complement strand
AGTGTGCGCCACGTGCAGGCAAAGTGCCTTGACTACCGTGTTTCTGTTCTTGAAATCAAACGCCTTGTCGCGGTAAACGTCGGGCGCGAACAGCTTGCCCTGCTCGGCAAGTGCGGTAATATCGTCATAGCACTCGGCAAGCTCTGCTTCGGTCACGTCCTCGCGACCTGCGTACTTTGCCATCATCGCGTCGATAATGGTCTGCTTGTCGTTTGCCTCGTACATGGCGATCATATCATATGCGATCTCATCCACGCAATGCACAGAGCCGCTGTATACGTCAAGTACGATGTTATATCCGTTTAATTTATACTGGTGAATCATTTTTAATTTTATCCCTTTCAAAAGTAACGGGGCTACGGCAATCTGCCAAAGCCCCGTTCATTGGACTATGTAATTAGTCCTTCTTAGCCTCGCATTCCTGGTTAGCAACGCCGCAAGAGGTCTTGCAAGCGGACTGGCAGGAGGTCTGGCACTCGCCGCAACCACCGTTGTTTACGCTCTTAGCGAGATCACGGGTCTGGATAGTCTGAATTCTCTTCATGATAAATATCTCCTTATTAGAATAAGCTTAACAGATGTATTATAGCATCGAAAGCGATTTTTGTCAATAGGTTGTGAGAAAAAACAATGCAAATGATAGACAAAGCAAGCATTTCAAGGGGTGTTGCCCTGTCACGCGCAACACGCAAGGCAATCCCACACCTTGACATGCAATTCCCTATATGATATAATGAAAAAAACGCGTGCATATCACAAGGGGCTCTACTCAGTAAAGCTGTGCATTACTGAGAGCCGTTCCCTGTGTTCCTACCCAAACCGTAAGACAGGAGGAAAATATGAATTACGTTTTCTTTGATACAGATATCTTAACCGGAAATGAAGACTATGACATCGAAGGTGCTGATTACGAAGAGCTGATCCGAACTTGCTTTCGCTATTCAAAATATTTCAGCGCGTGGTTTTCGCCGCACGTTCAATGGACAGAGAAACTCAAGCCTTATGAGATAACGGTTGACCCTGCCTGCTTTGAGTACGCGCCTCCGCGCCGTCCCGAACCGGAGGATAAAGGCGATATTGTGATCCACTTGCATTTTTACCGTATTTGCCCTGAGCTGTATCAGATTTTGATCGAGAACACGCACAACGTTTGGGACGGATGGGATTATGACGAACCGGCATTTAAGCATTTTTACAGATCCGACGGGAGTTGCTTTTTTATGAGTTATGAGCACGAAGGCAACTGCGTGTTCTACCCGCGGAATGGAGAAGACGTGTCCTGTGTGGTCGGCAAAGAGCATTGGTACCGCGAGGACCAACTGTGGCAAAACGCAGTATGGTCACCACGACCGGATGAGTATCGGCCGTTGATTCAAGAAAATCCGTCCGATAACTAACGTGACGCGCGAAACAGCAGATTTCCACAAAAGCAAAGTGCACAGAGAACCGTTCCCTGTGTTCTACTTGACAAGATCAACAACCCATGCTATAATAGGTGCGTCAATCATTACTAATCAATATCAGTAAACACGAAGGTCATTTTTATTTTGGGAGAAAGAAAATGAAAAAGATAATATACTTGGTGGTCGGTAGCCTTTTGATTTTGGGAACGTTCGTGGCTTGTGCGAATTGTGATCATGTTTGGATCACCGAAACCACCCCGGCAACCTGCACCGGGCCCGGCTTTGATACCGTTACCTGCCAGCTTTGCGGCATGAGCGAAATCAAAAATGAAACCGCACAGATTGCGCATTCCTACAACACCGTCTATTCCTATGACGACAGCAACCATTGGATTGGCTGCGCCGGTTGTGATCAAACCAAGGACAGCGCGCCTCACACCTTTAACAATGACGATATTTGCACCGTCTGCAGTATTCTCGTGCCCCCAACACCCGGAATCCTTTATCAAATTTCTGCCGACGGCACTTATGCCGAGGTTGTCGGATACAGGGGCAACGCAACAAAGCTCAAAATCGCAGAGGAATACGAGGGGCTTCCCGTTACGCATATTTTGCCCGAGGCATTTTACAACAATGATAAAATCACAAGTGTCATCATTCCCGACAGCGTAATCATCATTGACGACGCAGCATTCTGCGAGTGCTCCTTCCTTTCTTCTGTCAAATTCGGAAACAACGTCACTACGATCGGTAATAATACGTTTGCCGCATGCGTAAGTCTTACCACAGGTGTAATCCCCGACAGCGTGACAAGCATTGGGTATTCCGCATTCGATTCCTGCAAATCCTTGACCAAACTCGTGATCGGAAACGGTATGACCTGTATTGGCGAAAATACATTTACATGGTGCATCAATCTTACCACGCTCATTGTCGGCGACAATGTGGAAACAATTTGTTCTTATGCGTTTACAAATTGCAGCGACCTTGCTACGATTGTGATTCCCTCCGGTGTGACAACGATTGAACGATCCGCATTCTATGATTGCTCCGACGTGACCGACATATATTATGAAGGTAGCGAGGGAGAGTGGAATAATATTCGCATTGATGCCAATAATTTCGAGTGGAGTAAGCCAACCGTTCACTACAACTACGTAGCACAACCGGAAACGAATACTCCGTAAAGCATACCGCAAATCATCGAAAAATCCCGTGACCCAAATCGGTCACGGGATTGCTTTATTTATAAATCAGCAATATAGGCTGTGGTGGCTTTTTTGAGCGCAAGACTCAAGCGGTGAGTAAACGTCTCGCTTTCCTGCGAGAAATCAAACGTTTCCACCTCTCGCTCAAGCACAAGGGCAAAGCGGCAGATCAGCTCCATGGACGGCTCGCCCGTGCTGATCTTTTTGGCGGTGGCGGCAACCATGGGCAGATAGCTTTGCACCAAGGCATCCTTAGCCTCGGCATCTCCTGCCCGCATACGTGCAGCGCAAGCGATCTCCTCTTGTCTGTCAAGACGCGCCACACTTGCGGCTTGCAAAAAGAAATGTTGTACGGTCAAAAATCGCATATTTTCTCCTTATTGCAACAAATCGCTCTTCTCTCCCCACGCGGCGATTGCCTTGGTAAGCAGTCGCTGATACTCGTTCTCGGAGAGGCGGTAATGTGCCTTGAGCTGCTCCTTGGCAGCTGCGGGGCGGCGCACCATATAGTCGCGGATGACGTTGATATAGTACATCCATGAGGGTCTTGCACCGTCATAGGGGGTAGCGGTGCCGTCGGTACACTTCCAGCGATCCAGCTGCATCTGCATAACGGGGGCTACGTCGTCCACAATGCCCTCCAAGATAGGCGAAGATGCCTCGGGGGCGTAATACACCTCGGTGACCCAGATGTAGCGCATCAGGAACCGCTCACGGAACTCGGGGTTACCCATCAGACCGTTGATCAGTATGCCTATGACCGAGCCGTCACCAACCGCGCCGTGCAGATTGGTATTGATATCCGAGTTGAGTCCAACGCCGTGGTCGGTATCCACCACGCAGAAACGCCACTTGGTATCCTGCCCCGAAATGCTGTTCGGATTGCTGTTACGCCAGACCTTGACGTTATTGTTGGGCCAGTCGCTGCAGTTGAGGTAAATTTGCGCGCAGAAATAGTCGATGAGATTATCGGTATCCACGCGGTCGCAAACGTACTTGTAATGCACGGGATCGGACAGATCGTTTTGCTGCGCGTACTTGAACAGCGCGTTAAAATCGTCGGCATCCTTTTGTACACCGTGGGTCAAAAGGTACTCAAACTTGATCACGGGAATGGGATACGGGCATTCCAGCACGGCAAGATCCTGTTCGGGTACACCGTACACGGTTTCAAAATACTTTTCGTCAAAGCGTTCGCGCGCATTGTAAATGCCCCAGAACTCGCCGTTGATAAACACGAACACGGGCTTATACGCCATGCTCTCGGCATGCAGCTTGGAGTCAAGGCGCGCGATATACGCGTCACCAATATGCGAGCGCGAGATAGTGCAGCCCGAGTTGTCACCGCCGCCGTTACGCAAAAGCAGTCTGCGGTAATAGATAGTGTCATCCCCTGCTGCGCTCGGGGTTGCAAATTCTCCGAAAATGTTGTGGCTGAAGGCATTCAGATTTTCGGAAACCTCGGGGTTTGCGTTCTCGCGGAACAGAATACGGAAGGATTTTTCGGTCATACCGAGAGAGCCCTTGCCGTTGAGCGCGATCTCAACCCAAGAGGAGAACTCACAGGTATCTTCTGTAAAATACTCCAGATAAGCCTGAATGCGCTCGTGTCCGTCCGAGTAATTCATGTAAATATTTTTACCCGTGGGATCGGTGCTGATAAAGTCCTCGGGCTGCACGGCAAGACAGAATACGTCCAGCTCGTCCGCGCGAATGTCCTTGCCCACAAAATAGGTCTGCGTGGTCACGGGCGTGGACTCCTTGCCGTTGGTGGCATAAGCACGCACCGTCCATGCGCCCATTTGCGAGAGCACGTTGGGCGCGTAAGTGTTACCCATGGCAAGCACGGCATTCTGCGTCAGCTCACCCCACGCCATATCGGTGGTATCGGTCAGCAAAATCGGCTCGGCATACTGCTCTGCGATCACGGTACGCGGATCTGCACCGTTGACGGTATAGTACACAGTATATCCCGCAGGGGCGGTCATTGCCAGCGAAAATTCCTCATCGAAAAATCCGCTCTGATGCGAGAACACCACCTCAGCTGCCATGGTATGCACCTGCGTGTTGACGTCACCCTTGCTTGTTTGCGGACGGATCTGACGCAGGATCGCAGTGGATGCACGGGTCAGGTCTACGGTATCAAAGGGAGCATACGGAGAATCGGCATCGCGACGGATTAGCGTATCCTTGGACGCACCGCTGACGTAATGACGCACGTCACTGCTGTCCAGCGTATGTGCGGAAAGGTACTCCACCACACCCGCCTGACCTGTAATCGGTCTGTTGTTTTGCAGCTGCGTGCCCACGGGGGCAATGACCAAGCGCATATCGGTGGAGGCAAGCATCATATTGGGGCGAACGGCGTCCGCTTGCTCGATGTGCAGCACGGGCTGCGCCATTTCGGTGCCTGTGGCTTGTCCTTGCACGAGATAGTAGCCGCCTGCGGGTACGGTTGCGCCAAAGGGCAGCGGATACTCGCGCCATACGTAATCACCGCCGCACACAAAGATCGAAAGTCCCTGCACGGCAAGATCCACCTTGCCCGTATTATACAGACAAACGTAGCTGTGTGCCACGGGAGCGCTTTTCGAGTTTGCGCCCGCATAGACCGACGAGATGATCAGCTTGGAAAAATCCGCATTCGCGTCAAGATCCCCCGCCGTGGGATAGTCCTCATCGGGCACAAAGATCTCGGTAGTCTGCTCTTTGGCAGAGCTGTCGCTTCCCTGCTCACCCTGCAAGGTTTGCCCGGAGCAAGCGCCAAGCAGCATGCAAAGTGCCAGAAGTGCACATAATATATGTAGTTTTCGGATCGGTTTCATATCGGTCCTCCATCATTGATACATTTATAATTGCCAGATAAACTCTCCTGTCGGATCCAAGTTGTCGGGTGACTGTTGCGCCAATGCCTCCAGCTCTAAGCGAGCGTCGGCAATCGCTTGCCAGTAAGGCTTTGCAAGAAAGAAAAATCCGCTCATCAAAAACAGATTGCGCAAGCCAGCGCGGATTTCAATGCGCAGCTTTTGCACCAAATGTTCGGGCGCAAGGGCGTTTTCGGGGTAGACGGTGGATTCGCTGAACGCGTTTTGCACCTGACCAATCTGTCGCATGTGCGCCATGATCGAATGCAGGATCTCGCGCTCTGCCGTGGGACGGCAAAAGCTTGCATCCTCAAAATGCGCCTCGCCCACGCGGAACAGCACCTGCGGAAAAGCCGCCTTGATGCGCGCGATATCCACGCCGTGACGGCGATCACCGTTGTGCATCACCATAATGCCCGGGATCATGCCGTCTGGCACAGTCTTTTGCATAAATTCCAGCACCGCGTCACATTGCACGTCGCTCCATGCGTTCCAAAGCGCGTCGCCCTCGGTTGCCGCGGCAAAAATTTCGGGTGCGGAGAGGTGCGCGTACTGCGGATATTTGCTATAAAAAGCGTTCATACAAGCAGGACAGCAGCAGCCCTGCAGAGAGGGTCCCCAAGGACCTACGCGCAGATCGTCATCATAAAACAGTTTGGTAAAGCCCATCGCCTGCAAGGACTCTGCCACCTCGCGGCTCTCGCGGATCATGGCATCGCAGCGCATGCAAGAGGTAAACGGCATAGGCTGTCCGTCATGATTTACACGAAGCTGCCAATGCGCGGGCACACCGGGATCTCCCGCCTCACCCGACAAAGCCGCTCCGCCGTGTCCCACGGGTACGGTCAGCGCCTGCACCTCAAAGCCGTGAGACTCGAGCAACTGCTTGGCATCCAAAATCTCCTGCGCCGTGGCAAGGTGATTGCCATAAGCGTAGGTATCCAGCCAAACCGTGCGCACGCCTGCTGCCTTCATAAGCGCAATGCGCTGCGCAGAGGTGGCAGGATCAAGGATCTCACCGGGAATAAAGTCATAGTGGAAATGCAAAGAATGATTCATGATCTACTCCTCCACGATAACGCGTATGGTTTGCGGCATGCCGCCGCTTGTGCTGTGCAGCTCTACGCCGCTTTGTTGCAGCGCTTCAAAGGCTGCAAGCATCTCTTCTGTAAGCATCTCGCCCGGTACGACAAGCGGAATGCCGGGCGGATACGCCCACACGTACTCGGCAGATACGCCCACGGCTTGCTGCACGGGCAAGCTCACGCTCGGCAGATCTGCAATTTTCCAAGGCGCGTACGCAGTATGCAGCTGCGGCAAGATGGTGGTGGAAGCGAATTCGCTCGCCTCTATCTGCACGTCGATCTTACACAGCGCATCGGCAAGCATAGCAAAGCCCATATCGGTATCGGCAAGCGAGGTCATGGCGATGACGTAATCACTCGCTGCCATTTCAATTTCAATTTTATACTCGTTGCGCAGTATCTCTGCAAGCGCCTGCCCCGTCAAGGACGTGCCGCGCGTGCCGATGACCAGCTTGCCGCAGTCATGCGCCCACACGCATTGCGACAAATCTCCCCTGAAATACAGGTGCAAGTGCTGCAAGTGCGAGACCGCCTTGGCAAATGCCTTGGTACGCTCATCCCACGCATGCATCAGCTCTCCACCCTGCTCTTCGATCAGGCGAATGCAGCGCGCAGATTGCTCCATGAGAATATACGAGGGGCTGGATGTCTGGAATACGGCAAGCTGCGCAGCAAACGCTGCGGCATCGGGACAGCGCTTGCCCACCAAAGCAAGCGCGGTCTGCGTGGGTGCAGGCAGCGTTTTATGCAAGGAGCAGATGACGATATCCGCGCCAAGCGTAACGGGATGCGCGGGTGCGTTGCCAATTCCGAAATGCGCGCCGTGCGCGGCATCTACCAAAAGCAAAGCGCCCCTTGCGTGTGCGACACGGGCAATGCCCGCAATATCGCTGATCACGCCCTCGTAAGTAGGGCTTGTGATGATGACAAGCTTGGCATCCGGTGCATCTGCCAGCGCAAGATCCACCTGAGCAGGTGTGATGCTGCCGCAAATGCCGCTAGCCGGATCAATTTTGGGATACAAATAGGTCGGCTGCAAGCGGCAAAGCTCGATGCCGTTGTACACGGACTTGTGAGAGTTACGCGCCACGACCACGCCGCGATCATGCCCTGCAAAGGCACGAATGGCGGCAAGAATGCCGCAAGTGGAGCCGTTTACCAAAATATGCGCCCCTGCAGCACCCCAAAGGCGCGCTGCGCGGTTGCATTCCTCAAGTATTACACCGCTCATATCGTGCAGATTGTCGCTGCCCGAAATCTCGGTGATGTCGCGATCATAGGGAAAATCGTTGCCGAGCAGCGCGGTATTGCGCTTGTGCCCCGGCATGTGGAAGGGATAGCGATCCAAGCCGTCCAGCATTTGGGAAATTTGATTTTTATCCATGGATGCCTCCCTTCGGCTTGACCGATTCGTAAAATTCCAGCGAATCAAAGCCTCTGCCAAGATGGTTGAGCAGATAGGTTTGCGCTGTGCGCGAGAACTCGGTCACATCCTCGGCATCGGACAGTTCAAAGGAAAACACGCGCTCGACAGATGCATGCAGCACGTAACGCACGGCTGCAGTGACCGCAGGGGTCATGGCACAAAGCACGCTCTTTTCATAGTCACCGTCCGCATTCGCCCCGACCATGGGGGTGCGCACCAGCTTTGACTGACGGGAAAGACACTCTGCGCAAAGCAGTCTGCCGTTCATGACGTCCAGGTAATTGAGCCGCTCGTCCACGCTGCCGCAGCGACAGCAAGCGTCCAGCTCGGGCAAATATCCCGAAATGGCAGCTGCACGCAGCTCAAATACGCCCTTGACCAGCTCCTGCGGCTTTTTGTCGCGCCCGATCAGGTAAAGTGAATTGAGCAGCATGCGCAAAAGCTCCTGTGCAGGCTCATCGCGGTCGGAAAGCTCGTTTGCCACGTCGCAAAGGTACACGCCAAGGCTCATTTTGACAATGTCGGAGGAAAGCTCATAAAACGCATTGAGCACGCTTCCCTGCCGCATCCAGTAAAAGTCACCCTTGCGGTACAGCTCGAAGTTTCCGTAAGTAAACATTTGAGAGCAAGCCATTGCAGGGCTTTTGAGTGATTTTCCACCCTTGACCATAACCGAAATTCTGCCGTGCTCAGCGGTCAGAATTTGCAGCACCTTGTCATGATCGCCCGTGTTGACCACGCGCGTGACAAGTCCGTCCACGCTCATTTGCATATGGTTGCTCTCCTTTCATATGTATTAAGGTCTGTGTGGACGATTTTTGAATCGCCCACACGAAAAATGGGTTGCTTATTCAGGCTTATACCCGAAGTTGGAAACCGCTGCCGCACTCTCGCGCCAGTTTTCCTTGACCTTGACCCACAGGTTGAGATACACCTTGGTGCCAAGCAGCGCCTCAAGATCCTGACGCGCATAGGTGCTGACTCTCTTGAGCTCCTCACCGTTCTTGCCGATGATGATGCCCTTGTGAGAAGCCTTTTCGCAATAAATGGTAGCATAAATGCTGACCAGCGTGCGCGCATCCTCAAACTTGTCGATCACAACGGCAATACCGTGCGGTACTTCCTTGTTCAGCGTACGCAAAAGCTTCTCGCGAATCAGCTCGGCAGCCACCTGTCGCTCGGGCTGGTCGGTTGCAATATCCTCGGGGAAATACCAAGGCGACTCGGAAAGGAACGGCTTGCACTCGTCAAGCACCTCCTTAACGCCCTTACCGTTCTTGGCACAGATCGGCACAACGGCAGAGAATGCATGCTTGTCCGCATATGCGGCAATGGTCTTGGCGATGATCTCGCGGTTATACATATCGATCTTGTTCAGCGCCAGCACGCAAGGCACACCCGAACGCTTGAGATAGGTGATAACGTCCTCCTCCACGCGGGTGATCTCCTTGCCCGTATCCACTACCATGATCACGGCGTCAGCCTCGTACATGGTGTTGTTGGCTTCCTTGACCATATAGTCGCCCAGCTCGTTCTGCGGACGGTGGATACCGGGGGTATCGATAAATACGTACTGATCCTCACCCACGGTATGAATACCCGTGATGCGATTACGTGTGGTTTGGGGCTTGGAGGATACGATTGCCACCTTCTCACCCAAAATTGCGTTGAGCAGCGTGGACTTGCCCACGTTGGGTCTGCCCACGATTGCGATAAATCCTGTTTTTCTCATAGTCTTTTTCCTTTTATTCTTGATTAGGCTGATTTTTCTCTACAAATTCGTGCACGTCGTCACGGAACAAATCCACATATTCGCCTGTAAGCAGGCTGTAAACGTAAATGGTCTGCGGCGGATTTTGCGTACCGTAGCCACCTACAATGATGTAAAACGGCTCGTTTTTGACCTGCAAGGTCCAGCTGACGTAGCCGTCCTTATCGTTTACGCTCTCGCTCTTACTAAAGGCACGGAAATCCTTCCAGCCGGCAGCCGCGCCCTTATCCGCAATGGCAAGCAGCGCACCCAGCGGCATTTGCGCCTCCACTTCCTCTGCCTGTTGCTTTGCATTGACCATTTCGGAAATGCGCCACACACTCAAAGGGCCAAGAAAGACCAAGAACACCGCCACACAAACGAGAAACGTAATCAGCTTGACGTTACGCGTAACAAACGTTTCGGTTTGCCCAACCGTCTGCTCCTCGGGCGGCAGATCTGTCTTGGGCTGCTTTTTATAGGGGTTCTGTTTTTTATAGGGGTTTTCCCTCTTTTCGGGTTCTTGTCCGTCCATCATGCGTTATGTACCTCCAAGCCAAGCAGCTTCATGATCTCGGATTGTCTGTGTCTCATATCGGCATCGTCCTCCTCGCTGATCTCGTGGTCATAGCCCAGAAGGTGCAGCATGGAATGCACGCAAAGGAATGCCACCTCGCGCTCGTAGGAATGTCCGTACTCCTCTGCCTGGCCCCAAGCCTTTTCCAAGGAGATGACAATGTCGCCAAGGTTATTGTGAATCTCGTCAAGCACAGGCTCGTCCGCCTCACCCTCATAGTCAAAGAGCGGGAAGGAAAGCACGTCAGTCTCGCGGTCGATCTCGCGGAAGCGACGGTTGAGCTCGCGAATACCCATATTATCGGTAAAGGTCAGCGATACCTCGCAGCCGTTGCAAAACTGCTCATAATCCAGCGTTGCCTCAATGGCACGGCGCAAAAGGATCTTGAGCTTGTAGGTCACGGGCATAATATCCTGCTCGTTTTCAAAATAGATCTTCAAAAGCATCTTGCGGTTCATTTTTGTGCATCCTCTCTTTTTGCGTAATGGAATTTTTTATCCTTGGATCTGTGCTCGGTCTTTTCTCTTTCGTATTTCTCGTAGGCAAGAATGATCTTTTGTACGAGTCTGTGACGTACCACGTCCTTTTCGGTAAAGCGGTGCAGCGCAATATCCTCAATGCCGTCCAGAATCTTGACAGCCGCTGCAAGTCCGGACTTCTGTCCCGAGGGCAGGTCGGTCTGCGTAAGGTCACCCGTAACAACCATCTTGGAGCGGAAGCCAAGACGGGTCAAAAACATCTTCATCTGCTCGGGGGTGGCGTTCTGCGCCTCGTCTAAAATGATAAACGAATCATCCAGAGTGCGTCCGCGCATATATGCCAGGGGAGCCACCTCGATAATGCCCTTCTCCACCTGCCTTTGGTAGTTCTCGGGGCCAAGCATTTCAAAGAGCGCGTCGTAAAGCGGGCGCAGGTAGGGGTCGATCTTGCTTTGCAGATCACCCGGCAAAAAGCCCAGCTTCTCGCCTGCCTCAATGGCAGGGCGGGTCAGGATAATACGCGAAACCTGTCTGTCTCGCAACGCCTTGACCGCCATGGCAACTGCAAGGAAGGTCTTACCCGTACCCGCAGGGCCAACGCCCAATATCACGGTGTTTTTGCGAATGGCTTCCACGTATTGCTTCTGTCCCACCGTTTTTGCCTTGATGGGCTTACCCTTGGTGGTCACGCAAATGCAATCGTCGCCAAGCTCTGCAAGCTCGCGCGCCTTGCCGCTATCCACCATATCAATGACGTATCTGACGCTCTGCTCGGAAAGCTGGCTGTATTTGATCATGTCGGCAAGGTACTCGATTACCGCAGCGCCCTTATTGACCTGCTCGCGATCCGCTCCCATGACGATAATGCTGTCGCCGCCGTCATCGGTGGCGCGGTTGCGAATCTGCACGCCCATGGTCTGCTCCACGGCACGCACGTTGACGTCATAGCTGCCGAAGATCGCAGCGGTGTCCTCGGACGAGGCTACCTTGATAATTCTCTGTTCCATATACTCTTCCTTTAACGTTTGTTTTTGATATCCAGTTCAAATTCCTGCACCGCGGCAATATCCGCAATACAGGTCACCTCGGCACGCAGCACAATGCCGCTCTCGCCAATCTCGGTGTAGATGCGCTTTTCCAGCAGCTCACCGTCCTGCAAGACTTGTGCGATCTGCTCGGAAAGCTGCCTGTGCGCAAGCACAAGCGCAGCCTCGGGGTCACGGTACGCGGTCTTGATCGTATACGGCAGGTACCGCTCGGTATGCAGCGACAGCGGCAGATCCACATCCGCCACGGGGCTACAGTTCTCCACAATATATATTATATCACAATCCCCACCGCAATTTCCAGTACTTTCGAAAACTTTTATCGGAAAAGCGAAAAAAATTAACGATTTTTTCTCAAAAACCTCACCCGTATACTCCTTTTTTTCATACTCATACGGAATTTCCACCCGAAACGAATGCACCGTGCGCGCCATGACCTTGCCTGCAGCCCTTGTAAAGCGAAATCCCGTGGCTGCGCTGTCATACACGCCCGCAATCAGCAAATCTCCCTTGCCCACCTGCTGCCCCGCCCTGACCAACACGTTACCGCGGTACAGCTCCACCGTCATGATCTCTCCGCTATGCGCGGCAACAATATGCGCAGGACGCAGCACAGGCTTGGGATTGGGCAGTCTTTGCTCCACAAGCTCTACGTTTGCCACGTTTCCGCGCAGATTGACAGAAAGCCAGCCGATCTTATCGGTGGACAGCATAACGCGATTCTCAAGGCGGTCGGTGTTCAAGGCAGGAATAAACGCGCCCGGTGCAAGTCCTTGCTCGGCAAGCAAAGCCTTGACCTCGGCGCTTGTCAGGGTCGTGTTGCCCGTAACACGGATATCAAACACAAAGCACTCCGATAAAATGATCAGCGCAAGCGCGCAAGCACCGCCAAGCAAAAGCCCCGGGCGACCAAGCAAGCGGCGCAAAATCATGGGCAATCCCCCACGCCGCTCGACCGCAAACGGCACCTCGGCTTGCGCCATCATACAGCAAAGCTTGCGCGCGTGTCCACTACGCAAGCATAGGCGCATATGAGCCTTATCGCTGCCGCCGTCCAAATAGACAATGCCACCCTGCATGCAAAGATTGAGCACATGCTCGGCATGCTCACGTGACAGACGCACCACCGCGTAACCAAGCAACCAATAAGCGGGATTCATCTTGCATCCTCCTCAAAGCTGACGGATACGATATGCCCGCCAACGCCCAGAGCACCCGAGATAAACGAGGTACACCAAAGCCGCTCGCCACACACGCGCAGACGCGTTTTGCCAAGGTCAAGCAGCATCTCGCGCTCTCCGTATTTGAGTATCTTGCGGCAACCCTCCAAGAGCAGCTTGTTCTGCCCGCGTATCTCTACGCGCACACCGCTGATGATATCGGGCGAGATATCAAATTTGCGCTCCAGCCATTCTATTGCACTGCCGCGTCCCTCTTTTTTGCGCCTTTGCATATTTCCCTCCGATTTTGCTATATTGTAACAGATATGCTATTATATGAACGTCCGGGAGGGTATATGAAAAAAAGCAAACACCGCATAGAGTTTGGCAGACTTGGCTTTGGCTTTTTTGGAGCGGGCTGCATATTGCTTTTGCTGTTTTTTGCGGACGGCGCGGTAAGGGAGGTGCGCACGGGGCTGCAGCTATGCCGCGACACGGTCATTCCCGCGCTGTTCCCTTTTATGGTGGCGTCCGAAATACTGGTGGGCTGCGGAGGCGCGGCTGCCATTGGGCGCGTACTCTCGCGCCCGATGCAAAGGCTTTTGGGCGTACCGGGAGCTGCTGCATGCCCCGTGGTGCTGGGTACGCTCTGCGGCTTTCCCACGGGGGCGCGCGCCGCGGCTGCCCTGTACGACACGGGTGCTTTGAGCAAAAAGCAATGCACACGGCTGCTCACCTTTATCAACAATCCAAGCTCTGCTTACATGATCAGCGCGGTGGGTGCATCGCTTTTGGGCAGCCGCAGGCTGGGACTTTGGCTGTGGGGCATCTCCCTGCTTTGCTCGCTTGCCACCGCGCTCCTCACGCGCGTACTTATGCCCGACGATACCGCATGCACACCGCCCGAGCCGCAGCCGCTGCGCATCGGCGCGGGCGTGTTTACCAATGCCGTAAGCACGGCTGCGCAGAGCATGCTTGCCGTGTGCGCTTACGTGCTGTTCTTCTCTGCCGTGCTGGGTGCACTCCAAAGCGCGCTCCTGCACCTTGCACTGCCGCCTGTGCTGAGCGCGATTTTGTACGGTGCGCTTGAAATGTCGGGAGGCATTGCACGTGCGGCACAAGTGCAAGACCCCACGCAAGCCGCCATGCTGTGCGCGGCACTTTCCTCATGGTCCGGGCTTTCGGTCATGTGTCAGATCATGAGCGTGTGCCACGGCAGAGGCTTTGGCTTTTTGCCCTATCTGCTTGCCAAGCTCGCGCAAGCACTGGCTGCCGCCGCGCTGACCGGACTTGCCGTGCGCTATCTCTTGCCCCTGCTGCCTCCCGAGCACGTGCACGCCTCGCTGCTCTTGCCCGAGGGCACGGCACAGATATTGATAAAATCCGCCAATATTGCTTTTGCCGTCTCGGTCACGGCTATACTATGGCAAAAAATCATGCATGCATACAAATACAGTCAAATAACCCATCCACCGACAGGGGTAGGTGCCAACGCTCTTAGAGACGCATCGTCAACCAAAGAATGACGGACACGCGCAACAATACGCACCGTGGCGAACGTTCAGACAACGCAAATGACACCGGGGACTGTCCCCTGTTGCGCGACCGAAGGGAGTGTAACCGCGGGACTGTCCCCCGTGTCGTGCGCATCGGGTGGGTGCAAACACAAAACCCGCCCTACGATTGACACGGACAGTCGAGGACGCCTGTCTCTGCGCAACTATACGGGCAACACACAAAACCCGCGCCGATCGGCGCGGGTTTTGCATTGGGTTTGTTTATTCTTCGGGAACGTAGTTATAGTGGATGGTGGCGTTGATCAAGCTATCGTTGTCACTACCGATTTCGATACAAGACCATTCCTCTTCCGTGCCCATAAAATATACGTCTGTCAGATTGTCGCAGGCGAAAAATGCGCCGTAGTCGATGCTTGTCAAGCTATCAGGAAGAATAATGCTTGTCAGATCGGTGCACTCCGTGAACGCCATTGCTCCAATCCTATTCAGATTGTTTGAAAGGTTTACTTCCTTCAAACTGTAACAACCGGAAAACGTGGAATCATAAATCTCAGTCACACCGTCCGGAATCGTAATACTGACCAAATTTGTACTGCCAAAAATACTGTAATCAATGCTTGTAATCAAGTCTCCCTCAGGAGATTTATCAGGAATGACGACTATACCGCTCGTATTTGCTAAAGGATCATAGCCGCTCAGAACGCAGGTACCGTCCCGGTTAGACGAGAATGACAATCCCTGCGAGGGCGCAATGTCCGGTGCATCGGTTGCAGGGCTTGTTTGATCTTCCCCACCATTTGTTTCAGGCACAGGCGCAGTAGCATTGTAGTGCATTTCAATACCTCTCCATTGATAAGGCCATTGAGAACTCGAGTAAATACCTTTGTTTCTAATCTCTTTCCATTGCTGTTCCGTACC
>JAZOLE010000188.1:0-6858 GCA_045652835.1 Eubacteriales bacterium | reverse complement strand
CCCTCGGTGGTATCGTAAAAGCGCATGAGCAGGTTGATCAGCGTGGTTTTGCCGCAGCCGGTAGGGCCTACGATGGCAACGCGCTGTCCTTCCTTGATCGAAAGGCTCAAATTGCGGATCAGCGGACGCTCGGGCACGTAGGAGAAGCTGACTTTTTCGAAGCCGACCTCGCCGCGCGCCTCTCTCAGCACAAGCGCATCGGGTGCGTCGGGCGTTTCGGGCTTGGCGTCGATCAGCTCGAAAATTCTGCCTGCGCAGGTCAACGCGTTCTGCAGCTCGGTGACCACGCCCGAAATCTCGTTAAAGGGCTTGGTGTATTGGTTGGCGTAGGAGAGGAAGCAGGAAAGCTGACCCACGCTCAGGGCAATACCGCCCGTGGCAATCGACATCAAGGCACCCACCAGCACCACGCCTGCGTACACAAGGTTGTTGACAAAACGGGTGGAGGGGTTGGTCAGGGAAGAGAAGAAGGTTGCCTTTTGCGCAATGGCGGCAAGACGCGCGTTGACGCTATCAAAGTCTGCAGTTGCCTCGTCGCCGCGGTTGAAGGCGGTGACAAGCTTGTGGTTGCCAAGCATTTCGTCCACAAGTGCGGTCTGCTCGGCACGGGTTTTGGATTGGTTTTTGAAGTAAGTGTGCGTTTTCTTGGTGATAAACGCTGCCACGAACAGAGAAAGCGGCGTGACCAACACCACCACAAGCGCAATGCCGGGGTGCACCGTGAACATGATAAACAAGGTGCCAAGTATGGTCAGAATGCCTGTAAAGAACTGGGAAAAGCCCAAAAGCAAGCCGTCGGTCACAGCGTCTGCATCCGAGATCACGCGGGAAAGCGTGTCACCCACGGGGTGCGCGTCAAGGTAGGAGATGGGCAGCACCTGCACACGCTCAAAGGCGTCCTGACGCAGCCTGCGCACCATGCCAAAGGCAATGCGGTTGTTGCACACGTTCATCAGCCATTGGAGCAGGGCGGTAACGCCTACCGCAATGCAGATCAGCACCAAGATTGCGGGTACTGTGTTGAGCTGCGCAGCCGTGATGCCAAAGGGCGAGACAAGCTTGCAAAGTAAGCCGAACACGGCACGGTTTTCAAACGTGGGGCTGCCTGCCAAAAGGTCGATGGCATCACCCGTCAGCACGGGAATGCACAAGGTCAGCACCACCGAAACGGCAGCAAAGACCAAGGAAAGCAGCAGCAAAAGGCGATAATGCTTTAAGTATTTGAGTACGCGGAGGATGGTTTTGGTTTTCATGCGCCCTGTCCTCCTTTGAACTGAGAATCATAGATCTCGCGATACACCGCGCAGCTCTCCAAGAGAGCATCGTGCGTGCCTTGACCCACCACGCAGCCGTCCTCAAGCACGAGGATCAGATCGGCGTGCGCGATCGAAGCGGTGCGCTGCGACACGATAAAGGTAGTAGGGTGATGCGGCAATGCCTTGATTGCGCGGCGCAGTGCTGCGTCGGTGGCAAAGTCAAGCGCGCTTGCGCTGTCATCCAAAATCAGCACGGGCGAGGCGGCAACCAAGGCGCGCGCCACGGTCAGTCTTTGACGCTGACCCCCCGAGAAATTCGAGCCGTTTTGCGCAACGGGTGCGTCCAAGCCCTCGGGCTTTTGGGAAACAAAATCCTTTGCCTGCGCGGCTTCAAGAGCTGCCCAAAGCTGCTCGTCGGTGGCATTCTCGTTGCCCCAAAGCAGATTGGAGCGGACAGTACCGCTGACAAGCACCGCCTTTTGCGGCACGGTGACAACCGCCCGGCGCAGAGTCACGGGATCGTAAGCTTTGACGTCCTTGCCATTCACAAAAACATGTCCCTCGGTCGCTTCATAAAAGCGGGGGATCAGGTTTACAAGCGAGGATTTGCCTGAGCCGGTACCGCCGATAATGCCCACGGTCATGCCGTGACTGACCGAAAAGCTGACGTTTTGCAGCGAGGGAGCGCCCGCACCGCGATAGGTCAGCGTCACATCCTCAAAACAAACGCTGCTGCCGTCCTCTTTGTCGGGAGCAGGAGTGCTCTCGGGCATGCCTGCCTCCACGTCCAACACGGATTGAATGCGACCGCCGCAGGCAACTGCCTTGGTAATGGTAATGATGGTATTGGCAAGCTTGACAAGCTCGACCAAGATCTGCGACATGTAGCTGACCAGCGCGATCAGCTCACCGCGTGTCACGCCCTCGGGCAACCCGAATTGCAAAGAACCCAACCAAACCAATGCCACAATGCCGCCGTTGACCAAAATAAAGGTCAAGGGGTTCATCATGGCGGTGATGCGCCCAACAAAATTCTGCAGCGCGGTCTGCGCTCTGTTGACCTCGCTAAATTCCTGCACCTCGCGCTCCTGCAGCGAAAATGCGCGCACCACGCGCACGCCGCGCAAATTCTCGCGCGTTTTGCCTGTCACCGCGTCAAGACGGGCTTGTACACGCTTGTAAAGCGGAATGCCTGCCAAAATGATGCTGAACACCACCACCGAGAGCAGGGGAATGATTACGGCAAAGATCCATGCAAGGCTGGGCTTGACAAAAAACGCCATGATCATCGCACCAAACACGATAATGGGCGAGCGCAAAAGCAGGCGCAGCGCCAGGTTGATGCCTGTCTGTATTTGGTTTGTGTCGCTGGTCATGCGCGTGATCATGGCAGCCGTGCCCAGCGTGTCTGTCTGCTCATGCGAAAAGCTCTGCAGGTGCGCAAACAGATCGTGACGCAGCGCGGTTGCACTGCCAACGGCTGCACGGGCTGCAAAGTATTGCGCCACCAGCGTGCAGGAAAGGCCAACCACGCCAAGCAGCACCAAAAGCCCGAACATGCGCCATACGTACCCCGTGTTGCCTGTCTCAATGCCCACGTCGATCACGGCGGCAACCACTAAGGGCACGCACAAATCAAAGCAAGCCTCCAGCAGCTTGAAAAGCGGCGCTATGACGCATTCCTTTTTGTATTTTCGTAAATAATGCCAAATCAGTTTCATGTCATCCTCGATTGCATAATATTTCATTTTACATTATAGCACGGTTTGAAAAAATAATCAAGAGGAAAAAATGCCGAACACAAAGCGTGTTCGGCATTTGGGGTTAGGCAAAATCCAAAGTGAATGTAAGTGTTGCTTTCGGGGTAATCGCCTTTGGAGAGGACACATATATCGTTGTTGAATTTTTGGCTATGTCCAAGAGCGTATGACAATGTTTGCTTTCTAATATGAAAAGGGAGGCAGATAAGGATATCAATAGGGTGCGATTTTTTATGATTTGCGCTTCAAAGTATGCATCTTGATTTACAGCGAGGCGGCAGCAGCTGATTAAAAACAATTGCAGTTTTCTTATGACAGCTGCTTCCAATGAACTTAAGCAAGTATCTTGACGTATTAAATTTTCAATAATTGCTTGATGATAACGCTCACATTTTAGAACTTCTTTTGGGCTCAGTGTGCAATCTGCTTGAGGGTCAAAGCTGTAAAACAAACGTTGAGGAGACTTGTCAGGCTGATTTGTGAAAGAGTGTTCCATTGTTATTTCCTCGTTTTAAAAAATAAAAAGGTGTGCACAACCGAAGTTATGCACACCGAAAAACGCAAACTCCGATTGTTGTCACACAAACTGATCGGAATAAGGATATACTTACACACACAGTAGAGTTGCGTTTTTGCCAAGCTCATGTGTATATAAGCATACCCTAAAAAGGGTATAGTATCCCTTTTGCTAAAATACCCCTTAATCCGAATATTCAGTTTGTGTGACGATGTAATTGTATCATAATTATGTGAATTTGTCAACGAAAAACGGGAAATTGTTGGATGATTTCATTGAAATGGTAATTTCCTTGCATAAATAAAACCCAACACGGAAAAAACCGTGTTGGGAATTATTATGCAATTTTCTTGGTTTTGATTGCTCTTACGATCTCGGGCAGATAAACCAGCGCAAGATAGAGCAGAATAAAGGGCGTTGCCACCAGCATGTACCAATAGGGGTGGGGGATGAGATTATACATCATGACCAGCACGGGGTTGGTGGGATCCACCGAGTACATGTAGTTGAGCTTGACCACGTTGCCTGCCCAGTCCACAATGTTGTTTGCCTGCGCGTAGTTGTTGAGCAGCACGTTGAGCAGGTGCACGGTCGTGTAGAGATACAGCGTCAATGCAAGCGTTGAGCCGATGCAGCGCAGATCTTTTTTGACAAGCCCCAGCGCAAACATCAAAATCGGAATACCGACCTCTAAGGTGTGCGGGAAATAATAGAAGAAGAACGTCCAGGAGAAGATCTCGTAGTCCGCCTGCGCCTGATTGAGCGTCAGTGCGATCAGTGCACCCACGCACCAAAGGAGCAGCAGGTTGTTGATGATCTTATTTCTGGTCAGCACCGCGAAGGGCAGCAGCATTGCCGTGATCGAGCACATGTGAAAGGGCAGATACTCAATCGGCGAGCCCCAGGTGACTAAATTGAAAATAATCGCCGAAATGCCTGAAAACGAAAGGATAAACAAAACGATGGTCTTGACCTTTTCCGAGCATTTTCTCAAAATGAAGTATAAGCCGACGATGATAGCGGCGGAAAGCAAAAGCGTGATGATATGAACTAAGCCGTAAGAGCCCCAGAGCATAGTGTCCTCCTGTGATGTCGAATTTTATCTTGGGTATTATAACGGAAAAGGCGAAGCGTGTCAAGATAAAAGCGAAAAATTTAATTATTAAGATGCAGTGCGACTTATTCGTAGGTCTCCAGTATCAGCTCGTCATTGATATAGATACGGATGATCTGATGCGTTTTGTCGTAGCTCATTTCGCGAGGCTCGTCCCAAACGTCTACCTTGACCAGCATACCGCAATCGGGGCATTGCTTTTCGATCAGGATGTGCACGGTGCCGTTTTCATCGGTGCTTGTCTTGGCATCCGAGGTGTCCTCAAAATCCAGCGGGCAGCCAAGCTCGTAGGAATAGATATCCATGACGTCGGTGCAATGCGTGCACTGCTCGATGATCAAAGAGCCGCCGCAGCAATCGTAAGCGGAGAGGTCAAAGGAGACCTTGTGCACAGAGCCGTGTCTGAACTCGTCCAAGAACTTCTGCGCGTCCGCAGCGTATGCGTCCTCCACCAGTACGGGGCAGTTCATGCCACCCTTGTAAGCGGAGATGTATTCGATCATCCATTTGTAATATTGGTCACCGTGACCGCCTGCCATAGGCTCAATGTCGCGGCTGAATTCCTGATTGTAGTTGTCGGTAAAGACGAAGTCACCGTTGGGAGCTTGCAAACGCTGTGCGGTCCATTCGTTCCACCACGTTAAGGTGACGATCTTGGGGCGCGTTTCAAATGCGGAGCTCCACTGTGCGTACCAGAACAAGCCGCCCTGGCGTCCATGCGCGGTATCCGTCCAGGACATAAAGTAGGGGAATGCCGCAACCGCAACGTTCATCTGCTCAATCGTGCCGTCGGCAGCCTGTGCGTACTGGCGGTAGTTGCTCTCTGCCATGTAGCTCCACTGGTCGGGCAGACGGTTGATGCTCAGATAGTTCCACATAGAACGAACGGTGAAGATGTTCTTGTCCTTCAAGGGGAAGTCCTCGGGCTGCGTATGCACGGTCAGCAAAAGGGGCTTTTGATCCCAATATACAAAGCAATCCTTGTAAAGCTCGTTGTTGTAATAGGTGTCGTACAGCTTTTGGTAAAGCGGACCGTTGCTGGGGCCGACCCAGTCACCGACCCAAAGTGCCACGTAAGGCGTGCCCAGTCCTTCGGCGCGCATGTCCATGATCACCGAGAACAGCGCGTCTAAGGGCTGCTCGATGTATTGCGTCCATTGCCAAGTGTTAAGGTAGCCGTCGTACGCGTTGGTCAGGTCCACGATAATAAAGTCCACACCGGCGGTGTAAAGCTGCGTCATGTGGGTGCGGATAACGTCCTTGTTGGAGCTTGCATAATAGCCTGCCTCGGGCTTTGCCCAATAATGGAACTGCGTGTAAGCACCCCATTGCTGCTTGCCAGCAAGCACCTCGGATACGTCATAGAAGGTATCTACCGTGCCGTCCTTCTTGCCAAGGATCGCGTCAAACCATACGGAATAACAGATAGAAACGAGATCCTGCTTGTCGGTGATATCAAGGCCTAAGCTGTTGCCCTCGGTGGGGGTAGCGACTACAACGCCGTCCTGCTTGACGTAATCCACCACACCGTCATTGAACTTGCCCATATCAGGATACCAGGGCTCGCCGGGTTCGGTGGTGACCTCTTCGGTCGTTTGCTCGGTGGTGTCGGGAGCTTGCGTTGCCTGTTCGGTCTCGGTTTCGGGATCGGTTTGGGTATCTGCCGGAGTTGTAGTCTCGCCCGTTCCCGTGTTCGGGGTGCAGGCTGCAAGCAGGCAAATGCCGAGCATGAGACACAGCAGGGAGATCAATCTGTGCTTGAAATGGAGTTTCATGGCTTTCTCTCTTTCGTTTTATATTTGTGTAAGAGCTTGCGCATCACAGGCGGTTTTGCGACACGGCTGATATGCCGAAAGCTGTTTCGAGCTGTTTTGCGATACAATGTCTGTATTATACTACAGAGAGTGAATTTTGTCAAGTCGGGAGAGATGAGGTTGGACGGTTGTTTGCCCGTGCCGCACAAATCGTAGGGCGGGGTAGCGAAGCGGCGTGGTTCGATTCGGTTGGCGACGACAACTGGAATCTGAACCAATATTTGCGCCAAAGCGCAACCGAGGCTGACGGGTATCCGGCGCAAATCAACCGACACGCGCATGGCGCGTGTCGGCGTGGTTCTGATTCGCCGAAGGCGCTCCGCCAAAAACAAGAAGGGATGGCTTTTGCCATCCCTTCTTTTTTTTGGTGGAGACAACTGGAATCGAACCAGTGACC
>JAZOLE010000187.1:0-3545 GCA_045652835.1 Eubacteriales bacterium | reverse complement strand
CATCAAGGGTTACTTCCTGTACATGGCAGACAAGACGGGCACGCTTTGGGAGCTGACGGCAGACCACGCAAGCTGCAACCACGGCTTTGCTTCGCACGTTATTTATTGGATGGAGCATTTGGGCTTGGTCAAGTAAACGATCCGGACTATCTTATTTATGAGAGTTTTCGCCCGCCTTTTTCAAAAGGCGGCGGGCTCCAAGGGCAGCGCCCTTGGTCGCTCGTCGCAACGAGCGAAACTTTTTCTCGGCGTTTCTTTTGGTTCTTTTCTTTGCGCCAGCGGTGTCAAAGAAAAGAACGGAGAGAATTTCCTCACATAAACAAAAAAGGGAGTTACCTATGCAGGTAGCTCCCTTATTCTGATACGTTGAGATAATTTGTTCCGTTCTTTTTTGACGGAGTAGCCGCAAAAAAGAACCAAAAAACGGCGTTTGAGAGGTTTCGACTCTGCGGAGGCGACCAAGGGCTGCGCGCCCTTGGATGGGCGGGCGCTTTTTGAAAAAAGCGACGCAAAAACTTTCGTGAGTGGGGGTTCTGAATTTATTGCTTGTCCTTTTCGATCAAGATCTTGAGTGCTTCGATGGCGGTCTTGATGGCAAGCTCGGTGTCATGGTTCTCGGCACTCTCGTCTGCGCTGTCCATGCCAAGTGCCGCTCTCTCCTGATTCCATACAACCGAGAAGCATGCGCCTGCTCTGACGTCAAGCGAATCGGCTACAACAAACAATGCACCCGACTCCATCTCACTTGCCAGCACGCCAAGGCGCTTCCAAGCCTCCCATTTTGCCTGCAACTCACCCGCGATCGGCATTCTGTTCATGGAGTGCTGTCCGTAGAACGAGTCCTTTGCCTGTACCACGCCTGCGTGATTGCGCAATCCCAGCTTGTCTGCTGCCTGCATGAGCGCAACCAATACCTCGGGGTCGGAAACGGCAGGGAATTCAATAGGCGCGTATTCTCTGGACGTGCCGTCCTGTCGCACCGCACCCGTTGCAATGACAACGTCACCTGCCTGCACCTTAAGATTGATGCCGCCGCACGTGCCCACACGAATAAACGTGTGTGTGCCACAAGCCGCAAGCTCCTCCATGGCAATAGCCGCGCTCGGGCCGCCAATGCCTGTCGAGCATACGCTGACGGGTACGCCGCAAAGCTCGCCTACCCAAATGTTATATTCTCTGTTTGTCACCAAATGTCTTGGATTGTCAAAATATTTTGCGATCTTTTCGCATCTGCCGGGGTCACCGGGAAGAATGCAATATCCACCCGTTTGTCCTTCGCTTGCTTTGATATGGTACTGCTCAGTATGTGTAGAAAGCATAGTAAACTCCTTATATCAAATATTTCCAATCACATTGTATCATAATTTTGAGCATATTGCAAGAGGGAATGAAAATAATACTGTTAGTATGTGATATATCGGAGGATATATGAAAGACACAGTATTTGAATTGCGCGCAAGCGTGTGCGCATATGGCAGCGTGGTGGGCTGCAAGGAGCACCAAGGCCCTTTAGGCAACTTGTTTGATATGCATGACGTGGACGATAAATTCGGGCAAAAGACATGGGAGCAAGCCGAGAGCGAGATGCAGCGCCGTGCGCTGGGCGTTGCGCTCAAAAAATGGGGGCAGGACGAAAGCGCTCTGGGTGCGATCTTGGCAGGCGACCTGCTGAATCAATGTGTTGGCTCGGCGTACGGGCTGATTGACTATCACGTGCCGTATTTCGGGCTGTACGGTGCCTGCTCCACTGCAGCACTTGGCATGATGCTTGGCGCAACCTTGGTCAGCGCAGGGCACGTGCGCTATGCCGCTGCCGTAACCTCGTCGCATAACTCTGCTGCAGAGCGACAGTACCGCACGCCCATTGAGTACGGTGCGCAGCGCACGCCCACCGCGCAATGGACGGTGACGGGCGCATCTGCATACGTGCTGGGCAAATGTAGCCATACGGAGCCCTCGCATGCCTGCGTGACCCAAGCCATGCCGGGCATCCCGATTGAAATGGGTATACGTGATGCCGCCAATATGGGCGCTGCCATGGCACCTGCCGCCGTGGATACCTTGGAGCGGTATTTTGCCGCCAGCGGCACAGCCCCCGAGGATTTTGATGCCATTGTCACGGGCGATCTTGGCTGGGAGGGAAGCGCCATTTTTTGCGACCTTTTGCATGCGGATGGCATTAACGTGGACGGGCGGCACACCGATTGCGGCACGATGATCTTTTCACGCCACACGCAGGACACCCACGCAGGCGGCTCGGGCTGCGGCTGCTCGGGCGTGGTCATGAGCGCGTATTTTCTGCCCAAGCTTGCCTCGGGCGAGATCAAGGATATGCTGCTGATCGGCACGGGCGCGATGATGAGCCCCGACGCGCTCAAGCAAGGGCAGAATATCCCCGCAATCGGGCATCTTGTGAGATTGAAGGGGGGAGTGTAATATGGAATGGATTTGGGATTACGTGTGGGCGTTTGTCATCGGCGGTGCATTTTGCGTGATCGCACAGCTGCTTATTGACTTAACGGGTATGACGCCCGCAAGAATTTTGGTGCTTTACGTGGTCGCGGGCGTGGCACTTGGCGCTGTCGGCTTGTACGCTCCTCTTGTGGAATTTGCGGGTGCAGGCGCCACCACGCCGCTGACCGGCTTTGGCTTTTTGATTTCCAAGGGCGTGCGTGAGGCGGTGGACGAGCAAGGGCTGCTCGGTGCACTCACAGGCGGTCTCAAAGCCGCCGCGGGTGGCACGGCGGCGGCCTTGGTGTTTGGATATCTTGCGACCTTGTGCTTTTCGTCAAAGCCGAAGAAGTGATTTTGATACCGGCGAACGCAGTTCGCCCCCTACGGATAGAACCGGATGACGTAGGGCTTCTCTTTTGATTGCTCGTAGGGGCGACCTGTGGTCGCCCGTTATTCTTATTCCCCAAACGCTTTTCTCAGCTTTTCCAAAGCACTCTTTTCAATTCTGGATACGTACGACCTTGAAATTCCCAACTGCAGAGCAATCTCTCTTTGCGTCATGGGTTCTTTCCCCGCAAGGCCATAACGCAATACCACAATCTGCCGCTCACGGTCATCCAATAGCGTGTTGACATAGCGCAGGGCCCGCGTGCTTTGCATTTCGCGGTCCAGCATCTCAGCCATATTGTCATCACTGGAAATCACGTCAATATAGGTCAGGGGATTGCCGTCCCTGTCCACGTCGATTGTTTCGTTGATCGAGATTTCGGCAGAGAACTTTTTGCCCGAGCGAAAGTGCATCAGAATCTCATTCTGAATGCATTTGGCCGCATACGTGGCAAATTTCGTGCCGTTGCCCACGTTGAAGGTGTCCACCGCCTTGACAAGCCCGATGGATCCGATTGAGATCAGATCCTCTTGATTTTTATTGGACGCATAGTATTTTCTCACAATATGCGACACCAGCCGCAGATTATGTAGAATCAGCAACTGACGCGCATCCTCGGCCTCTTGTCCGTTGCCGTTTGTCATGGTCAAAAAGGCCTCGTGTTCCTGCTCGGCTGACAAGGGAGGAGGAAACTGTTGCGGTG
>JAZOLE010000186.1:0-17978 GCA_045652835.1 Eubacteriales bacterium | reverse complement strand
GAAGATTAGCGTGAATGGTTACGTTAAAAGACTGATTACGTGAACTTTGACGCAAACCTTGGAAAAAATACTCTTTCGGGGCTGTCGTCAAAAAACGGCAGCCCCAAGGATATAAATGAATAACGCGAAATTACTTCAATGACTCGATATGCCAGATCTTTTCGGCATACTCGCGGATCGAGCGGTCTGCGGCGAAGTATCCGCAGGCTGCCGTGTTGAGCAGAGAGCGTCTGGACCAATCCGTACGGTTGGCGTAATCGCGCACTGCCTGCTGGTGCGTCAGGCGATAAGACTCAAAGTCTGCAAGACACATGAAGGGGTCTGCAATGCCCTGCCCTGCCAGAAGGTAGGTGGCAATATCCGCAAAGGATTCGCCCGCAAAGCCCACGGAAAGGAAGTTGACGATGCGCTCAAGGCGCGGATTGTTTGCATAGAATTCGGCAGAGCGGTAGCCGCGCAGCCACAGCTGCTCGACCTCCTGCGCGGTCAGACCGAAGATATACATATTCTCCTCGCCCACAGCATCCAGCATTTCAATGTTGGCGCCGTCCAGCGTACCGATGGTCAGCGCGCCGTTGATCATCAGCTTCATGCAGCCCGTGCCGCTTGCTTCCTTACCCGCAAGCGAGATCTGCTCACTGATGTCCGCCGAGGGGATCAGGATCTCCGCGGTGCTGACGTCATAGTTCTCAAGGAACACCAAATTCAGCTTTTGCTTGATCTTGGGGTTCTTATCAATATCCTTGCTGATCATGCAAAGCAGCTGGATAATGCGCTTTGCCATCTGATAACCGGGAGCTGCCTTTGCACCGAAGATATAGGTCTGGGGCGTGATGTCCAGATCGGGGTTCTCACGCAGATCCAGGTACAGACCGATGACGTTGAGTGCGTTGAGCAGCTGACGCTTGTACTCGTGCAGACGCTTGATCTGTACGTCATAGATGCTATGCGTATCCAACTTCTGACCCGTCTTGCGGTACAAATGCTGCGCAAATGCGACCTTATTTGCATGCTTGATATCGCGTACGCGCTGCACAACAGCCGCATCGTCCGCAAACTTGGCAAACTCGGCAAGCTCCTCGGGATTGTGGCGGTAGCCCGTGCCGATGCACTCATCCAAAAGCCCTGCAAGCTGCGGGTTGGAGTAGCACAGCCAGCGACGGTGTGCAATACCGTTGGTCACATTGAGGAACTTTTCGGGATACATCTTGTAGAAATCCTTGAATACGGTTTCGGTCAAAATACCCGAGTGCAGCTTGGATACGCCGTTGACGCTATGGCTGCCGATGACAGACAAATTCGCCATTCTGACCTGACCGTAACCAACAACGCTCATCTTGGAGATGCGCTGCCAGTTGCCCGGGAATACCTCCCAAGCCTCGCGGCAGAAGCGCTCACTGATCTCCTTGACGATCGCGTAAATTCTGGGCAGCTTGAGGCGGAACAGATCCTCGTTCCAGGTTTCAAGCGCCTCGGGCATGACGGTATGGTTGGTGTAGGAGCAGATCTTCTTGACCATCTCCCACGCCATATCCCAGGGGAAGAAATATTCATCCACCAAAATACGCATCATCTCGGGAATGCAGAGTGCGGGGTGAGTATCGTTGATATGAATTGCAACCTTATCGGGCAGGTTGGCAAGCGTGCCGTATACTGCCATGTGGTCACGAATGATGCTCTGGCAGGATGCGGAAACCAGGAAATACTGCTGCGTCAGGCGGAGCAGCTTACCCTCGGTGTGGTTATCGGAGGGATACAGCACCTTGGAAATGGTTTCTGCCTGGGTGTTTTCCTGCATTGCTCTTGCATACTGACCCTGCGTAAACAGACCCATGTTGAAGTTCTTGACGTCACGTGCGCGCCAAAGTCTGAGCTGGCTGACAGCAGAGCTTTCTGCACCCGAGATCATCATATCGTAAGGAACTGCCTCGATCTCCTCGGCATTCTCATACACAACCTCCATGCGGCCTTCCTTCCAGATCTCTCTGACGTGACCGCCAAAGCGCACGTGGAAGGTTCTGTCGGTTCTGGGCACAAGCCATACCTCACCGCCGGGCAGCCATACGTCGGGCAGCTCCACCTGAATGCCGTCCACGATCATCTGCTTGAACAAGCCGTACTCATAGCAAATAGAGAAACCGGTTGCGGGATAATCCAGCGAGGAAAGAGAGTCCATAAAGCAGGCTGCAAGTCTGCCAAGACCGCCGTTGCCAAGTCCTGCATCGGGCTCGCAGGTATACAGGTCATCCAGAGCAAAGCCAAGCTCGCCCAAAGCCTTGCCGTATTCCTTATCAAGTCCTAAGTTGCACAGGTTGGTCTTGAGCGATCTGCCCAGCAGAAATTCCATGCACATATAGTACACGCGCTTGGAGCCCTGTCTGTTGACTTGCTTTTTGAACTCGCCTCTCTTCTCGGTCAGAATATCTCTGATGGTCATGGCGGTTGCCTTATACATTTGTTCGGTGGTTGCCTCTGCGGGGGTGCAACCGAAATAGCGGGAAAGCTTGATTGTCAGATCCTCTCTGATCTTTGCCGCCGTGGGTCTGTAGTCTATCATTGGTTTGGTAAATCCTTTCTTGGGGGGTATGGGTAAAATACAATTGGTGGGAGTTTACAGATCTGCGTACATGTCAAGATACTTGTCAGCAGATGCTCCCCAGGAGAAATCGGTGCGCATAACCTTGGCAACCAGCTTCTTCCACTTTGCGCGATCGGCATACAGCTCGATAGCAGCGCAGGTGCGCTCGTGCAGCTCTTCGCCCGAGTAGTTTGCAAAGGTAAAGCCGTTACCCAGCATCTCGCCGTCCTTTTCCCAGTAGGGCTTGATCGAGTCATAGAGACCGCCGGTCTCACGAACCACGGGCACAGCACCGTAACGGGATGCGATCATCTGCGAAAGTCCGCAGGGCTCGCTCTTGGAGGGCATTAAGAAAATATCGGTTGCAGCGTAAATACGCTTTGCAAGGTCACGGTCATAGGTCAGAAGCGCTGCTACCTTATCGGGATAGCGCTCTGCAAGATCTGCAAAGAACTTTTCAAATCTTTCCTCGCCCTTGCCAAGCACGATCAGTTGAATATCGTTCTCGGAAACCAAGCGATCTGCGATCTGGCTGATCAGGTCAAGACCCTTATGGGCAGCCAGACGGGAGATAACGGACAGCACGGGAACGTCAGCACGTACGGGCAATCCTGCCTCAGCCTGCATAGCCTCCTTATCCTTTGCCTTGCCCGAAAGACGGCGCGCATCAAAGGTAGAAACAAGACCGAGATCCTTTGCGGGGTTATAGTAATCGTAATCGATACCGTTGAGAATGCCGGTCAGCTTATGCGCGTTCTGCTCAAGCACATAGTTGAGTCTGTGCGCATATTCTTCGGTCTTGATCTCCTCGGCATATCTGGGGCTGACCGTGCTGACCGTATCGGCACAAACGATAGCAGCCTTCATCAGATTGATGCAATCGTCATAGCGCATCATCGAGCTGTGCTCTACGCCAAGCTCAAATACGTCGCCCAGAATCGAGAAATCATACTTACCCTGATACTCGATATTATGAATGGTAAACACGCTCTTCATGTGCTCGTATGCGGGCTTGTTACGATATCTGGTGTTGAGATATACAACAGACATAGCAGCCTGCCAGTCATGTGCGTGCAGCACGTCGGGATACCAATCGATCAGGGGCAGCATTTCCAAAGCCGCCTTGCAGAAAAACGCATAGCGCTCACCGTCGTCAAAGTTGCCGTACAGCGAGGGGCGGTTGAAATAGTAATCGTTTTCGATAAAGTAGAAGGTCACGCCGTCCTTAACCAAGGACTTGACGCCGCAAAACTGGTTACGCCATGCCAGATTGACGCGGAACTCAACCTCGTCTACCAGCTGCTCTCTCCAGGTCTGACCCATAGAGCCGTGCAACGGCAGTACCACGCGCACGTCCACTCCCTTGCCGCCCTTTTTGCGAATGGCTGCGGGCAAAGAGCCCAGCACGTCACCAAGTCCGCCGGTTGCGGCAAAAGGCATTGCCTCAGCGCCTACAAATAAAATCTTTTTTTCCATGTGCTTCCTCCAAATCAGATCGCGCCGTTCTTACCGATGTAGAAAGGCATGGTCTCGCAACCGGAGAGCATTCTGCCGTCCTTGATCATAACGTTCTTATCGGTAATGACGCAGTTGAGCAGTACGTTTTCACCGGTGTAGGTATCCTGCATGAGAATGGAGTTCTTAACAACAGTTCCCTTGCCTACCTTAACACCACGGAACAGAATGGAATTTTCAACAGTGCCCTCGATCACGCAACCGTCTGCTACGACAGAGTTGATGATCTTGGCGTCTCCGCAGTACTTGGTGGGAGCGGAGTTACGTACCTTGGTCAGAATGGGTCTGTTCGGCACGCCCCAGATGCCCTTACGTGCATCCTCGTCCAACAGCGCCATGGAGCAAGCGAAATAGCCCTCCATAGAGCCGATCTTTGCAAACACACCGTCATAATTATATGCGCGATAGTTTGCGGTATCCAAAGACTTGGCAATGATATCCTTAAAGAAGCTGGTGTAGCCGTGAGAAGCAGCCTCCTGCACAACACCCTGCAAATAAGTACGGGTTGCAACCATGATATTGGTGCTGACGGTTACGCTGCCCTGCTCGAGGTGCTCTTCAGCAAAGTCGGTCACTCTGCCGTCTGCGTCCACGCGAACCACGGGCATAGTGCCTTCAACGTACATAGAGCCTGCATCCACAACCTTGGTAACAAAGGTCAGGTCCGCGCCGCTCTTCTCGTGTGCATCCAGCACAGCCTTGAGGTCGATATTGCAGATCACGTCACAGTCGGACATGACGATATAGTCCTCGGAGCAACGGTTGATAAAGTTGGTTGCACCCTTGAGCGCGTCCATTCTGGAGCGGTTGACACCGGGAGCGGTGTGGTCAAACATGGTAATGTACGGGGGCAAAATCTTAATACCGCCCGAACGACGAGCCAGATCCCAGTCCTTACCGTTGCCGATGTGGTCAAGCAGCGACTGGTAGTTATAGTGGGTAATGACGCCCACCTTGGTAATATCCGAATTGACCATGTTGGAGAGCGCAAAGTCGATCAGGCGGTATCTGCCGCCAAAGGGTACCGACGCCATGGTGCGCAATCTGGTCATCTCGGCAATGCTCTTATCATGCGTATTTGCAAAAATCAATCCTGCTGCAGTCATTTTTCTTCTCCCCCTCTCTTAAACCTCGGGAACCATAGCGCCTGCTTCAACAACAGCGCCTGCCTCGATGGTAACGTCCTCGCCGATAACGGCAATTCCCTTTGCATCTGCCTTATCTGCACCGATCACGGCATTCTCGCCAACCGTCACGCCGGTAGCAATGATCGAATAGGATACCGTAGCACCCTTACCGATCACGGTGTCACCCATCAGCACGCTGTCGGTCACAACCGCGCCTGCCTCGATCTTAACACCTGCACCTACAATGCAGTTACGTACAGTACCGTAGATCTCACAGCCCTCGGAAATGTTGCTGTTCTCGATCACGGCATCCTTGCCTACATACTGAGGAGAGAGTGCCATGTGACGCGCGTAGATGCGCCAGGACTCGTCACCGAGGTTGAGCTCGGGCTTCTCACCCAGCAGATCCATGTTTGCTTCCCACAAAGAGGAGATGGTTCCAACGTCCTTCCAATAGCCCTCAAAAGGATATGCGAACATCTTCTCGCCTGCTGCGAGCATGTTGGGAATAATATTCTTACCGAAGTCGTTGGACGAGCCGGGGGTGTTTTCATCGGCAGTCAGGTACTCGGCAAGCTTCTTGCGGTTAAAGATGTAAATGCCCATGCTTGCCAGATTGGAATCGGGATTCTTGGGCTTTTCGGAGAACTTATAAATGGTGCCGTCCTCATAGGTGCTCATGATACCAAAGCGGCTTGCTTCCTCGATCGGAACACCGATGACCGCGATGGTGCAATCTGCGCCCTTTTGCTTGTGGTATGCAAGCATCTTGGCATAGTCCATCTTGTAGATGTGGTCACCCGAGAGGATGAGCACATACTCCGCGTCATAGCGGTTGATAAACTCTAAGTTCTGGTAGATAGCGTTTGCAGTGCCCTTGTACCAGTCTGCACTCTTCTGACCCTGATAGGGAGGCAGAATCTTTACACCGCCCCATGCGCGGTCAAGATCCCAAGGCAGACCGTTGCCGATATACTCGTTGAGCACCAGCGGCTGATACTGAGTCAGTACGCCGACCGTATCAATACCGGAGTTGACACAGTTGGAAAGGGTAAAGTCAATGATGCGGTACTTGCCGCCGAAGGGGACTGCGGGTTTGGCTGTTTTGGTGGTCAGCGCGTACAGGCGCGAGCCCTGTCCGCCTGCCAGAAGCATTGCGACACATTCTTTTTTCTTGAACATAAGAACCACTCCTTCGTAATTTATAGTATTTGAAAATGAATATAAAATATCTTCAACGGGCATGCCGTGAAAAACAAAATTGATCAGCTGCGAACGGGCTTGCCCGACGCTCTTTTTTTGGTACAGCGCAGCACGCAGCCACCCAAAGGCGGTACGCGCAGCCGAATTGCCTGCTTGCCACCCACGCTTTCGGAACGGAATTGCACGCCCGCATTGGTCACACCACTGCCGCCGTACGCGGTTTCATCGGTATTGAACACCTCGGTATACGTGCCGTCCGTGGGCACCTGCAGCCAAAAGTCCTCGTAGGTCGAGGGGGTAAAGTTGAGCACCACGATCAGCTCCTTGCCGTTCTTATCAATGCGGCGGAAGCTGATGACGCTGCGGTTTTTATCGTCCGCATCGATCCACTTAAAGCCGTCGAACGAGTCATCCACCTGCCAGAGCGCAGGCTCTGCAAGGTAAAACGCATTGAGTGCCTTGACAAACGCCTTGTGCTTGCGGTGCGTGGCGTATTCGTCAAGGAGGAACCATTCGATCTCGCCCTCATACGCCCACTCGCGGAACTGTCCGATCTCACCGCCCATAAAGGTCAGCTTTTTGCCGGGATGCAGCATCTGATACGCGGCAAACACGCGCGCCCCCGCAAACTTCTTCCAGTAGTCGCCCGGCATCTTGTCGATCATGGACTTTTTGCCGTGCACCACCTCGTCATGCGAGATAGGCAGCACGAATCGCTCGTTAAAAGCAAACATCAAAGAGAAGGTCAGCTTATCGTGATGGAATTTGCGATACAGCGGATCTTGCTTGACGTAAAACAGCGTATCGTTCATCCAGCCCATATTCCATTTCATATGGAACCCGAGTCCGTCACGCCCCGTGCCCGTCACACTCGGATACGCGGTCGCCTCCTCGGCAATCATGAGCACACCGGGACATTCGCGGCGCATGTGCGCGTTGAGCTTTTTGAGAAAAGCGATGGATTCCAGGTTATAATTGTTGCCGTGTACGTTGGGAAACCACTCGCCCGGCTGTTTGTCGTAATCCAGATACAGCATACTGGTCACGGCATCCACGCGAAGTCCGTCCGCGTGAAACTCCTTTGCCCAATAGGTTGCATTGGAGATCAGGAAGGATTGCACCTCTTCCCTGCCCACGTCAAAGCAGCGCGTGCCCCAACCGCGGTTTTCCATGCGGTCCGCTCCCTGATATTCGTAAAGCGGCTTGCCGTCAAACTCGTAAAGTCCGTAAGCATCCTTGGGAAAATGCGCAGGCACCCAGTCAAGGAATACGCCAATGCCTGCCCCGTGCATGGTGTCCACAAAATAGCGGAAATCATCGGGCGTGCCGTAGCGCGGCATGGGATTGTAATATCCGCATACCTGATAGCCCCACGAGCCGTCATACGGATGCTCCATAACAGGCATGAGCTCCACGTGCGTGTATCCCATTTCCGCAAGATACGGCGCAAGCATGTCCGCAATCTCCCGATAGGAAAGATACGTGCCGTCCTTTTTTCTGTGCCACGAGCCAAGGTGCATTTCGTAAATGTTCATGGGCGCTTGGTAATACCGCTCGGCAGTTTGTCTGCGGCGGCGCATCCAGGCAGCGTCCTTCCAAGGATAGGGCATCTGCTCCCATATCAGCGAATTTGTACCGGGCGCACCCTCGGAATGACGCGCATACGGGTCTGCCTTCCAGATTCTGCGATCACCCGAAGCGATGCAGAATTTATAAGCATCTCCCGTCTTGATGGCATCCACAGGCAGCTTTGCCTCCCAAATGCCCGCAGCGGTAATACGCTGCATGGGCGCGGTCAGCTCCCAGTTATTGAAATCACCGCTCACCCAAACCTCATCGGCATTGGGTGCCCATACGCGGAAATAGTAGCCGTCCTTCGCGCGATGCGCTCCAAGGTAATTGTACGCATACCCCAACGTGCCTTGGTGAAACAGGTACCTGTCCAGTTCACCGTGCGTTGTAGCCATAGGCATTCACCTCCCATAGTTATGCATCTTATATACCACCTTAAATTATAACACATTTCTTCTCGCATGTCAATGTGCGAAATGTCGAAATCTTCTTAATATCATACAAATTTCAAGTGCATTTGTAGCCAATTTGTCCATGTTTTCACTGTTTGTGAACAGACGTTCAAAAAACATTCAAATTCACAACACTTTCTTGACGAAAAGATATGTTATAATATAAAAAGTATTATTTACACATCTTCATAACGGAGGATACAACCTTGATTGAGGTAAAAAATCTCACCAAAAAATACGGAAGCAACGTCGCGGTTGACGACATCAGCTTCAAGATCCGAAACGGCAGGATCTACGGTTTCCTCGGCCCTAACGGCGCAGGAAAATCCACCACCATGAACATCATCGCAGGCAGCCTTGCAGCAACCGAGGGCACGGTGCTGGTTAACGGCTGTGACATCTGCAATGACCCCATCGAGGCAAAAAAGCAGATCGGTTACTTACCCGAAATCCCCCCGCTTTACGCGGATATGACACCGCAGGAATATCTGCGCTTTGTTGCCCAGGCCAAGGGCGTTAACCCCAACCGTATTGACAAGCAGGTCAATTCCGTTATGGAGCAGACAGGCATTACGCACATGAAGGACAGACTGATCTCGGGGCTTTCCAAGGGATACAAGCAGCGCGTTGGCATTGCACAGGCAATGCTGGGCGACCCCGACGTGATTATTCTGGACGAGCCTACCGTAGGCCTTGACCCGCAGCAGATCATTGATATCCGCGCGCTCATCCGCCGCTTGGGCGAGAGCAAAACGGTCATTCTCTCCAGTCATATCTTAGCCGAGATCCGCGAGGTGTGCGATCACATCATCATTATCTCGCGCGGCAAGGTGGTGGCAGACTGCTCTCTTGAGGAGCTGGAAAGCCGCGCAGGTGACTCCAGCACCCTGCGCATGAGCATCAAGGGTCAACGCGAGACGATCCAAAGCGTGATTTCCGCATACCCCAACATCCGCGCATGCCACGTGCTCTCGGACAAGGACGGCGTTGTGGACCTGGACCTGGAGCTGCCCCGCGGGCTGGATATTCGCGACGAGCTGTTCTTTGCCATGGCTGAGCGTCGCTGCGCTGTGATCAACGTTGAGCAGCAAACCGCAAATCTGGAGCAGGTATTCCTTTCCCTGACCGACAAGACCCAAGGCACTCCCGACAAGCGCACTCTGCGCGACAAAAAGCGCCGCGAAAAGCTGCTTGGCAACGTCATGGAGCAGCAGAACGGAGGTAACGAGTAATGAAAGCCATTTACAAACGCGAGCTTCGCTCGTACTTCGGCAGCATGTACGGCTACGTTTACTTAGCCTTTACGCTTTGCGTCATCGGTGTTTACGTGACCATGAACAACCTGCTCAACTCCACCGCCGAAATGGCGTACACCTTCTCGGACATGGCGTTTATGTCCATCTTCCTGATCCCCGTGCTGACCATGCGTTCCTTTGCCGAGGAGCGCCGCAATAAAACCGACATGTTCCTGCTCTCGCTGCCCATCAAGCCGGTCGAGATCGTGCTTGGCAAGTACCTTGCTATGCTCAGCGTGTTCGGCATTCCCGTAGCGGTTACTGCCCTGTTTGGCTTGGTGCTGCGCCTGTTCTCTGAAGGCTCTGTGCTGTTTGGCTCGATCGGCAGCTCACTTGTAGCCGGCATTTCCTACCTCTTGCTTGGCGCATTGCTGATTGCCATTTGCATGTTCATCTCCTCGCTGACCGATAGCGTGGTGCTGGCAGCCGTTGGCGGCTTTGCAGCCGTGCTGGTGCTGTACTTTATGGACTATGCGGTCATCATCGCTTCCTCTGTGGACGCGCTGCTTCCGAATGCCGCTTCGATGATCTCCTTTATTGCGCTGATCATGCTTTGCGCGCTGTTCGCACTGGTTGCAGGCTTGCTTTCCAAGAGCGCCATGATCGGCATGATCGCAGCAGCAGCCCTGATCATTCCCCTGTCCGCGGTGTACGTGATCTGGACCGAAGCCTTTGTGGGCTTATTTGCCAAAGTGCTGAGCTACCTTTCCGCCTTTGCAACCTTTTCTTCCATGACGCTGGGCGCATTCAGCCTTGGCGGTCTGGCATTTTTCGCATCTGCCATTTTCTTCTGCGTGTACATGACCGTACAGTCGCTGGAGAAAAGACGCTGGAACAACTGATCGGAGGTGACTTGATATGGATCAACAGAATACACAAAAAATCAAGCGCTCGGTCAAGGGCACGCGCATGGCAATCATCACAGCCGTCATTCTTGCCGTGCTGATTCTTTTAAACGTGGGCATCGGCTTGCTCCCTCGCTCCTGGACCAACTTCGTAGCTGACTCCAGCGACGCTTTTTCGATCAGTGCAACCGCAAAAAGCTTTTTCAAAAAGCTTGATCAGGACGTGACCATTTACTACGTAGCCGACCCCGATATGACCTACGACTACGAATATGCAGCCAAATTCCGCGTTATGCTTGACAGATACGCGCGCCTTTCGGAGCACGTTACGGTAACGTATAAGGACATGGGCGACACCGAATTTATCTCCAAGTATTCCAACTACGCACTCCCCGGCTCCAGCCTGATCATTGAAGGCAAGGAACGCTATGACGTCATCTCTTATGACGAGCTGTTCAAGTATTACTTCCCCGCAGACGACCTGCTCTTGTCCTATACCGATCTGCTGACCGTGTACGAGGGCTGGGTAAGCGTTGCGGATCAGTATGCGCAAACGTACGGCGAGGATGCTGCCATTGCTTATGCCAACAGCGCGGTTAAGCAGTACTACAACATCACCGATTTCTATACCGCCTATATGGACATCGCAAACGGTTCCAATCGCTATTGGTACGCTGATGCGATGATTACAGCGGCAACCGATTACGTTACCACCGAGGCAATTCCCACTACCTACATTTTGACGGGTCACGGCGAAGCAGAGCTTTCCGAAAACTTTACCAAGATGTATTTGGACGATCTGAGCATTCGTTATTTCCTGATCGACCTCGACAAGACAGGCAGCATTCCCGAAAACGCTGCTACGCTGGTGCTCAACGATCCCAAAACCGATATTACCGAAAAGGAAAAGCAGCTGATCGCTGATTTTATTGCAAACGGCGGCTCGCTCATCCTCAATACCACGCCCGATGATGCAAGCCTTGCAAACCTGTCCGCTCTGCTTGGCGGCTACGGTCTTGCTGCCAAGGACGCCATCGTGCTGGACGACTCTCTCTCCTACAACAAATACCTTGAGGGCGGCACCGAAAGCTCCACCGAAAAGGAAACGGGCACCGAGGCAGAAACCGAAGCCGACACCGAAGCTGACGCAGCACCTCAGGCAGAGGAGCAGACCACCGAGGCTGCGACCGAAACCGGCACAGAAACAGGCACCGAGGCGGTGACCTACCCCGACGATTACCTGTTCATCCTGCCCGATTCCAAGCACTCGCTGGTCGCATCGGCAGACGAAATCATTCACCTTGCTATGCTCAGTGAGCTGTATTCCATGTACATGGCAGCACAGCAGCAATATGAGCAAACCGGCAACTCGATGTATCAGGCATACGCACAGTACTATCAGCAAATGTATCAATCCTACAGCCAAAATCAGCGCAATTATCAGATGCTGATCGCAGGTGCGCACCCCATTACCTACACCGAAACCGCGGGCGTGAGCGTCAAGCCCATCGCAACTACCTCGGATAAGGGTTACCTTTCCACCGATCCCACCGCTGCAAAGCATACCATGGCAATCAGCGCGACCGTCACCACGGGCGACAAGGTGGGCAGCATTGTATGGTTCGGCTTTGCGGACAGCTACTCCAAGGACGTAGCAGAAGAGCTATACAAGTACAATTACGGCTTCTTGTACGGTGCGGTAGATTTTGCAGGCGGCACACAAGCCTTCAAGTCCACCTACACCGACATTCCCGCCATTGACCTTGGCGGCACGCTGGATATGCACTGGGGCTTTATGATCGGCATTGCCGCGCTGGGCATCATCATCCTCCCCTTGGGCGCACTGATTACGGGTATCGTGATCTGCGTGCAGAGAAAGCGGAAATAATCCCCAAAACCTCAAACACCAACCGCCACCGTTCTCACGGTGGCGGTTTTGCATGACGGATCAGGACGTCCCCTTGACAATCAAAATCCAATATGGTATAATGGAAAAAAGCGTTTGGCGCTAAACAGGAGGTTCTTATGGGACTTGGTGATATGCTCATGATCGCAGGTGTGGCTTTCGGCTCAGGCATGGCTGTGCTTGTAATCGGCGTTATCATAACGGCGATCAAGAAAGGAAAGAAATGAGTATGCAAAAAAAGCAAACTGTATGTAATACCGTGGGCAAAGGCATATATGCCATCATCCTGACTTATGCTTGCTGTGTTGCGCTTATGGGAATACTCTCCTTGATCTCTTACATAGCAGACCCGTCTTTCTTGGGATTGATCATAACTCCAGCAGCCTTTCTCATTGCTCTCGTTTCCTTTGTGCTCGCGATTGTCATATATAAATGCTGTGCAGGCTCTGTAGCTTTTGATAACGATAACGTTGTCATCAAGCAACCGGGAAAGCAACCGAGCACGTTTCCGGCAAGCGCATTACAAAGCGCAACGCTGGATTCCAAGGGCGCATTGACCATCACGCTGCGCAACGGTTCGACCTATAAGCTTGGCAAAATGGCAGCCAACGTCCATGAGTTTTTGGCGTTTGCCGCCCAATATACCGATCAAACCTAATACACCAACCGCCACCACGAACACGGTGGCGGTTTTATTTTCGCAAAAATGTTGTTTATGCAGGTGCGGGCGATCACTGATCGCCCCTACGACTGATCGTGTTGCGGGTTTAGAATGGTAAAAGCATAACGTGCACAGCTGTAGGGGCGATCAGTGATCGCCCGCCTTGACACAAACTAACTTTTTCTTCTTGACAAACAAGTAATTATCTGTTATACTGTAAGGTGGATTTTTGTATGCGGAGGTTTGCGATGAAACAGACGTTACCGCGCCTGTGGGGCAATGATACCCTGCGCGCGCGCTTTGGCAACGATATACTTGCAGGCAAGCTTTCGCACGCCTACATCCTGGAAGGACGCTACGGCATGGGCAAGCACACGCTGGCGCTGCAGCTTGCAGCCGCACAAAGCTGCCTATGTAAAGATGACGAGAGCCTTCCACTCCCCTGCGGCACTTGCAAAAACTGCAAAAAAATACTCGAGGGCAAATCCCCCGACGTAATCACAATCGGCAGAGAAAAAGGCAAAGCACAGCTCACAGTGGACGCCGTGCGTCATTTGCGCACCGACGTGCTGACGGCACCCAATGACCTTGACACAAAGGTTTACATCATTGAGGACGCGCACACCATGAATCAGCAGGCACAAAACGCGCTGCTTTTGACCTTGGAGGAACCGCCCTCCTACGTGCTGTTTTTACTGCTTTGCGAGGACGCAAGCAATCTGCTGGAGACCATCCGCTCACGCGCACCGATTTACAGACTCTCGCCTCTGCCGCTTGAAACCGTGCACAGCTACGTGACCAAGCATGCCCCCCAAGGCACCAATCTGCCCGGTGGCAATGATCTTGAGCAGCTGCTCATGGCAGCGGACGGCAGCATCGGCAAGGCGCTTGATCTGCTTTCCCCCAAGCAAAGCGCACCCATTCTGGAAGCGCGACAGGCAGCCATGGAGCTGCTGCATGCAGCGCCCTCCAAGGGTGAGCGCGTCGTTCGCGCCCTGCTCCCCTACGGCATCAGAAAAGAGGACGGCCGCGCGGAGCTCAAGCGCGACGAGGTTGCTTACAGACTGGAAACGCTGATGCGCGCTTTGCGTGACCTGATCGCGGTGCGACGCTGCGATCCCGCCACCGTGCCGCTCTGCTTTTTTACAGACCGCGACGCTGCTATGGAGTACTCGCTGCGCTTTAGCGTGCAGGATCTGCTGCGCATGCTTTGCGCTGTGGATAACGCATTGGAAAGCATTGCGCAAAGAAACGCCAATATACGTATCGCCATATCCGAAATGGCAGTTTCGGCAGGCATACTTTGATCATAACAAATGGAGATAAACATGGAAAACAATCAGCAAAACAATAAAGCACCCGAGGCGGGCGCAGACAAGGGCGGCAAGAACCGCCGTCCGCATCACCATCACCGCCCCCATAAAAAGCCCGAGCAAAAGGAACAGGGCGCACAGGCAGGGGCACAGGCAAACGCTCCCGAGCAGCAGCCCAAGGCACAGCCCAAGCAACCGCAAAAGCAAAATCAGCCTAAGCAGGGTCAGCCTCAAAAGCAAAACCAGCAGCCCGCACAGGCAGCTCAACCCGCAGGCGAGGGCGGCAAAAAGCGCTCCAAGCACCGCGGCGGTCGCGGCGGCGGTCGTGATAACCAAAAGCAAAACCGTGATGCCGCTATGCAAGAGCCTACCATGCAAATGCCTGCCGATATTTCGATCAACGAGCTTAAGCAAATAGTGCAGGAATCCAAGCGCGCACAGCAAGCACCCGTCAAGGAGGAAGCGCTTCCCTTGGCAGACGCTTCGATCTTGGAGTCCATTCCCACGCACTCCACGCCCACCTTTTCTCCCGAAGAAGAGGTTACCGAGGTAGTCGGTGTACGCTTCAAAGAGGAAGGCAAGGTCTATTACTTTGCCCCCGGCAAAGCACAGCTCTCCAAGGGTGATCCCGTTATCGTGGAAACCGCTCGCGGTCCCGAATACGGCACGATCTGGGTAGCAAACCGCAAGGTACGCGACAGTGAGATCGTTAAGCCGCTCAAGGAGGTCATGCGTCGCGCAACACCCGAGGATCTCAAGCACCACAAGGAAAACAAGGCAAAGGAAGCCGAGGCGTTCCGCATCTGCGGTGAAAAAATCGCACAGCACGGACTGGACATGAAGCTGGTCGAGGCACAGTACACCTTTGATAACTCCAAGCTGCTGTTCTACTTCACCTCTGCCGGCAGAGTAGACTTCCGTGAGCTGGTAAAGGATCTGGCAAGCGTGTTCCGCACCCGTATCGAGCTGCGACAGATCGGCATTCGTGACGAGGCAAAGCTGATGGGTGGACTTGGCGCATGCGGCAGACCGCTTTGCTGCGCTACCTTCCTGTCCGATTTCGGTCAGGTATCCATCAAGATGGCGAAGGAGCAGAGCCTCTCGCTCAACTCCAGCAAGATCTCGGGCGTTTGCGGCAGATTGATGTGCTGCCTGCGCTACGAGCACGAGGCTTACGTGGAGGAGATCAAGCTCACGCCCCCCGTTGACAGCGTGGTCAAGACGCCCGACGGCGTTGGTACTGTAGTTGAGACCTCTCCCTTGCGCGGACTGATCAAGGTCAAGCTCAAGGACACCGATGGCGCACCCATTCAGATCCACCGCGACCAGGTAAAGGTGCTCTCTCGCCCCAACCGCAAAAACGACGAGGACGACGAATAAGGCATATAAAAAATATTTACAGAAATATTTTTGATTTTTTTTGCAAAAACCTATTGCATTTTCATGCATTTGTGATAAAATGTATGTTGTAAAACCAAAATACTCAAACGGAGGACAATATCATGGCTTACAAGATTAATGACGATTGCATTTCCTGCGGCGCATGTGCTGAGGAGTGCCCCACCAGCGCTATCAAGGAAGGCGACGGCAAGTACGAGATCGACGCTGATGCTTGCATCGGTTGCGGCAGCTGCGCTGACGTATGCCCTGTTTCTGCTCCCGAGGCTGAATAAGCTCGCGGAACAAACGCATACATAGCATCTTGCAAAAGGGGTTCGCATCAAGCGAGCCCCTTTATCTTGAAAGACATTGAGGAGTTTTTATGCTGCGTACAAACGAAACGCTTGATACGGTCAATGAGCAGCTGCGCTTGATCCAGCGCAAGGACGGCTTGCGCTACGGCACCGACGCCTATCTGCTTGCCGCATACGTTCGCCCTGCCGCCACAGCACGCGCGGTCGATCTTGGCAGCGGTAGCGGGATCATTCCCCTGCTTTGCCTTGCAAGAAATAAATTTTCACACGCTTATGCCGTGGAGGTACAAGAGGATTTTGCGGACATCATCGGCAGAAACGCTGCACTCAACGGCTTTGAGGACCGCCTGACCCCCGTTTGCAAGGATCTGCGCGAGTTGAGCGCAGCCGACGTGGGTGGCGAGGTCAACATCGTGACCGCCAATCCTCCCTATATGAAAACAAACGCGGGTAAGCGTAACGAGTCGGATGCCAAGTATATCGCGCGCCATGAGGTCAAGGGCGGCGTGGATGATTTCTGCGCAGCCGCTGCAAGGCTGCTCAAGCATGGCGGCAGCTTTTACGTGGTGTGGCGCCCCGATCGCCTGTGCGAGCTGACCGAGTCGCTCTCGCGCCACAAGCTTGAGCCTAAGCGCATGAGCTTTGTACAGGGCGACGAGAACGCAGAGCCCTCTATGGTGCTCATAGAAGCAAAAAAAGGAGCTGCACACGGCTTGCGCATCTCCCCTACCCTTATCTTAACCAAAAACGGCACGCAAAGCGAGCGCGCCGAGCAAATTTATCAAAGCTGCAGCTGGAGTGATTCGGATCTATGGAACATATAAAACGTCTTTTAAGCTATACGCGCCGCGCACTTGCGGACTATGACATGATCCGCCCGGGCGACAAAATCGCAGTGGGCGTATCGGCAGGCAAGGATTCCTTGACCCTGCTGTGTGCCCTTGCGCACCTGCGCCGCTTTTATCCCGTGCCCTTTGAGGTGGTTGCCGTAACCGTGGATATGGGCTTTGCGGGTGGCATGGACTTTACGGGCATCCAAAAGCTTTGCGATGAGCTTGAGGTGGAATACCACATCGTGCCCACCGATATTTACAAGGTCATTTTCGAAATCCGCAAGGAATCCAACCCCTGCGCACTGTGCGCCAAAATGCGCCGCGGTGCACTCAATAACTACGCAAAGTCGATCGGCTGTACAACAGTTGCGCTGGGTCACCACTTCGACGACGTGGTGGATACCTTTATGCTCAACCTGTTCTTTGAGGGTCGCATCGGATGCTTCCAACCCGTGACGGATCTGTCGCGCGTGGGCATTCGCGTCATCCGCCCCTTGATCTATATGCCCGAGCGACACGTCAAGGACTTTGCGCGCAAGGTCGAGCTGCCGGTCATCGCATCCCCCTGCCCTGCAGATAAAAATACGCAGCGCGAGGAAATGCACAACCTGATCAACGAGCTGGACCGCAAAAATAAAGGCTTGCGCTATCGCATCTACGGTGCTATCCAGCGCGGTGAGGTTGACGGCTTCAAGCCGGTCGGCGGCATGACAGGCATCAAGGATTGCGCACCCGAGGAAGAGTAACCACCTCGGACAACCCAAACTCACGAAAGTTTTCGCCCGCCTTTTTCAAAAGGCGGCAGGTTCCAAGGGCAGCGCCCTTGGTCGCCTCCGCGGTGGCGAAATTTCTTTTACGGCATTTCTTTGGTTCTTTCTTTGTGCCTACTTGCTCAAAGAAAGAACGGATTGAATTATATCAGTGTAATAAATCAAGGGAGCTACCTACACCAAGGCTGCTCCCTTTTCATATACCAAGCAAAAC
>JAZOLE010000185.1:0-7287 GCA_045652835.1 Eubacteriales bacterium | reverse complement strand
CGCAGCAGAGCTGCTATGCGGAAGGAGCCTGCGTGATTTTGAATTTTAATTAGACTTTACGGCGACGCGCTCTCCCTCAGTCGCCTACGGCGCCAGCTCCCTCCCGGAGGGAGCCTTTGCGAGAGTCGCTTATAAAACGCTTGAAATGTTTACAAAGTTGTGGTATAATGTAAGATAGATACATGGCTTTTTACGTTTATATGGATATTGTCAGGAGGTTACTATGGGAGCTTGGGGTGTTGCAATAACGTCAAATGATGCAGCGCAGGATTTGAAAAAGGAATTTCAAGCGGCATTTTCTTACTATGACGTAGAGACCGCACTTGCAAAAATTGATGAGTATGTCAGAGCGGACGGATATAACGAATCAGACGAAAGCGATTGGTGTGACTACTATTATTCTCTTGCCAACTTTATGTGGAAAAAGGGTATCCTTACCGATAAGGTTAGAGACACGGCTGTTAATATGATCGACACCGGCTTCGGTCTTGAAATATGGGTAGACGAGGGCGAGAAAACGCTTAATAAAAGAAAAAAGGCGCTTTCGGAGTTCAGAGAAATGTTACTGTCTCCACTACCCGCCAAAAAGAAAATCAAAGTGGATTTGTACCTTGATTCGGTCTTTGACATTGGCGATTACATTGCCTTTCAGCTCCAAACAAAGGATAAATGTTATTTGGCGGATGAAAGCAGTTTTGACGAAGATTACTTTAAGTTAATGGACGGAAAGTATGTCGTGATCAGAAAGGTGCAAGACCACATATCATACCAATCCAAAATCGTTCCCGAGGTTGCCGACCATTGGATCGTATATCAGCTTTACTCTGAGTTCTTTGATGAAATCCCCGATATGTCGCAGCTCAAAGACAATCATTGGGCGTATATGGAAGGGCGCATAGCTTATGACGATCCTCCTGATAAAAAAAGTTACTATTTTTATTGCGAAAGCTCACTTTTCTATTTCAAAAAAAGAGGATATAAAGTCATTGGCAACGATAAAAAAGGTATAGAAGAAAAGATAAATGCCCATAAAATGGCGCACCACCTGACTATAGGAACACCGTCGAACCGTTATAACGGTGATACGTATCTGATTGACAGCATTTTGAAAACGAAAGCAAGCAAGAAACCGAAACGGTTATTTCCGTTCAAATTATGGTGATGCAATATGCATCCAAACAACGCATAAAACGGACAAAGGATCAAAATGGATAATAAAAATACGCAAAAACAAAAGGTCTGCGTTGCCATGAGCGGCGGCGTGGACAGCGCGGTGACTGCCCTGCTCTGCCTGCAGGCAGGATACGACGCGGCAGGCTGCACCATGCGGCTTTGGCGTCCTGCACCCGAACAGACGGGCGGACGCGTTTGCGGCTCGGACAAGGACGTGCAGGATGCACGCGCGGTGTGCGAGCATCTGGGCATTGCGCACACGGTGCTTGACTTTGGCGCACGCTTTGAAGAAACGGTCATTCGCGATTTCATTGAGGAATACCAAAGCTGCCGCACGCCCAACCCTTGCACGGTCTGCAACCGCTGCTTGAAGTTCGGCGCGTTGCTTGACGCTGCCACCGAGCTGGGCTTTGACAAGATCGCGACAGGACACTATGCACGCATCGAGCAAGCCGAAAACGGCAGATATCTGCTCAAAAAAGCAGCCGATCCCTCAAAGGATCAAACCTATTTTCTCTGGCAGTTGACGCAAGAGCAGCTTGCGCACACTCTGTTTCCGCTCGGGTCTATGACCAAGGTCGAGGCGCGCGCGATTGCCGAGCAGCACGGGCTTGTCAACGCGCACAAGAGCGACAGTCAGGACATTTGCTTTGTGCCGGACGGCGACTACGCCGCATTCATCATGCAAAAAACGGGTGCGACCTACCCTCGCGGCAATTTTGTGGACGAGGACGGCAACGTGCTCGGGCAGCATGCTGGCATTATCCGCTACACGGTCGGACAGCGCAAGGGACTTGGCATCGCACTGGGTCAGCCTATGTACGTCAAGAGCAAAAGCGCAGCCGATAACACGGTGGTGCTGTGCCAAAACGACGCGCTTTTCACCACGCAACTTGATGCGGATCGCATCAACCTGATCGCCGTGGAAAAGCTGGATGCGCCCGTGCGCGCACAGGTCAAGATCCGCTATGCGCACGCCCCCGCAGACGCAACCGTCACGCAGACGGGTAAGGATTCCCTGCACGTAGCATTTGACGCACCGCAACGCGCCATAGCCCCGGGACAATCGGTTGTGATCTATGACGGTGACACGGTCATCGGCGGGGGCATTATCAGATAACAAAATAAAGCGCAACCCGTGTGGGTTGCGCTTATCTTTTACTTTTATGTAATTAGTTGATGGAATCCAGATAAACGACGATGATGTCGCCTTCCTTTACAGTCTGAATGTACATGGGGTTATCAAGATTGTTCTCACCGTTGAGTGCATAGGTCCAGAATTCGCCCTTGCCTGCGGTCTTGGTGCCGATCTTGGTAACAACTTGCTGCGTGTCATCCTGGAACGCGATGGTCAGCTCGTAGAATTCGCAAACGTCGATCAATACCTCGGTAACGGTAGGCTGCTTATCGCCAACCTTGTTATAGGTATAAACGTACTCTGCATCCTGTGCAAGCACTTCACCCTCGGGGCCGTCCTTAATGGTGAATTTCAAATTCACGTTGGTCTTAACCGCTTCGGGCTCTTTGTCACAAGCTACCATGATGCATCCCATCATCAAAACGGCAAGCACCAATGCCAATACTCTGTAAAGTTTCATTGCAATATCTCCTTTGCATTTTTTGTAGTCATGTTTATTATACTGCATAATTCTCTATTTGTCAACTGTTTTTTTGAACATTTTACACACCAAATAAGCATACAAGCTGCAAAACCAGCATATAAAGCAGCCAGAGCACGTGCAGCCACAGCACAATTCCCGCAGCAATCGATATCCCCTGCCACTGCATAGCGCACAGAGAGGCACAGCCCAACACCGCCAACAGTACAAGCAAAGCAAACAGCGGATTTTGCCGCACAAAGAACAATGGATACCACAAATACCCCGCAAAAAGCATCAGCAAAAAGAAAAACGCGCCGCGCCAGGCAGCAATGCAAATGCCGCCGTATGTACAGAGCACCGCGCCAAGCGCAGCACCGAGCGCGAAATACCAAAGCGTCCACAAAAGACCCATCAGCCACACAGGCGGTATCAAGTGCCGAATCCCCATTTGCATCATGCCCTCGTAGGGGCTTCCCCACCAAAGCCTGACGCCCATCCCGCAAAGTGCGACAATGCCGCCCACGATCAAGGCGCAGGTCAGCGCATTGTTGTTATTCCTTTGATTCATGACCATCACCCCGTACAGAATATGCGCCCAGGGTCGGGGATATGTCCGACCCTGGGCGCAGTTTTGATCTCTTTGCCAAGTGATGATGCGCTTCGCGCTGTGAAACGGTCGCGCAGCGATTTTATCATTCTGTACGCGTAGCAAACTCATCACTCTCCCCGTGCGCAGGACAGGGCACGGTCTTGGAGGGGGTGGCGTACCAAGAGCCGCGCCACTCCCCTTCCAAAGGTGGCGTATCCCACAAAAAGTAGGGCGAATCCTTGATAAACACCTCGTATGGGAAGCTGCGCTTGCCGCGCAAAAGCCCTGCATCGCGTACCGCGTCAAGCGGACAGTCTGCACACGCCACACCACCAAACACAGCATCATACGGCACCAGCACGTGCCTGTCGCATTCGTGCGTGGGCGCGTTATCAAGCGTAAAATACCCCACGCGTGTACGGCTGCCGCGCAAGTCGCAGGTGCACGCATACCCCGGCTGCTGCCCCGAATCTGCACAGTATTGCATTTTGTGCACGGTACTCGGCACACGAAAGACGGTGGGCAGGTCATCGAATACGCCCGCATCGTACAGACGGGTCATGACCTCATCCCAAACCGTGACGCTGACGTTGCCCGGTATGCCGTTTTGCAGTGCGGGATAGTCATACCCTGTCCACACACCGCCAAGCACCGCGGGGGTGTAGCCCACAAACAAGCGATCCACGCCGCGCTGCGTTGTACCCGTCTTGCCCGCAACCTCTGTGCGCTGTACAAGATTTACCTTGCCGCTTGCCGTTCCGCTCTGCACGACACCGCGAAGCATCTTGGTCATAATGGCTGCATTTTCGGGCGAGAGTACCGAGCGCGCATCGACCGTGTTGTCAAGCAGCAGCGTGCCGTTGGCATCGGTTACGTGAAAATAGGAGCGCGAGGGCTGATAATTGCCATCGTAAAACACGGTATAAGCATCGGTCAGCTCGCGCAAGGTCACGCCATAGGCAAATTGCCCCAGCGCCAAGCCTGCTTGCGTGCCGTCGCTATCCCCCAGCGAGGTCAGACCTAGCTGCTCGCGCAAGAAATCAAGCGATTGCCGCTTGCCCACCTGCTCCAGTATTTGCACAGCCACAGTATTGACCGAATCGGCAAGCGCGGTGGCTGTATCGGTCAGCCCATGATAGGCAAAATGCGCGTTCCGCGGCCAAGGCTTTCCCTGTTCAAAGCGCAGCGGCACATCGTCATACACACTTGCCCAGTTGATAATTCCGCGCTCAAGAGCAGGCGCAAACACAGAAAGCGGCTTGATGGCAGAGCCGGGCGGCAAGCGCACGTCGGTGGCATAATTCTGCACACGGTTGGCGCGTTTTGCGCCCCACGCACCCGCTACGCCCAAAATATCTCCCGTTTCGGGGTGAATGATGATCATACTCGCGCGCTCGTCGCGCTCAAAGAGATCAGCCGTGGCAAAATACTGCTCCACAATATCCTGCACGCGCGTATCCACCGCTGCATAGATGCGCAAGCCACCGTTATACACCAAGGCACTTGCCGCAGTGCGCGTATATCCGTACTCTTTGCAAAGGTCGCGCACTACGTCCTCCACCACCATGTCCTCGTACCATGATGCCACGCGCCCCTTTTGCCGCGACCGCCCCGAAAAGCTCAGCGGCTGCATGGCTGATGCGTATTGCAGCTCGTCGATATACCCCTGCTCCAGCATACAGGACAAAATCAAGGCTCTGCGCTGCTCGTTTTGCACAGGGTGTGTCAAGGGATTGTAGCGCGAGGGATTGTTTGTAATGGCAGCAATACAAGCGCACTCGCCCACGCTCAGCTCGGACACGGATTTGCCAAAATAATGCTTGGCAGCCGCTCCCACACCACGGCAGCCATCGGCTAAATTGATCACGTTGAGATACATTTCAAGGATCTCGCGCTTATCGGCGCGCGTCTCCAGGTCAAGCGCCGAAAACATTTCGGTGATCTTGCGGTCAATGCTGACGCGGTCATCGCCCGTCAGGTTTTTGACCAACTGCTGCGTAATGGTGGACGCACCGAAGGATTTGCCGCCCTGCCCCGTTACGCGTTTTTTGAGATACGCCAGCGCCGCCTCACCCGTGCGCAAAAAATCCACGCCCTCGTGCTGCCAGAATCGTTTGTCCTCAATTGACACAAAGGCATCCACCATGGCGCGAGGAATACTCTCAATCGCGGCATACTCGTAAAGCGTGCTGCCGCCGCACAAGGGTCCCAGCTCGTAAGCCTCGCCCTCTCTTGCCGTACGGTCGGAAAACGCATACGCATACAGGCGCGACGTGCCGCCCGAGCGCGCGATCTCCAGCAGCGTATCGTCCACGCGGCTGTCCGCATACGGGCGCAAATAGGCATATCCCGCCAAAGCACCCACAGCACCCAAGACAAGCACGCAGACAAGCATCACCGCCATGATTTTGCAAAGTCTTTTCACCACTATCCCCTCTTTTTTGTTACGTATTTGCATAGAGTCACCATTTCGGGCAAAAATAATCATGCAATAAAAACATGCAATTTTAAAAAGCGAGGTACAAGCATGAAATCTTTGAAAATTGCCTTTAGCATTTTGCTATGCGTTACTATTTTGTCTGTGGGAGCGTCTGTGGTATGCGCGGTGATTGCAGGCAACACAGCCGAATCCTTCCGCGATTACCGCTCCTCTGTCATTACTACGCTCAGTTCCCTGCACGCGCAGCTAAGCAGCTCCAAGCAAGCTTTTTCGGACGCGCTGACCTACCTTGAAGGCGTGCAGGTCATGCAGCCTGCCCCCGCGCCCGAAACCGAAGCGTTGCCCGAGAGCGACAGCTCCACCGACACAACAGGCACGCAAAGCGAAACCCTGCCCAAGCCCGAGGCAGCACCCGAGACCACAGCGCCCACCGCAATGTTCACGGTGCGTGAGATCGGCGGTCGCATCGGCGTGTTTGACGCAAGCGGTACCCTTGTCCGCACGCTCAACGTTTCCGTGGCTACCCTGCCCCGCGCCGACCGCGAGCAGCTGTCTGTTGGCATTACGCTTGGCTCGGAGCAAGAGCTGCAAGCACTCATCGAGGATTTTTCGGGTTAAAAAAAGAATCTGAGCCATACGCAAGGCGCGTATGGCTCAGATTTTTTGATGCCGCTATAAGAGTAAGTGTGGAAGAGTGATTTTTCCGCAGAAAATCAGTTTGTTCCGATCCGGGTCGTCGAGGGCCCGACCCCTACCGACAGAAGGATTACGCATCCGATCTTGTTGATTTTTTGCAAGGGGGTTGGTAAAACGAACCCCCAACCGGTAGGGGGCGGCGCCCTCGACGCCCCGGGTAGGTCATGCAGGAGGAATAGAGTTCCATGTAACCGGCCACGTATCCTTCAAAGCCTATTCCCCCTTCCCTGCCTTGCTTTGCTGCATAAGCAGCTTGCGCAGTATTCTTTTTGCCCTGTAGATGCGGCCGTTGACCACGTTTTGACCAAGCCCTAAAATGGCAGCGATCTCGGTGTTCTTTTTATTTTCAAAGTATTTGAGCAATATGACCTCGCGATATCGCGGCTCAAGTGCTTCCACCGCGCGCCTGATCTCGGCAGAGTTTTCCTCCCTTGCCATCAGCAAGGCAAGATCGCATCCCCCTGCGTCCACAATGCCGTCGGTGTCCGAGCCATCGAGCAGCATGGCTGTCCTGCGCTTCTTTTTGTGATAATGATTGACGACCACGTTGCGCGTATACACGTGGATGAGCGCAGCGGTCGCCTCGCTGTGCGGCAGTGCAAACACCTCGGCATTCAAGCAAACGCGATAAAACGCCTCCTGCACCGCGTCCTCGGCATCCTGCCTGTTGCGCAACACAGCATACGCCTTTTTATACATTTGCCCATAATACAGCTCGTAGATCACGGTCAATGTCTTGCGCTGCTCCGCACTCAGGTCGGGCAACGCAATGCGTTGTTTGTCATGGA
>JAZOLE010000184.1:0-2433 GCA_045652835.1 Eubacteriales bacterium | reverse complement strand
GTGCCCGAAATGGCGGTAATGCCTTCGGTATGAATGTCGGCAGGGGGGACCAGCTTGCCAAAGCAAAGCCCGCACAAAATGGCGGTCTTGCGCGCAGCGTCCAAGCCCTCGACGTCGGCTGCGGGATTTGCCTCCGCATATCCCAGCTCCCGCGCTTTGCCCAGCGCATCCGCAAAGCTGGTGCCGTACTGCTTCATGCTGGTCAGAATATAGTTTGTGGTGCCGTTGAGAATGCCGTTGACCGCGCTGATGCGGTTGGATGCAAGGTCAACGTAAATCGAGCGCAGCACGGGAATACCGCCGCCCACGCTTGCTTCAAACAGGTACGACACGCCATTTTTCTCGGCAATCGCCAAAAGCTCAGTGCCAAAGTTTGCAACCACCTCTTTGTTGGAGGTCACCACGCTCTTGCCGGCTTCCAGGCAAGCCTTGGAAAATTCGTAAGCGGGGTGCGAGCCGCCCATCATTTCCGCAACGATGGCGATCTCGGGATCGTTTACGATGATATTAAAATCGTGTACGATACGGTCTGCAAAAGGGCTTTCGGGGAAATCGCGCAGATCAAGAATGTACTTGATCTCCACGTCATCGCCAACCTTTGCGCGGATCAGATCCTTGTTTTGCGTTAAAACCTCGGCACAGCCGCTGCCGACCACGCCAAAGCCCAATAATGCTACTTTAATCATGTGAAAATTCGTCCATAGTAAGGAAATAATAATACGCTATTTTATATGATACCACATTTTTTTGAGAATAGCAAGAAAGGGGGTTGATAATTTACAATTTTTTTGGTATAATCTTGGCGTAGCTACACCGCTAAAGGAGGGATGAATATGGCTTCACCTATCGGAGATAAGAAAAACGTTAAGATATTTGTGCTCTACCTGATGGAGAATATCGGATATCCCATGAACTTTGCAACTATTAACGACGTAACACTGCAAAACGATTACGTTATGTATTTAGATTTCGCGGAATCCTTTTATGAAATGTTGGACAATGATCTGATCGCTTGCGTTGGACAGAACGAAGCAGGGGATGATTTGTACGCTGTGACCTTTAAAGGCAGATGCGTGGCAGAGGAGCTGAAAAGTGACCTTTTGCCCAGTATTCTGGATCAAAGTCTGCGCTGCGCTTTGCGCTATCTGGACTTTAGAAAGAGAGGCGTTCGCATATCCACCAATATTGTGCAGAACCCCGATAAGACGTATGACCTTGAATGCAAGATGTACGAAAAGGAAGAGGTCATTATGGCAACCACGCTCAAGGTGGACAGCAGACTGCGTGCCGAGAGAATGGCGGATAACTTCCGCGAAAATCCCGAAAACATCTATAAAGGCGTGACCGCACTGGTCGCAGGTAACGTAAATTACCTTTTCCCGTAAGGATTTTGCGCTTTAGTTTGAATGGATAAATTGTAATTTGTTACAAAGTTTTGACTACAAAATGACAAATGTCACAAAAAAGCTCCCGCGAGCATTGCACAATGCTCAAACGGGGGCTTTCTTTGTTGTGTAATATTCACAAAAATCGCGCGAAAATTTGTAATTGATGTGATAAATCGACAAAAATATCTCTTGACAATGGATATTTATGTGATATAATAGTATAAGTACCACTCTAACTATGGCGGTGAAAGCATGAGCAATTCCTACCCGAAAATTCAGCAGAACGCAGATCTTGGTGATCTGCTTGGCGCTGCACGCGCAGGGGATCAGCATGCTTACGCGGTGTTGCTGGAGCGCTATGCGCCCATGCTGCAATCCATGGTGAGCAAATATGCCGCTTCCGGCATGAGCGAGGCGGATCTTGAGGATCTGCGTCAGGAGGCAAGCGTGGTATTTTGCAGTGCAGTGCAGAGCTATGATCCTGCCAGAGAGGGCGTGGAGTTTGGTCTGTATGCCAAAATTTGCGTCGGGCACGGATTGGCGTCAGCCTTGCGTGTGTTCCGCAGACAACGCCGTGATGGGCTGCTTTCCTTGGAGGGAGAGGGGCTGATCGAGCAAAATCCCGGGCTGCTTGGCAGTGAAGACTCGGTATCCGACGTGTTGATCGACAAGGAGCGCATGGAGGCTTTGCAGCATACCATCCAGCGTGCGCTTTCGCCCTATGAAAGCCGCATTTGGTGGATGTACGTTTCGGGAGCAAGCACGTCGCATATCGCACAAACGCTTGGAAAGGATGAAAAATCGGTTTCCAATGCGATCTATCGCATCCGCCGTAAGCTGCGGCAGGTGCTCGGACAAGGGGACAACCCGTAAGGGTCTACCATAAATAATACCAATCACAAGCGAGGTAAAAACAAATGTACGAAGATGAAGTAAAAGTCGTTGAAGAGTTCGCCGATGAGACTCTGGTTTGCAAGGAATGCGGCAATGAGTTCGTATTTACTGCCGGCGAGCAGGCTTTCTACAAGGAAAAGGGCTTTTTGAA
>JAZOLE010000183.1:0-3058 GCA_045652835.1 Eubacteriales bacterium | reverse complement strand
TTATCTCCTTCCTTTCTCTCGATTAAAACTCGTAAGCTTCGGGCTTCTGAGCCTGATGCTTGTGAGCTTCACCTGCATAAACCTTCAGTCTGGTGAATGCGGTGCGGCCGAGTGTGTTGCGGGGGGGCATACCCTTAACTGCCAGCTCCATAGCCATCTCGGGGCGCTTAGCCATCATTTACTTGTACTGGATGGACTTCATACCGCCGACGTAGCCGGAGTGGTGGTAGTGGTACTTCTGCTCCAGCTTTCTGCCGCTCAGAACTGCCTTATCTGCGTTAATGATAACAACCAAGTTACCGCTGTCTACGTGGGGAGTGAAAGTGGGGTCGTTCTTGCCGCGGAGCAGGTCAGCAGCAGCTACAGCGGTTCTGCCGAGGGGCTTGCCTGCTGCATCGATGACGTACCACTTACGAACTACAGATTCTTTCTTCTGCATGAATGTGGACATGTTAAAATTCCTTTCAAAACATAGTGATAGTTTTTATTACCGGCATATTATATCATGCACTTTCCGACTTGTCAATACCTTTTTGAAAAAAAGTTTGAAAATTTTAATTTAGCATATACAATGCTCTCGTTTTCTCGCGTTTTTGGCGTTTTTTGCGCATTCCCCTTTTGCGTGGGGGTATTTTTTCCGACGATTTGCGCGGTAAAGGTCTGCATGTTGAAAACCCTTTTCGCATATAGTAAAAGCAACTACCAAAAAGGAAAGGAAGCACAATGATACAATCTCAATTTTTACCCGAGGGCTGCCGCATCTCGCAGCCGCAAAATTGCGAATATTTAGCGTCGCCACTCGGCATAGAAAAAGCGGCAGAGGGCTGCGAAATACTGGAAGCCAATGCCCTGCTTTGCGATCGCGAGCTGGGACTGCACGTGGATCTTGGCTGCATGCGCGGCATCATTCCGCGCTCCGAGGCGGTGTATTCCCCCGGTGGCGAGGCGGTCAAGGATATTGCCATCATCTCGCGCGTAGGAAAGCCCGTCTGCTTCACGGTGGAGCGGATCACGCGCACAAGTACGGGGGAGCCGCTTGCGCTGCTCTCGCGCAAAAATGCGCAGCGCAGGTGCGCTTTACAGTGGCTCTCGCAGCTGACTCCCGGGGATATCATACCCGTGCGCGTGACGCATCTTGAACGCTTTGGCGCATTTGTGGACGTAGGCTGCGGCATTTGTGCCCTGCTGCCGCTTGATTGCATTTCGGTCTCGCGCATCGCACATCCGTCCGATCGTCTGCAGCCCGGCATGATGCTGCATTGCGTGGTACGCGCGATTGACGAGACGAGCGGCAGGATCACGCTTTCCTTGCGCGAGCTGCTTGGCACGTGGGAGCAAAACGCTGCGCTGTTCTGTGCCGGACAGACGGCGGCAGGCATTATTCGCAGCGTGGAGAGGTATGGCGTGTTTGTGGAGCTGACGCCCAATCTTGCAGGGCTTGCCGAGCTGCGCCCCGATGCGAATGCCGACACGATCGCGCGGCTGCAGACGTGTATTGGGCGTTACACCGGTGTTTACATTAAGAGCATACAGCCCGACCGCATGAAGATCAAGTTGGTGCTGATCGATTCTTATCGCGGTGAGACCGCGCATGCAGGACTGCGGTATTTTGTTGATCCCGAGCAGACGGCACATATGGACTATTGGCGGTATTCACCCGATGGCGCAGGCAAGATGATCGAAACGGTGTTTTGATCACCGCCACCCTCGGACTCCTCTTTTGAAAGTTTTTGATCGACCTTTTTTCAAAAAGGTCGCAGGGTCTTGGGGCAGCGCCCCGAGTCGCGCCCGCAGGCGCGAAATATTCTCGGCGTTTTTGGTTCTTTTTGCGCCCGCGGTGCCAAAAAGAACGGAAAGGGCTTTCTCAATGTCAGCCGTCCTAATTCATTCCGTTCTTTTTTTGAGCAAGTAGCCGCAAAAAAAGAACCAAAAAAACGGCGTGAAAAGAAATTTCGCCTCTGCGGAGGCGACGAGGGCTGCACGCCCTCGACCTCGGTCGCTTTTTGAAAAAAGCGACGCAAAAACTTTTCATGAGAGGTTGGGCGCGAAAACGAGGACAGCGCAATTGCGCTGTCCTCGTTCTTGTTTTATTCCGCCACGTCGTACGCCACAATGGCGTCAAACAGTGCTACAGAGCGATTGTAGATCTCGTTTCTGCTGCTCTGCCCTACCGTAAACTGGCGCAGCAGACAGACCACGGTATCCGCGGGCAGCGCTTGCACAGCCTCGTTATACAGGTAAAAATCGGTGTCACCAAGGCGCACGGTCTTGCCCTCGACGGCATAGCCCGCAAGCAGCTTTTCGTATACGTAGGGGCTTGCAAAGCAAAGCGAATACTCGCCCGTTTTGGAAACCGCGCTCTGCATGGACGAGAACTGCTCGGTGTTCCAGCTTAATGCCACCTGCTCCTTTTTGACCGTGACAAGCTCTCCGTTGACCTCGGTCTCGATCTCGGTATAAATCTCCTCCTCGGAGAAGATCTGGAACTCCACAAGTCCTACGGACTTTTTGCCGTTACCGTCATAGTCCTCGGGCAGTACGTTCTGTAAGGCAGCTACAAACGCCGCACGCTGCTCTGCATCCATATGCTCGGTGCCGCCGTACACAATGCTGACGTCATACTTGTCCTTGCCAAGCATTTGCACCGTGCAGACCGCGATCACGATCACGAAAAAAGCAACCACGATGACCGTCCACTTGTTGTGATACCAGAAATTTTGCAGTTTATTGTATGTACGGTTTTCGGATACGATCTCCGTACTGTTGAGCTTTTGGTTATCGTTCATGATATCTCCTATGCAAAACGGATCTGCCGCTATGACAGATGCGTTTTGACCTTTTTTATTACTTGGTTCTCTCTACGTGCAGGACCTTGAAGTGCAGCGTGCCGTTGGGTGCCTGACCCTCAACGTTGTCGCCTGCGTGCTTGCCCATGAGTGCTCTGCCAATGGGAGACTGGTCGGAATTGCGGTGGTTGAGTGCGTCAGCCTCGTTAGAGCCTACGATCTCGTAGGTCAGCTCCTCATCCCACTCCACGTCGTAAACCTTAACGGTAGAG
>JAZOLE010000182.1:0-20756 GCA_045652835.1 Eubacteriales bacterium | reverse complement strand
CGGGCGATTCGTGAATCGCCCCTACGGAGTTAGCGAAAATCCCCCACTCATAGGCAAATTTTGCACCCTGAAAATTACTTTTCCCCACCTTATTGACAACGCTTTTGCGGTGTGATATAGTGACAGTATAAAACCGCTTTGGAGAAAAAAATGAGAAAGACCGTTAAAATTCTGCTGTACGTTTTCTTTGTGATCTATTGCCTTGCTTTGGTAAAATTTCTGCTGCTGGACGGCAGGCACATCAACACCGAAGCCACGGTCGGCGAGTTTTTCAGCCGCTCGAATTTTATTCCCTTCAAAACCGTTTACGACTATATCGTAAGGTTAAAAAACGACACCATCAACGCAGATATCGTGGTCAAAAACCTGGTCGGCAATCTGATCGTGCTCTTCCCTATGGGTTGCTTTTTGCCCTGCATGTTCGCTTCGTTCAGAAAATTTTGGAAGGTCTTAGCCCTTTGCCTTGGTATCGTGCTTTTCGTGGAGCTGGCAGAACCGCTGCTTCGCATGGGCAGCCTTGACGTGGACGATTTTATTTTCAATCTGTCCGGCGCAAGCTTGGGCTATTTGTTTGTCCATATCCCGTTTTTGAATAATCTGCTCAAAAAATTCTATGTCTACGCGGAAACTGCTGCCGCACAAACACGATAAATACCAACACCACACCGTGATGAACTTAACCGAACGATTCTGAGAGGATAATATTATGAGAAAAATCACCGCCTGTCTGCTCTGCCTTGTCATGCTTTTTGCGTTTTGCTCGTGCGAATGCGAGTTTTCCGACTTTTTGGAGCTGTTTGAAATATTGGAAACAGATGAAATCCAACCCGTACCCGTCAATTACGATGAGATGATCGACGTATACCGCGACATCATTCGCATCTGCCAGCGATATGACAACGGAAAAGGCGAAGACCATGACTACGCTGCTGAGCTGGGAATCTACGATCGTTTTGACAAGGAGCTTTACGAGAAATTGTTCGTTTCCGCCTACCTGTTTTATGCCGGCAGAGGTCAGAAGGATTGGACTTCCCCACACTATAAACTATCCTGTGGCTACGCGATCAAGGACATCAACCGCGATGGATTGGACGAGCTGATTTTGCTTAACGAGGATTATAGCATTGTTGCAATCTTATCCATGGCAAACGGCACGCCTACGCTGCTTGGCAGCTACCAGCCGCGCAAGACCTGCAGAATCGATGCGCAGGGCTGTCTGCACGAGCTGGGCAGCAATGGAGCTGACAGCCATTCGCACGCTGTATATCGTATTGCACAAGGAGGTGCTAAAGCAGAGCCTGTAGTGGAGTTTGGCACGAGCGGCCACGTGTGGGTAGACGACGTAGTCGTACAGCAGTATTACAAGCTGGAGGGCGAGCTGGCGACCGAGATTACCGAGCAAGAATACAAGGAATTAAATCAGGCTTGGAAATGCTGCGACGCCTACACGGGTGCAGAGGAAAACGAAAAATGCGCGGGGCTTGTGTTTACTCCCCTGTTTACCGAGGAGGAAATCGCAGCGGAAATGTACCAAGCAGCGTTTGAGGGCTCGTGCGTAATATATAACACCGATTTGGAGCAGTTCGCCTTACTGGGGCATTGCAAAACACCCTATACAGGCATTCCGCTCTATCAAGTCTATAATGGACAGTATGCCTATGAAGATTTGGATGCCGATGGGATCAGCGAGCTGGTGCTTGAGTACGGCGATGGCATTCTGATTCTTCGCTTTTACCAAAAAACCGTCTACCTGTATTCATTCACGTTCCGTAGTATGTACGATCTGAATGCCGATGGCACGTATGCTTGGAGTCACACGGGCGATGACTTTACGTACGGGCAAAACAGGCTGCACTTTGACGGTGCACAGATCACCCACGAGCCGCTTTGGAAAATCGTGAATGACAGCGAGCCGCATGCAGCGTATTACATCGGCGATCAGCAGGTTACGCAAGAGGAGCTTGCGCAGTACGTAGCCAATCACCCGAACCCCCCAATCGAATTTTTCCCTTTAAATGATTCGATCGGTAAGTGATCGCGAAACTTTCATGGCTGTGGCATTAGCGGTATGGAGTCGCGCGCGTAACGGGTGGACGGATCATTGTTACGCCGCCGGGCGTGCAAGCCCAACGCAAAAACTGAACTTGCGGTGTAACAAGGGCCTGCCCCCTGTTTCGCACATAACGATAAAACGCTTATACTAAAAGAGATTTCAATGTAACAGAGAGAGCCGTCCCTTCTTACACTTGTTACACATATCCATAAAAAAACGAGCTGCAGTGCAGCCCGTTTTTTCTTATTCATCAATCACCCTGATAAACCTTCAGGATCTTATCGATTTCCTTTTTCATGGTATTTTCCTTGGTTCTCTTGATCGCACTTGCAACAGAGGTGTTTTTGCCGTCAAGGCAGGTCTGGAACAGCACTGCGCAGGGATAGCCCTTGCTGAAGAAATGAGAGTAACCGAAATCAAATACTCTGTTACGGATGATGATATCCACCATCTCCGCAGACTCGGCGTCACGCACGTTCTTTGCCTTTGCAACCTTATCGTACAAGGTATCGGTCACCATATAGTAAGACGAGGACGAAAGTGCCTCCATGGAAAAGCCTACAAAGCCGAGCTTGTCTGCCGCCACGCTCTTGGGAACGACCACAACGGCAGCCGCACCGTTTACAAAGCTCATGTAGTCCTTCTGATTGGTATCGTACTTGGGTTGGGGCACAAGACCGTATTCGTCTGCCATATCCTTAAAACCATGCTCAGTCATTGCGATCTGCGTCAGCGAGCAGGAGCAGAACAACGCCTGGCCGCGGGTAAATACCTTATATGCCTCGGTATGGATGCCCACATCGGTGATGTAAAGAGAATCGTTATCCATAAACGTGGTATAGACCTTATCGTAGATGTTCTGGATCTTGTCCTGATCGACACTGTAAACGGGATAATTATCGGCATCCTTGGTAAAGAAGGTTGCGCCCGAGCCAAAGAAGAAGTTGAACGGACCTGCAAGATGCCAGGAGGTCATGCCGAAATAGTCGTTTTCATAGTCAATCTTACCGTCACCGTTGATATCCTTGGTCTGATCCTTGGTCAACGCGTTAAGCTCATCCAGCGTCCACACGCCTTCTCTTGCCAGGTCGTAGGGATACTCCAGACCCTGATCATCAAAGTGGTTCTTGTTGAACGCCAGGCATGCGGAATACAGCATGGTGTGAGGCAGCAGGTCGCCCACAGCCAGGAACTGATGGTTACCGATGGTAAAGCCCTCTCTAGCATCCTGATCCCACCATATCTGATCAAAATCTACGTACTCCATATCGCCAAGGTCGATCAAAAGTCCGTTGGTCGCAAGGTTGGTGGCAGAGTTGACCATATGCTGATACACCAGATCGTATTCGCCGTTGCCGGAGCTGACGTCCTTGGTCACCTTGCTGCTAAGAGAGATATAGTCGGTATCCAAAAGCGTGTTGATCTCAATGCCGTAGGTCGCCTCCAGCTTATCGTTTCTTCTGTAGATCGCATCCTCAAGCGGATCGGAGGATGCTTCATCGCTGCCTGCATTCATTTCATGGTTGACAAGAATGCTCAGGGTCTTGCCGGAAAACTCATCGGTAACTGTCAGCGCGGGGCTGACCCAATAGTTTTCTTCCTCTGTAGCTGTAGTGGTCTCTTCTCCGCCCTGCTCGCTGTCTGCACAAGCAACCAAAACAGAGAGCAGCATGATGCCGCACATCAGCATCACAAGTACTTTTTTCATGTTTTTTCTCCTTTAAAAATTTATAGGGGATACGTAACGATTGGGAGTTTGTGGTATTATACCACACCCATACATGCATTGTCAAGATATTCGCCAAAAAAGAAGGGGTTGCATGATGATCATGCAACCCCTTTGGCTAAAATCAAAGCTTAACCGATTTTTTTCTGTGCAGAACGAAGGCAATGATAAGGCCGATCGCTACGATCAAAAGTGCCGTCACTACGCCAATGATAACCTCAACGGTCGTGCCGCCCTCTACCACCTTGAAGATAGTGGTAATATTCACGTTCCCGTCCGGCATGATAAAGGAATACTTCCCATCCTCGGAATCCACCTTGACCGTCTCACCGTTGCTCTCAACCACAATAGAATCCACGTGGTAGCCCTCGTCGGGATCAGGCGTGATGGTCACCGTTTCCCCGCCGTAAGCGTCTTGCGTCACATCAAACACACCGTTCTCGGACGGATTCTTATTGATCTGATATTTATACGCCACCACGTACGTGGAGACCACGTCCATAGTCGAGAACACCAGATGTCCGTCCTTGTGCTCTACTTGCAGCTTGGTGCGTGTGCCGTCCTCCAAAACGCGGAATACGTCTGCAGTATACTCACCGCTATACGGGAGCATCACAGTCAGCTCGGACACCAGATACGCAACAGGTGCACCCGATTGATCCAGCAGCTCGATTTGATACGTTTTTTCTCCCTTAATCTCTGCAAGAGCAACCGTTACCTTGCCAATGCCGTTACCCATCGAATAGAATGCATCAACCTGCGACTTGGGGAACGTCAGAACCGCATCACCAAAGAATACACGCAGGCCCTGTGCCTGTTGCTGACCGATCATTTCAAACACCTGAGCAAGATCCACCTGCGTTCCCTGCAGCTTCAGCTCATACTCACCGTCTTTGCCAACATTCAATTTGCCGTTTTCATCCTGACCGGGAGCAAGCGGCAAAGCCTCAAATCTTGCGGTATACGTCACCTCTGTGCCATCCACAGCGGCAAGAGGCTTATCCCATTCGGCAAACACGTAATAATATTCGGAGTCAAAAGGCTTTGTCGGCGTGCCACTGGGATACTTGGGCACCTTGCCGTATTCAAATTCCGCAATAACCTCGTTTCCGCCCACCACAAACTTGACGGGATATTTGCGAAGTATCTTTCCGAACTCCGCAATGTAAATCGCATCCTCACGCACGGGCACAGGCTCGCTGTCCCATCCGATAAAGGTATAGTCATACTGCACGTCGGAATCCTTTTGCGGTGTTTCCTCAAATTTGGGAAGCTGCTCGTATTCCAGATAGAAGGTATGCGCCTGTCCCTCAATCACGAAATCGATCTGGTAAAGTCTTGCACGCTTGTCAAACTCTTTTGCGGTATACGTCACGTCACCGGTTACGGGAACAAACTCAGTCTCCCAGCCGGCAAAATCATAGTGATAACGCTCATCGGATTCCTTGATCGGAATTTCACCGAATACAGGCATATCGCCATATGCAACCGAGGTTTGCGTTGTCTTGCCATCCACAACCCACGTCACGGTATATACGTTGACAGTTTGGTCAAACACCGCTGTAAAGGTCATGTCCTCGGAAAGCATCGGGAACTGCGTATGATCGGTATAAAGGTTGCCGTGCGCATCCTCCCAACCCTTGAAGGTGTAGGTGTACTGCGCTGTAGGCGCAAGATACGGCTTGGTCAGCGTAGCTGCCACAGCAGCGAGATCCTGACCGTACGTATAATTGCCCTCAACGCGTGTACCGTCACCCATGTCGAAGATCACGTCATAGCGACGAATCGTATTGTCATACAATGCAGTATACGTCACGTCTCCCGTCACAGCTGCAAACTGCTTATCCCAACCGATAAACGAATACTCGTATTGGGCACTGGGGGATTTATCGGTAGAGCCACCGAATACAGGCGTCTGACCGTATTCCCACTGTTCCACGATCGGGGCATCTCCCACATCCCAGGTCACGTTATACTTTCGGGGTACGACCACGTAGGTAGCAAACGCCTCCACGTCCTCGGTCATGCAATCGATATTGATCGGGTCGCCGTTGGCATCTACCCATTCCACAAATTCGTAAGCGATTTTTACCTCGGGGGCCTTGGTAGCGGTCAGCAGATGCTCGGGAACTGTGGCAGGCTGACCGTATTCAACACCAAGCGAGTGTCCCAGATACGTACCTTGATCATCGGTATTATAGAAATACACGTAATAACGCAATTCGTCATCTCGCGGTTTGATGGGGAAATTGACGGTCGTGTGCACGTAAGCCGTCTGATCCTGCTCAAACTCGGGTCTCTGCGCTACAGTGCCCGCCAGATATGCGTCATACAGGCTCTGCTCTCTCTCGTTCCAATTCAAAGCAGGCTCGGAACCGGGATGGGGCAGGAGTTCGGATTCGGGAGGAGTAGGCTGCTCCATCGGTACAGGCTCTTCCATGTACTCGTCCAGCTCATCCTCGTGCTTGACCGTAGAAAATTCGGGCTTTGCGGGGGGAGTTGCATCCTCCAGCGTAATCGAAGGCTCGGTAGGTTCCACCTTTACCTCATAAGTTTCAGGATCGATGGGAGCAACGGGCCACTCACTCAAGGGAGTTGCATTGTTATTATCCGAAGACGGACGAACCGAAACGTGCACCAGTTTGCCCGCAGTTTGCTTACCACGCGTATCCACAACCGTGTTCAGATTGAGCGAGGTGCGGTCATCAAATACGCAGCGTTGCACGTACAGAGAGCCCAGCATACGCACCAGCGTGACAATATGCTCGGGATATTCCTCCTGCAGCTTTTGATAGATGATGTCTTTTTCATAAAGCTTTTTGATATTGTCATAAAGCTGACGCAAATGCTTGACAAAGCTTGCGTGCTCCTTGATGTAGAAATTGTACTTTTCCTGATCGGTGGTCAACGATTGATACTTGGTACAGAACTTCTGCAGCTCCTGCGTTGACGTAATCACAGCATTCACCGTTCCTTCGCCAAGCAGAATAACCATCTCAGCACGTCTTTCCTCGATCATGGGAGCGATACGGTCACTCATCATCATTTCGATGAAGGAATAACCCGTATTGGGGTCCTTGACCTTCAGCAAAGCCAACATATCCAACTGCTGCTGTGCCTTTTCCATATAACCCTGATACGTTTGATTCAGCGAGGGATGAACGTTGTACTTGTAATCAACGTACTGTTCGAATTTGATGCAGTCCTGGTAATACTTTGTCCACGCTGCCTGATTTGCAAGGAACGCATCATGCGCGGTCTGATATTCATTAAGGCGCTTCAGATACTCTTGATAGATAAGGTAGTCCTGATATTTTTCAACCAACGCCAAATGAAGTTTATACTGATCCAGCGCCTGCTCGTATTCCGACCATTCCCCACGGTTTTGCTCATATGCCTGCATCAAAACTTTATAAGCGGCAAGCTCAGCTTCATATACAGCATACTCATCGGTCAAAAGCAACGCCTGCTCATAAGCAAAATTGACAAAATCATTGAGCGTGCCTGCAGCTACCTCAAATTTTGCGCGGTATTCCACAACAGGTGTCATATTGGGCGACCAAGGAACGTTATACAGCACGGCACGGTAGTAGTTCTCGCCCAGATCTTCAGCAGGCTCAAAGCTTGCAGTCGAAGTTCCGGTCAAGGTCGCAATGCTTGCGGATACGGGAATCCAATCAATAATCGTGTCATACCTTGCGGGAGAATACGAATCGCCTTGTACAACCACAGTCAGCTCTTGCAGCTCTCCATCGTACTCAAACTGCTTATCTCCCAAAGCAGGCTTGGTAAAGTACAGCACGTGTTGTCCGTCAAACTCATATCGGATATATGCTTTTTCCGCATCAGTTACGGTAAGACCTTCAATGCCGCTGAGTACGTCGCCCATCTGCGCGGTTCCAAGTCCTGCTGTTATGTTGGGGTTTTCCCTGTACTCCAGGTCCTCATACTCCAACGATGCAACCGGTGCAGTCGATTGCGCAGCAATCGTGAGCGTAGCACCGATCAAAAGTAAACAAGCTGTTAAAATAACAACTATCCTTTTCATAACAAATGGCTCCTCCATTGTCTTATATGCATAGGGTCAGCTTTTTCTCAAGTGCACAACGTGTTTTGTGCCATTGAGATAATACGTCACCATATTGCCTTCAATCTCTTCAAAATAGATATTACCGGTGCATAGGATTACGGCGTTGCTTTCACCGTTTTTGTACTGCACAACCATGTCGCCGGTCTGCCCCTCTGCAGGAACACTCGAAATCGTTGCCTGGCCAACCGTCAACTCGGTATAATATGTTTTCGAATCTATTTCTATTGTTTTTTCCGGGTCGGCTGTGTCAATATTTATGTCATCTGCTGCCCAGATTCGTCTGTTAATAAACTCCGATGCGGTCTGTTCTTTCATAGAGCCTGTCGCCTCATCGCTGACCTTGGCGGACATCTTGGTCCCCGAGATCATAAATCCCGTCACGGCCGCCATGACCACGCCCAGTACCGCAATCACTGCAATGACCTCTACCAAGGTCACGCCCTTATTGTTTTTATTCAGCCGGAACATATGCTTCATGATAGCTTACCTCCCAGCGTTCAAATTGGTTATCGGCATTTATTTTTGTAACAATCGTTACCGTACCATATGTGATGGTATATATTTCATTCGCATAATGAACACGTGCGCCCTTAATCTCCGAAATAGAATTTTCGGGATCAATTTGCTCCGCACCAATACGCAACAACTCCGCCACCGCATCGGCAGTATAATAGTCGGACACGTGCTGCTGCTTATTCAAAGCAGCATTGTAATTATTCAGCGTCAGTCCCATAGTGATCATGGAAAGCACACCCATAAACATGATCGTCACGATCACCGCGTAAAGCACCTGACCGCGATTATCCTTGATAAACTTTTTAGTCAAGCGCGATCACCCCTTTCAAAATGGGTTCGAGACCGCTGATTGTTTCGGCAGTCTGCTCTCCTGCGTATATGCTCACGGAATAGTAGGTCTTTGCATTTGCCTCTTCTCCGTACGTCATCTGTGTACTAAATAACGTGATGTTGCCCTCAGGATCGTAGTAAGGGGTATCCCCCTCCAAGATTTCCCCATTGTCAGCGCCCCCCTTCAGCTGCTCCATCAGGTTGGCAGCTGAGGTATAGGCTTGGGTGATTTCAGCGGCTTTGACGTTACCTCTTTGTGCCATGACAAAGGAGGAAAGGCATGGAACAACGACAATTGCAAGGATTGCAACGGTTATAAGCACTTCCACCATGGTCACGCCTTTTTGATTTTTCAAAAACTTTCTCATGCCCTTCTCCTTTCTCCTTTATAAGGCAATGATCAGCTGCGGTAAATCGCTTTCAATTCATCCAAAGAACACTCAAACAGCTCTGTAGCGTCCTCCAGAGTCAAATAGTCGAGTTCTTCGTATTCTAACATGAAAGCAAGAATCTCGGATTCGCTTTTGTACTCCTCATGCAAGATCCATGCAAGCTCGGTGGCTTCATAGCCTTCACCCTTGAGCTTTTCGCGAACGTCTCTGAGCGACATGTCATACGCAGGTCCCATCCATTCCTTGACGTTGTCTACAGTATAGTCGCTCAATTTCCCCGATTCGGGATCTTCGGGCTGTTCACCGCCGGTGGTATCCTCGGGATCCTCGGGCTGCTCACCACCCGTGGTGTCCTCGGGATCCTCTGGCTGCTCGCCACCCGTGGTGTCCTCGGGGTCATCGGGCTGTTCGCTACCCGTAGTGTCCTCGGGCAGCTTTGCGTTATAGATCTCTAACAAGGTCTTAAGCTCGGTATTGGGGAATATTCTCTGCAAATAGCCCAGCATCTCCATCTGGTTATTATAATCCACCTCAGGATCACCGTACTTTTCCAAGAAGCCTATGATCTCGTCCTCGCTCTTGTACTTCTTCTTGAGAATCCACAAAAGCTCGGTTTCGGGATACTGCTCATCGGTCAGCTTTTTACGCACATCCTCCAGCGACAGGCCCTGATCAAGCCATTCCTCAATCTGCTCGGGCGTGTAGTTACTCAACGGACCGTTCGGCTTACCGTTATCGGTCACATCACCGAAAATACCGTCGATACCGGGAATGATCTCCTCATCGATTACAGGAGGAACGTACTCTGCATCCTTTTCAAGCAGATAGTAATGCAAAATCACCATCGAACCCTGAATAGACTCGTTTGCGGGATTATACTGCATGGACAAGGTATACACGGATCCGTAGAAATCATCATTATCATTGAAATAAGCAATCAGATTTTTCAGACCCTGATAGGTTGCATAGTACGGAATACTATACACCTCATAGCACAGCAGCATGCCGTTGGACAGCTGCTTGTGTTGATAATCCTGACCGTAATTGATCGTCTGCATACGAATACCCGTCTCGGACTCTACCTTCATAATAAACAGGATATCGTCTTCTTCCTTAGACTCGCCCGGGAAGCTTGCCAGCTTTTCCTCGGTATCCTTGAGGAATATGTTATCTTCGGGATTTGCCTTTGCGTATGCGGTAATCGCTTCTATCTTGGTATAGATATTATCAACCTTTGCCACATCCTCCAGGCGGTTATACATAGCGTTAATCTTGCCTTGATTGTCGTGAATGTACGCATCCAGCTGATCCAGCTTCGCCTGGATATCGTCAAACTTCTTTTGCAGCTCGTTTTTCTTTGCCTGTACTTCGGGAATCAATCCGCCCGTGGTCACGGTTTCGGTAATGGTCTGACCATTCTCGTCCTCACGCGTCACTGTAGTGGTTGCGCCCTTCAAAGCAGCGATATCTTCCTTGAGCTTGGCAACGCCCAGCTCCTCCAGCCTTGCATCGATCACGCCAATCGGACCTTGCAACGCGTTCAAACATGCCTCGGCTTGCTCGCTATCCTTGAGAATACCGTCAAAATCGGATGCGGAATATCCAACCTCTTCCAAAAGCTTGGAAATTTCTTCATCGCCCTTCAATCCGTTAATCTCTTTGACAACTGCATTGCCCTCTTTTTGCAACGTATTTTTTCTGTTCTCCAAGGAACGCAGCAGCAAATCGCTGAGCTCATCCTCTACCTTCATGCTCGGGAACACGTCGGAGATCAGCAGGCTGAGCTCCATGCGGCTGGCAAGTCTTTCATCTGCCAAAACCTCATTATTCTCTTTTGTAGGAAAATATACGAAGAACAATGTACTCAAAAGCAGCACCAAGCCCATGCAGACAAAGGCTCCTGCCATAGCTGCCTGTACCATCATTTGGGTCATGGGGTTCATAGGCTGCTTGGGATCAGCCGCCTCCTCGGTGATTTGCGCATCGGGTGCGACTTCCGCAGGATCGGATTGTTCGGGGGATTCCACAGAGATTTCTGCTTCTACAGCCGTGATGATTTCCGTTTCCGGCTCTGCTACGGGTATTATGGAAGGCTCAACTACTTCCGCTACCTGCTGCGCTTGCTGCGCCTGCGCCACGAGCGTCTCGATCATATGATCGATCTGCCTATTCTTGTTTTTGCTCTTTTTGCCCGTCGGCTTTTTATTGTAAACGCCGCTCTGCTTCTTTTTGTAATGCGGCTTTTTCTTTTTGGTATCTTTTTGAACTTTTGCGTCCTTTTTGCTCACGTCTCAGCCCTCCCTTCTCAATTCTCTCTGAACTTCTCAGTATATTTCAGCGATACGGTAAAGCGTACGCGCTGGGTGGGATTGAACGGTCCTTGAATCTCTTCCTCAAACAAATCGGAGTTTCCGCCGCCCACGATGGTCAGTCCCGAAATTGCCAGGATCTCTACGGTATCAAACTCGCGGAGCTCCTGAATGACGTAGATCGCCTGCTCCTTACTCTTGACCTCAACACCCATATTGATGCCCTGGTCGGTCACAGCAATGGCTGTCACAACAAAGGTAGAGGGCATTCTGTCCTCCAGCTCCTCCATAAAGGAAACCAGATTGTCATTGTTGGTGTTCATGAAATCCTCGTCCAGCGTATACATGATCTCTTCGTACCAAGCCCAAATGCTCTTGGAGAAATCATCGTATATCGCATATTCCTTGGAATACACCTGATCCACGTAAGCAAAGTCCTGCTCCAGCTGCGCGCATGCCTCTTGCAGCGCACGGTAGGTCTCTGCAAGCTGCTCGTGCTCTGCTTTCAAGGATTCGTAAACCTGCTCGTCCTGCTCCAGCTGCTCCAGCTTCTGCTTATAGGACTGCAAGAAGTCACGCATGGTCTCCGCATTGAGCTTGAATTCCTGCTGCTTGGCTACCTCGGAGAGCACCTCGATTTTTTCGCGGTAGTCCTCAATGGTTTTCTTGGCGTTCAGGTTTTCAACGAGCACAACGCCTGCCATGGTAAGGGATACCAACACACACACTGTAAAAATCGCTGCGCCGGACAGCACAACAATATTGCGCTTGACAATGGCAGCGCGCTCCAGCCAACGACGCTTGGCACAAATATTTTCCAGCGTCATTCCCAATGCGCGGTCTGTCAGCTTCAAGGGGCTCAGACAAGCACCGATACAAGGCAGATACAGTCCGTATTCCTTATCGGAATCCTCCGCATCCGCTCCGATTCTGTGCGTGGTGCGGCACTCAATATCCAATTCTCCGAACAGCTGCGACACAAACGCAGGCAGCAGAACGCCCTGACCGATTGCTGTACCGTAAATCTTGCCGTTTCCGTAACCCTCTACAGAGTAATAGAATTCAATGATACGGTTGATCGCAGCAGCAAGCTCGTAAGCCTTGGCATTCGATACCGCAGATGCCTGTTCCATCGCATCCCGATCCATGTTAGCCGACAGCTCATAGCCCAAAATACCGCTCGATCGATCGGCATTCGCCAGCAAAAGCGTTTCAAAGGTATCGCCCAAGCCTGTCGAAATGGTACGCTGCAATCTGACAGTACCGTCCTTGATAAAGGTCAGCTGCGTGCCGCCCGAATACAAGTTGGCAACCAGATACGTGCTGCCCTCTTCGTCTTCCTCCTCGGTAATCAGGTTCGGATTGACCGCAACCGCCTGCAGCAAGCTGTTACCCGAGAAGTCAATGGAGTCAATACCGATCTCCATCATCTTGGCAAGCTCGTAATACGAAGCGATCAGCGGCTTGGGGACCGCACTTGCCTGAATACGCAGCATTTTAACGCCATTTTCCACAAGATGCTCCTGCACCGAATAGTCCAGCCTGTAATCGCTGACGTCTACGGGGAAATAATCTTGCGAGTTGGTGTCAAGCATAGTCAGAATCTCACTGCGCTTGACGTTAGGAATCGTGATCTCACGCGTGATAACACGGTCAGAGTTGACACAGAATACACCTCTGTCGGTTTTGATGCCGTGCTCACGCATCTGCTCACGCAAAAGCGCAGCAAATTTTTCGTCCGCCACCAGTGTTCCGTCATCCTCAACGGTTCCCATAGGGGTCAGCACGGAAAAGGACTTGAGCACCGTGACAGTTTTGGCAAGTACGCGCAGCTCAGCAACCTGCGTAACGCCATTATCTATTTGTAATGCAAGAAGGTGCTTAGATCCAAAGGATACGCCCATTTGATTTACCTCTTTCTTTCATGATACGAATTTATTGCCGTTACAGACCAAGCATGGAGAGATACCACACAATCACGGCATTGCCAAACAGCGCAGAAATGAATACGCCGATTGACAGATAGGGACCCATGGCAAGCATATGTCGCTCGCCAGATATTTTCATGCGCACGATATGCACCACAGAGCCTATGATGCAGCCGAGCACAAATCCAAGCAAAGTCAGTTTCCAACCCAACAGCATACCGCATGCAGCCATCAGCTTGACGTCACCTCCGCCGATCGCTGTTCCCCGAGAGAGATAAAACAGCGCAAGCAACGGCAGGCTGATCGCAAAAAAGCCGATCACGTACTCATACCAATGTGCCAGGTCAAAAGCCATTGCGAATAACCCAAGCACAAAAATATACACGTTGTATGCAAAGGGGATTTCGTAGGTTTTCCAATCGATTAAGGACAGGGACAAAAGCGCAGCCGTGGCAAGGCTGATCAGCATTGCCGGAGCGCCCCAGCCCTTGACTGCAAACACAGCCGCCCACAAAAGCGACAGCACCGCGATAAAGATGGCACAGCCCTTGACCGAAAGCTTATTTTTTTCAAGTTTTACCAAGTTGCGGTTGACAAACGGAATGCAGGCAGCACCCGCACCCGCGCCGAATACGGCAGCACCGCAAATAACCAAAGCAGGATGCATAAAGTCTCCTTATAAATACTGATCGTACATACCGTACATCTGGAACATGGGAAGCATAACGCCGATCGCAACAACGCCGACAACGCCGCAAAGCAGCAGGATGATCATAGGCTCAAGCAGCGCCATCATATTCTTGGTTGCTGCCTGCACCTCTTCGTCGTAATACTCGGCAAGCTTATCCAACATGTTTTCCAAATTACCGGATTCTTCACCAATCATCACCATATGAATGACCATGGGAGGAAACAGCTCTTTCTGCTGCAGCGACTCCGCCAAAGGCAGACCCACAGCCACCTTCTCACGGGCATGCAGTAACGCATCTTTGAAATACACGTTGGTCATACTGCGCGACACGATTTCCAAAGCCTCAATAATGGGCAGACCGGAAGCTGTCAGCGTAGCGAAGGTACGCGCAAACTGCGCAGAAGCGGTTTTGACCGTCAGCGGACCAAACACGGGGATCTTACGCATAATCCAGTCGAATACGTACTTTCCCTTTTTAGAACGCGCAAACAGCACGATGCCAAGAGCGCCCACGCCGCCTACAATCAGGATCAGCCACCAGTAAGCCACAAAGAAATCACTCGTTCCCATAATAAGACGCGTAATCCAAGGCAACTCTGCGCCCATGTCCTCAAACATGGTCTTGAAGGTAGGAAGCACGAACAGCATCATCACAAACATGACCGCAATTACCACAAGCAACACGATGATAGGATAAATCATCGCCTTTTGCAGCGCAGACTTGGTCTTGTTGGCGTTCTCATAATAATCCGCCATACGTGAAAATGCAATGGAAAGGTTACCGGACGCTTCGCCGGCAGCCACCATGTTGACAAACATGGGAGCAAATACACGCTTGCCCTGCTTACGCATGGCATCCGCAAGCGTTTCACCCTGCTGGATCTCCTTTTGCGTTTGGAATATAGCCTTACGCAACGTTTTGTTCTGCGTTTGCTGGCCAAGCAGGTTGAGTGCATCGGATACGGGCACGCCCGCATCTATAACACTGACAAACTGATGACAGAACACACTCAGATCACGCGGCTTGACACGCTCCAAAAAGGAAATGTCAATGTCCTTTTGCAAAAGGTTCTGTTCTTTGATCTCAATGGGAGTCAAGCCCTCCGCAAGCAACTGCAATCTTGCGTGTTGCGCGTCGGTCGCCGTGATGCTCCCTTTCTTTTTTCCGCCGCTTTTTGACACGGCCTGATATCCGTAAGTTGGCATTGATTACTCCTTTATCAATGGGCAAAGCCCTCCAGCTTTCTGGTCAGCTGCTGCTCGTCTTCAGCGTATTTGAGTGCTGTTTCCTTAGAAATTTTTCTCTGCAGGAACAGCTCGTACAGGTGATCGTCCTTGGTCTGCATACCGAATTTCTTACCGGTCTGCAGCGCAGACGGAATCTGCGGGGTCTTGTTTTCGCGAATCATATTTCTGACTGCCATGGTGGGCATAAGCACCTCGTATACCGCGGTTCTCTTGCCGTCCAGCGTAGGCACCAGGTTCTGACACAGCACCGCCTCCAGAACGGTAGAGAGCTGCACACGGATCTGTGCCTGCTGCTCTGCGGGGAATGCGTCTATGATACGGTCGATGGTGGAAGCCGTATTGTTGGTATGCAGGGTTGCAATGACCAAGTGTCCTGTTTCCGCTGCGGTCAATGCAATCGAAATGGTTTCGGTATCACGCATCTCACCGACCAGAATGACGTCGGGGTCCTGACGCAGCGCAGCGCGCAATGCAGCCGAGAACGATCCCGTATCCACGCCCACCTCACGCTGGTGAATGATGCACTTATCCGAGGTATGCACGTATTCCACCGGGTCCTCCAGCGTGATCACGTGCTTTTTATGGTGTCTGTTCAGGTGATGGATCAGCGCAGCCTGCGTGGTGGACTTACCGTGTCCCGTAGGTCCGGTCACCAGCAAAAGTCCCTTTTGTCTGGACGCAGCGTGTACCACCGCAGGAGGTGTTCCGCACTGCGTTGTGGTGGGAATGCTGAAGGGCAGCAAACGCATGGCAGCCGCCAATCTTCCGCTTTCCATGTACACGTTGCAACGCAATCTGCCGCAATTCTCCATGGCGAATGCAAAGTCAACCTCACCGCACTTGTTCAAGGTCTCCTTTGTTCGTTCGTTGAGCATCTGATCGCACACGCACTGAACGTCCTCATCGGTCATCACGTGATCGTCAAACCAAGTCAAATCGCCCTGGCATCTGTACTCCACCGGTCTGCCAACCGAAAGATGGATATCCGAGCAATCGTGCTCCACGCCAATATCAATAATCTGCTTAATCGTAATCATAAGTACTCCTGTTGATCGTAATCAGAATGCCCCGGGCATCAGTTTTCATAAGAAACGCCCAGAATCTCCGGGAAAGAGGTAATGCCGGAAAGCACAAGCTTGGCAGCGTTGGCGCGCAGCGTCTGCATACCGTCCAGCAGTGCTTGCTGCTTGAGCTCCTCGGCGGTTGCCTTGCGGTTGATCAGTCGCTTGAGGCTGGGGGTGACCTCCATGATCTCGTATACGCCGATTCGTCCGTAATATCCCGTGCCGTTGCAGCTCTGGCAGCCGCACGGCTCCCAAATGTTGGCGGGAACGGTGGGATCCTTCCCCATAAATTCAAGCTCGTACTCCTCAGCCTTGCGCATCTTTTTGCAGTTGGGGCACAGTCTGCGCACCAGTCGCTGCGCGATAATGCCCACCACAGAGTCTGCAATCAAATACGAATCCACGCCCATATCCAAAAGACGCGTGACCGTGTTGGCTGCACTGTTGGTATGCACGGTGCTGACCACAAGGTGACCTGTGATCGACGCCTGAATTGCGATCATTGCCGTTTCCACGTCACGAATCTCACCGATCATGATGATATCGGGGTCCTGACGCAGAATCGAACGCAATGCGCTTGCAAAGGTCAAGTCTGCCTTGGGATTGACCTGCACCTGGTTGATACCGTCGATATTTGCCTCGACCGGGTCCTCAACCGTAACGATATTGACCTCATCCCTGTTTTTTTCACTCAGTACCGTATAAAGTGTGGTGGACTTACCCGAACCCGTAGGACCGGTAACCAACACAATGCCGTTGGGGTAGGACATGATATGATCAAACTTCTTCATATCGTCCTCGTTCAGACCCAGCGTACTCTTGTTACGGCTCAAGCTCTTTTTGAGCGCAAGACGCATAACGCATTTTTCACCGTACGTAGTGGGAAGCACGGATACACGGATATCGTACTCTCTGCCGTCCACGAAATACGTCATTCTGCCATCCTGCGGCTTTCTCTTTTCCGAAATGTCCATGCCGGACAGAATCTTGAGTCTTGCCAGCACGGCGCTGGTCAGCTCAGAGGGATATTTATGTCTTGTGTACATGACGCCGTCAATACGGAAGCGCACGCGCAGGCTCTCCTGCAGCGCCTCGATATGAATATCCGAGGCTCTTTGGCGCGCTGCCTGCTCCAAGAGCGTATTGACCAGCACAACGATGGGCGCAGAGCTGATATCGTCACCGCGCTCGTCCTCTGCCAAAGCAGTAAGGCTTTGTCTTTCCTTGGTAAACTGGTCAACCGCAGAGCGCAGCGTTTCGGTACCGAAGCATCTGTCAATGGCGTTCATGATTCCGGTTGCCGTGGCAACCACAGGCTCGACAGTTATGCGCGAAAGCAGCTCGACGTCCTCAATCGCGCCTGCGTTCATGGGGTTGAACATAGCCAGCTTCATCGCAGGCGGCACAGCATCGGTCCATCCCACCGGCACAACGCGGTGCTTTTTGAGGACGTTGATATCCAGGCGGCGGATCAGCTCCTCGTCAAGCAGCTTACCCTCCAGCTCAACCAACGGCAGATCGTATTTGAATGCCACCGCAGCCGCAATATCCTTTTCCGAAGCAAATTCACGCTCCAGTATCAGCTCCTGCTCGCTTTTTCCGGTTCTGCCTGCCTGCATGACCGCAAAGATCTGCTTGGCATTTTCTTGTGACATCTGGCGGTTTTCCACCAAAATTTCACTGATTCTCTTTCTGGATGTCATCCTGTAGTCCCCTCTCGTTGTTCACCGAATGATACGGCAACGCCACCTTGATGGTGAAGCGGTTGCCATTGGCCTGGGCGGCCATTGCACCACCGTTATGACGGCAAAGATTTCGAATAATACCCATACCGTAGCCATGGGGAGAGCCGTCCTGCTTGGTGGTCAGATACCTGCCGTTATCCTGGATGAAAAATCCGTCACAGGAATTGATGCAGGTGAAATATACTTTGTTTTCGTCCGCGCGAATCTCAAGGCGAATCCAGCGCATTGCTGCATCCGGCAGCTTCAAGCATGCGTCGAATGCGTTTTGCAGCACGTTGTTGAGCAGCGAGCAAAGATCCGAATCCGAAATAGAAAGCTCGGGCAGCACCGCAATGTCGGTCTGCAGCGCGATCTGCTTTTGCTCCGCCTTGCGCGAAAAGCTCATGACAAGATAGTCGATCATGAGATTGTTACTGTATTGCAGCGGTGCGATTGCCTGGCCGTCGGTCTGCAGCTTTTGCAGATATTCACCCAAACGTTGGTATTCCCCCTGCGCATACAGCATATTACACACGTTGATATGCAGCATGGTATCATGCTTGATGCGGCGTACCTCATCGATTCTTTCACGCACCGCCACAGCATAACCCTGTGCGGACTCTTTTTCGTAGCTGAGCACGCGAACGATGGATTTGTTGTGCATCAACTCGGTGACCAATCTGATAAACAGCACGATCAAAAGCGCGATCAGCACAACGCGTTGCAGATAATATTCGCGCAGCGGATGCAGGCTTGCGTTCTGCACCAGCTCCATAAATACTCTGCGTTGCAAATAAAAGCCGTTTCCGTTTCCGATGACCGCGACCAAGGTTACGCCAACCATACCGATCACCATAACGCTGACCAGCGGACAGAACAAGCGGTAAAAACGGTTTCCCTGCTTTGCTTCCTTGAAGCCAAGGAACAAGATGCCCGCCAAAGCGCAAGTCAGCAGCACGTCACAAACGAAACCAACGTAGGTCAGCACCGTGGGGAACAGACCCGTAACCGAAAGCAGCGCGAACAACGTGCACAGCACGTATTCAACAATCAGCACGCTGCGCACAAAGCCGCGGTAACGCTCTGTTCTGATATACAGACACAAAAGCAGCGGAATAGCGGAAAGCTGATACAGGGTATCCGCCATGGTGCGCACCAGATAATGCAGCGAGCCGCCGCCCGGATTAAACAGATTTAAGCCGTAGAGAATGTAGAAGGTCAGGCTCCAAAGTAGGAGCAATATGTAATAATCCGCAACGTCATCGTTCCACAGCTGCGTTAAAAATGACATCGCACACAACGCATACAGAAGCAGCAAGAACGACATCAGCACGTAGTCATCCAGCAGCATGTACACCATACCGTCAGGCTCCGCCTCTTCCAAGAAGAGCTGGGCAAGGTTTCCCGAGGAGATATACGCATCAGAAAAGTGCATGAACAAAGCCGCAACCGCCACGAACACCATCACAACAAGCACGGTCCACAAAAGTGCCGCGCGCTTATATTCCCAAGCAGTTTTAATTTTCGCACGAATAGACGTTTTAGCCAAAGCTCGTATGCCCCCTCTCTGTAAATTCTCCCATGCAGACCACGCATAGTATCTGCATTATAATTATTCATCATATTCTAACATATAACCTCCGGTTTTGTCAAGTTTTTTGCATGGAAAGACTCACTAAAAGCACCAATGGGTATTGGTAAAAAAAGCCTTATACCGCACGGTTTTCCATTTTCCTGCGCACCGTGGAAAAGACGCGAGAAAAACGGTGAAAAATACGGCTTGCACAGCGCGAGAAAAGCAGAGATTTCAGCGCATAAAAGCGCACGTCGCGCGCGCCTTGCAAGCCCTCTCTTGCCATCTGCAAGCTGTTTTTTGGCACAATACCGGCGGCAATTTCGCCTGAATTTTGCGCGTTTTTGTTTGTTTTGTAATCGTTGGTTAATTTTGGAACGCATTTTATCCGCAAAAACACAAGTTCCCTTCACCGCCTTCTTCATTGGGATACTCTCATCAACTCCCCCCAAAGTCGCAACACTTACGGCACAAAAAAAAGAGAAGCCGCTCTTTTGAGCAGCTTCTCTTTCACTGTTGTGCGCCATGCATGACGCACAACGCATTTTGATCATACGTCTTCTTCGTCCTCTTGCTTGCCCGCCTGGAGCTGCGCCTTGATCATCATATCCTTGACCTTCATCAGGCGCGTGGTGTTACCGCGGTCATTCTCGTCCAGCTTCATCTTGATAGACTTGATGGTAGCAAGATACTTGGGGATCATGATATACTCCAGCGCGTTGACGCGACGGCGTGTTTTTTCAATCTCCTGCGCAAGCAGCTGCACAGTCTTTTCACTCTGCGCAAGCGCAACCATGTCCTCCATGACCGCGCTCATTTGCGCTAAAGATGCATCCAGCTCACCCGAGGTAAAGGCAAGACCGTAATTATAGCTGTCCTGCGCATCCTTGCCAACGATCTCAAGCTCGAACTCAGGCACGGTCACGCTCATAACGTTGCGGTACTGCACGTCCAGCTTACCCTGCTTTTTAGGCAGCATGAGCGATTCCTCCAGCACGCGAGGACCCGAAACCGCGCCCGCGATCGCAAGGCTGTCGTACACGCCCGAGAGCGATGCCTCCACCTTTTCGCGAAGCTCCTTATTCTGCCGCACGGTCTCAAGGAACTGCTTC
>JAZOLE010000181.1:0-5901 GCA_045652835.1 Eubacteriales bacterium | reverse complement strand
ATACGTCACCGGGACCCACCTTGTCGCCAAACACGTAGGCAGGCGTAAAATGCCAGATCTTGCTGCGATCCAGCGCGGGCTCGTCAATACCCTTGGCAATATTGGCACCGTGGCGCTCTCTGATCGCTTCCAGAGGACGCTGAATGCCGTCGTAAATATTGGAAAGCAAGCCCGGGCCAAGCTCAACCGACAAGGGCGCACCCGTAGATACCACCTTGTCGCCGCGGCCGATGCCTGCGGTTTCTTCGTAAACCTGAATGGACGCACGGTCACCGTGCATTTCGATGATCTCACCGATCAGACGGGCATCGCCGACACGGACCACGTCAAACATATTCGCTTCACGCATGCCCTCTGCCACGACCAGCGGGCCGGATACCTTGAGGATCTTTCCTTCTACCATATCTGATACTCCTTATTCCTTAAACAATATGTCAGCGCCAACCGCACGCTCCACAGCCTTTTTGACTTGGGAAAGCCCGTAGCCGGTGGTACCGTTTTTGCCCGGAATGCAAATAATTGCGGGGGTGGGCAGGTCCTTATATTTTGCGATGTCCTCGGCAAGGGCAATCGCGTAATTCTCAACGATATAAATAATGGCGTATTCGCTGTCCTTTGCCAGCGTGTGCAGCACGGATCTCGCCGTATCGACGTCCTCTGCCTCGTGCACCGCAAAGCCAAGTGCCATAAAGCCGATCACGCTGTCGCGCTCACCGATCATGCCAATCTTATACATAGCTTGTCCTGATCCTTTCGTGAATGATTTCGGGAGCAAGCCCCGCCTTCTTGGCAGCGATGACGATGCGGATATTCTTGACCGCATACTCTTGCGCATAGAAATACGCCGTCAGCACGGGGGCGCCGAAGGTGGTTTGCTTGGCAGCTCTGATGAGCTCCATGCGGAAGTCGTCAGCCAGGCGCTCTGCCGTGGCAGCCTTGCCGTCGCTCTCCGCGATCATGTGCCCCAGCTTTTCGTAGGGGGTGCGGTTAAGCAGATACAGCAGCGCGCTCTGTCCTTCGGCATAAGCGCCGAGCAGCGCCTGCTTTTCCAGCAAACCGCCGTCAAGAAGGGCTTGATCAAGCAGCAGCTTTCCCTGCTCTCCTGCCTCCATACGTACAAGACGCAGGCAGATCATAAGATTGACAAGGTCGATCTGCGTGCGCACCAGCTGCATATGGAAGTCCTCGCCGCTCTGTTGCGCACAGCGCAGCATATCGGCAAAGCAAGCCTTATCCAAAATCAGATCAATGGCACGGGGATTGCCCGTTTTCTCGTAAGCCTGCAAAGCCGTGGGTGCCGCCTTTGCCATTTCTGCGGGCAAAGCGCCGTATTCTCCCGTCTTGGGCATACACGCCACGTCTGCGGGAGCAACCGTACCAAGCTCAAACAGCATATCCTCAGAGGGCAGCTTGCGCAGATAACTCTTGATAGCGGATTTGATATTATGACAGTCATACGGATACCGCAAAAAGTCGAACAGCTCGGGCGCGGGAGCGTTTTCCTGCACGTCAGTCAACGCCCGCTTCAATATGCCGTTCAAGGTCTCCTCGATCTGCACGCCGCCCCCGTCACGCACGAGCGCCACGCCGTATTCCTCAAGGCGTGCGTACAGCTCGTCCATGCTCGCAGCTTCGGCAAGCTGCGCAATACGGTCTCTGCCGATGATGCCGTTTTCCAAGGCACGCACACGGGTAGAGGCGTACATATATGCGGTAGATTGTGGTTTTTTGGACATAAGTCAAACAACCGGCCTTTCCGATAGAGCAAGCGCTCTTATCTTAGGATTTGTTCTGATCCTTATAAAGGATCTGTTGGATACGGGGCTCCAGCCGAGGGCGCAGAGCTGCCAGTATCATGGACAGCGAGCAATTGGTCTCAACGTCGCCGCAGCGCAGCACAAAGCCGCCGTCGATCTCAATGGGGGTGCTCCACAGGCGCACCTTGGCAGGCATATCCGCGGGGATCCTGCCCGTTGCGGCAGCGGTACGCACACCGCTGATGATACGGGACGCCACGTCACCGCTATCGCGCGCATTCAGCATCAGCTCGTAATAATCGGGGGCGATGCATTCGTTATACAAACGCATGCTTTCGCGCTCGGAATTTCTTTGCGCATTCAGGATCTTGCAAAGCAAAGAGAGCAACAGATCTGCATACTCGGCGCGATCCATCTCGTAGATCTCCTGCATAGCACGGTCAAACGCGCGATCGATCATCTCACTCTTGGCAGAAAGCTCGATATTGCGTCTTGCCATGGCTGCGCTTGATTTTGCGCGCACCACCAGCGCCTCGCCTTCCTTTTCCGCCTCGGCGATCAGCTTGTCCTGCGCTGCCTGCGCATCTGCCAGATTCTTTGCTCTGACCTCGATGCTCTTCTCGGTCGCCTCGTCAAGGATCTCCTGCGCCTGTGCATTTGCATCATCCAATATGCGGGCAATAATTTTTTTCAGTCCTGTCATGATGATTCCTCAATTAAATCTCAAAATATGTGACGCGTGCGGGTCACGGGTGGGATCAACCCATCAGTACCAGCAGTACGGAGATCAGCAGTGCGAAAATTGCGTAGGTCTCAACCAGCGCTGCTGAGGTGATTGCCTTACCGACCTGATCGGGGCGCTTTGCAAGCAGATTGATGCCTGCAACGGCAACTCTTGCCTGCTTGATCGCGGAGATCAGACCTACGACTGCGATGGGGAGTGCACTCATCAGGTAATATGCGCCCTTTTCTACGGGCAAAGTAACGAAAGCATCCATACCCTCGGCGAACAGACCAACCTTGAGCACGATCAAGAATGCGATAACCAGACCGTAGATGCCCTCGGTCATGGGCAGCGCCATGAGCACGAAGGACTTACCGAACAGATTGGGGTTCTCGGAGAGCAAGCCGTAGGTTGCTTCGCCTGCCATGCCAACGCCCTTGGCAGAGCCGATGCCTGCAAGCCCGACAGCAAGTGCCGCGCCGATGATTGCAAGAGAGCCGCCGTTGAAGATCATGGGAAGCAGCTTGGGAGCCTGCTCGGTCACGCCGACTGTGGTGTTGGTTACAGCTTCATCAGCAGCAAAAACGCCGATAGAGAGCGCAAGTGCCAGAATGGCAGTCATAACGATAGTCAAAAGAACTGTCTTTTTCATGATTGTATTTCTCCTTAATTTTTATCAAATGATGAAATGTTTATTGCTCGGTATAGCGATCCGAGTCGGCAATCGGCACAAAGCCCTCGCCACCCTCTTCAAAGAACTTACCAAAGAACTCCAGATACTGCAAACGGCTGGTGTGTACGAAAGAGCCCAGCACGTTGAGCGCCATGTTGACCGAATGACCCAGCAGCGATACGGCAAGCAGGATCAAAAATCCCCAGAAGCCGGAAACGAACATGGTGCCTACCATATTCACGACCTGCGCGATGACCGCGGATGCAAGTCCCAGCGCAAGAATTCTCGAATAGGAGAGCAGGTCGGCTGCGTAGTTGATGGCGTCGTAAAGCCCCAGCAAGCCCTTTAAGAACTTCATAACGGGGTTCTTGGCGCTTCTGCCTGCGGTGCAGACGATCATCAGCACGCCCAAGACGACCATGACGATGCCCGCGACCTTGGAGAGAAAGAACACGCCTGCCCCCGCAAAGATGATCAGCCACGAGCCGATGTCAAAGATTGCCGAGAACACCTGCTTGTCCTTACACAAAAGCACGAACTTGACGATCATGCCCGCGATCAGGTGCACAGCACCGATGCCGAGCGAGATAGCCAAAAACGGCATGGGGTCGGTCAAGGGGTTGAGCGCGTACAGCTTGTCCCCGAAAGTCAGCTGCAAGCCGTTGAAGAACGGTACCGCCTCTACCGCAGCCTCGGTCGTGGGGTAAAGCTTTAATAGATTAACCATGATGGCATACGGCATATCGCCAAACCAACCGCCGAATATCACGCCGCATACCGTACACGCGATACCGCAATATCCAAACATATTGAAGGTGCGGCGCATACCGTCACGCATCTTGATGACGGGCGGGATCAAGAATCCACCCAGCGCCAAAAGCGCACCGTAGCCAACGTCGGCAAACATCAAGCCAAAGAGTATGAAATAGAAAATACTCATGATCATGGTGGGATCGTACGTGCCGTACTTGGGATAAGAATACATCCCGATGACCCACTCAAAGTTGGCTGCGAATTTATTGTTGTGCAACAGCACGGGAACCTCGTCGTTCTCGGCAGGCTCTTCGAATTCAAAGGCGCACTCCACGTTTTGCAGCGCCCCTGCAATCTTGTCCACGCGTCCGATAGGTGCCCAGCCCTCAAGGACTACGCAGCAATCTGTCTGCGCCAGCTTTTGCTTGGCAACAGCAGCGGTCAGCGCACTGTTTTCAACGTCCCAAAGCGCCTCAATCTCGTCCTGCATGGCTGCAAGCTCAAACAAAGTCTGCGTAAGCAGTGCAAGCTCGGTCTGCAGCTCCATGACGCGTTTTTTGCACGCATCGTATTCCTCTCTCGGTGTTTTGTCAAACTCCTTGAGCGATGCCTTGATAAAGCCGCGCTCTGCAAGCACGCGCTGCACCGAAGCCGCATCGTGCTTGTGGTAAATGACCGCAACGTACTCGCCGTCATTGTCCGAGAACACGCTCTCGATCTCGGCGCAATACTCTGCAAGCGCGTCCATCATATCACTGATTTTGGTCTTGGCGGGCAAAGCACCCAGCACGACCTCACAGCTTTCGGTCGCACCAAGCTCAAGCGGCAGGCTGTAGGTCAGCCATGGCGCCAAGGTGTGCATGCGCCCTGTCAGCGCGGTGATCTCTGCATTGCATTCACCCTCGCGCTGTTTGGTTTTCAGCGTTCGCTGCACGGCATCTGTTGCCGTTTCGTAACGCTCTGCCATAAATTTTTCAATATCCAGCTGATTTCTGGTTTGCACAAAGCCTTTCCTTGCGGAATACTTGGCAAGCATCTCCAAGGCATCTGTCACGGCAGCCAATCGCCGCTCGGCAGCAGCCCTTTGCGCATCGCACGCAACTCGCTCAAGCTGCTCTTGTGCCAAGTCCACCTGCCGCACCTGCACGCATCGCAAGCGCATCAAGCGGCGGATCAAAGCGTCCTCCTGCCCCTTGGGTGCAAACACGGTCAGCTTTCGCATGGTGCTTACTGACATTGTTCTTTGATCCCCCAAACAATAGCCTTCACTGCCTCTTCCATGTGCAGCTCCGCCATTTTATTCATGCGCTCCGCGTCCTTTTGCGCGCCCTCGCTGCTGCGCTGCAAAATTTCTTGGCTGTGCGCTTGCATTTCTTCCAGCATCTTACGCAATCTCTGCTCAGTCTGCGCCTCCAGCTGCTCGCGATCCTCCGTGCTCTTTTGCTCGGTCTCGGCATACAGCGCTTTTGCTCTTGCACGTGCCGCCTCCACGATCTCGCGCGCCTCTTGTTCAGCCTGCGTGATCTTGCGGATTGATTCCTTTGACAAAGGTTTCACCGTCCTTTTTCGTGTGATTTCAAAATGATTTTCGATCATTTCAATATTGATCCACTATAAAACATATTGTACCACATTTAGCATATAAATGCAAGTATTTTTGATTATTTTTTACGCTTACGGACATAAAAATCCCCCACGGCGGAACGCTCTTGACAACACCTTGGTTTACGAGTATAATGAGTATAATAAATATCCCAATCAAGGCAAAAGCAAAAAGGTAACAGAGAACCGTTTCCCTGTTACACTACTGCGAGCCTATCAGTAAATCATCAAGGAGATATCTCATGAAAAAAGAATTAAAATTCTATACCGCTTTACCGTTGTATATCATGACTATTTGCTTATTATGGATACCATCTCTAAGCATGATTTACGCCTTTGTGATTTCTTATGATGCTTCAGATTTTGCGTGGTGGTTAGCGGTGATCCTCCTA
>JAZOLE010000180.1:0-58483 GCA_045652835.1 Eubacteriales bacterium | reverse complement strand
CGGCAGAGATACCGAGGATCTGCGGATCAAGAAAATCCAACACAAAAGGTCCGAGCAAGATGCCCGTAAGCAGCATGCCGATAAGTCGCGGCAATTTGAGTTTGCCGAAAATGACGGCAAGGGAGAGTCCAACGAGAAAGATAAGCGCGAGTGAAGTGAGCATAGATACCTCCAAAAGTATTGGCAAAACAAAAAAGCCGACAGTTCTGCCATAGTAGCAGAAGCCATCAGCATCAAAGCGGTTCGAATTAAATTCAGGGAGAGCCTCATTCCCGTATGCGCCTTACATTATACCACAAACAGAGGTGTTTGTCAAGATATAGAGAGAATCAGCTCTTGAACAGGTTGTTTACAGAATTCTGTTGAAAGAATAAGTATTTGGTGGTATAATAATTATATGAACGATACTGTGCGACAGCACGCAAGGAGATAGATGATGAAAAAACTGATACCGATATTATTATCCGCGCTGATGTTCACCGGATGCGCCGGGACAAACAATAACCAGACCAACACCTACCGCCAGATCAGCATGGAAGAAGCGGTTGCCATGATGGCGCAGGAGACCGGATATATCATTCTTGACGTGCGCCGTTCCGATGAGTTTGCCACAGGGCATATTCCCGGCGCCATCAACGTTGTCAATGAGTCCATCGGCACGGACGAGATCCTCGAGCTGCCCGACAAGAATCAGCTCATTATGGTGTACTGCCGTAGCGGACGGCGCAGTAAAGAGGCATCCGAGAAGCTGGTCAAGCTGGGCTACACGAATATTGTGGAGTTCGGCGGGATCTTGGATTGGAAGGGCGAGATCGTTACCGACTGATGAAAGGTGCAATTATTGCACCGCAGTAGACTAAAGAAAAGGAATGTGAGAAGTATGCTTACCTACACATACATATCCAAAGGAAAATTTGGCTTGGTTGAGAAGCCAAAGCCGACGATACAGCACGAGCGGGATGCCATTATCAAGGTCACGCTTGCGAGCATTTGCTCGAGTGACTTACACATCAAGCACGGCAGCGTGCCGAGAGCGGTGGGAGGAATCACGGTCGGTCACGAGATGGTCGGTATTGTGGAAGAAGTTGGCTCTGAGGTCACGCACGTAAAGCCCGGCGACAGGGTCACGGTCAATGTGGAAACATTCTGTGGCGAGTGCTTCTTCTGCAAGAAGGGATTTGTCAACAATTGCACCGACAAGAACGGCGGTTGGGCACTTGGTTGCCGTATTGATGGCGGTCAGGCAGAGTACGTTCGCGTACCGTTCGCGGATCAGGGGCTCAACAAGATTCCCGATACTGTGACCGATAGACAAGCTCTGCTCGTGGGCGACGTTCTTGCCACGGGTTATTGGGCAACGAAGATCTCCGAGATTACAGAGGACGATACCGTTCTTATCATCGGAGCAGGTCCCACAGGAATTTGCACGCTCCTTTGCGTGATGCTCAAAGCACCCAAGCGCATTATCGTGTGCGAGAAGGACGAGAACCGCATCAAGTTTGTCAACGAGCATTATCCCGACGTGCTGACGGTTACGCCCGATGAATGCCTTGATTTTGTTCGCGAGAATAGCGATCACGGAGGCGCGGATGTGGTGCTTGAGGTTGCGGGTGCAAGCACCAGAGCAGAGAACACCTTTGAGCTTGCATGGCAGTGCGCTCGTCCGAATGCCATCGTCACGGTGGTGGCGCTTTACGACAAGGCGCAGACATTGCCTCTGCCCGATATGTACGGCAAGAATCTGACCTTCAAGACCGGCGGTGTTGATGGCTGCGATTGCGAGGAAACGCTGAAACTCATTGCCGAGGGCAAGCTCAATACCGAGCCGCTCATCACGCATACCTATCCGCTCGCAAGGATTGATGAGGCGTATGAACTGTTTGAAAATAAGCGCGATGGGGTTATTAAAGTCGCGGTTGAGTGTTGAAACGAAAGGTGAGTGTCTAAATGAAATGTATTTATTGCAATAGTGAAGAAAAAATGACGGTGTCCGATATCATACCAGCTGCATTGACTGGAGCTAAACTTACGAGGAAATTTGTTTGCTACACCCACAACAAGTTTACAAATGATAATTATGAAAGAGATATGATAAAACAATTGGCTGCATATAGAAATTTTATTGGCCTTACAGAGCGCGATGGCGATCCCGTAAGATATTATGCAGACTTGAATATAGGAGATCGTACCTTCAAAAGAGTCAAAATTACAGATAATGCATCTGTTGTAAGCGGAGATAGAATATTTAGAGATACTGATAGTTCTGGCAAAACAATCCTAGCGGGTGGTAGAGATAATCTTCTCAAGATAAACGGTGCTACTGAAAACAATGTTGAAACTATAGATGCTAAAGATTTTTCTGTTGTAATTAGAACCGATTTAAGAGAACTTTTTATTTCTTCTCGGGTGTTGCATGCGATTGCGAAAATTTGTTACGAATGGCATTGTTATAGAAACGATATTGATGGATTCATAGAAGAAAAATATCATGACATAGTTTCTTATATTCTATCTCCTAATGATGAGGAAACACCGGTTGAATTGGTCGTTGATGCTTGCCCATGGGAACTTTCCGATAGAGTTTCGAGAACCGGAACTAACATGTTGTTTGAATATGATGACTATGATGGATATACATACGTGGTATTTAGTTTATGGAATACCATTTTATATAAAGTGAAAATATGTAAAAGTGATATCAAAAATGAAAAAGAGACCAGTTTAATAAATATTTATTTGTTTCATGTGGATGGAACACAAGAAAATTCCGTGTTTGGAATAGTAGGGAAAGCACATGTAATATCAGAGTCTCCTGAAAAGGGATTATCGCGGTTGCATGTGGAAATAAGAGACAGGTTGAATAAGGTTGGGCAAAGAGATTTGTCGGTTGATTACATAAACAAACATTTGAATATCATAATTAAAATGCTGCCTAGGTATAAAAATGGAAGAATATCAATTGCACAATTGCTCGACTTTGAACATAAGGACAGAGTTATACCTATATACATCATTGAACAGTTGTTTAACGAGAAGTATAAGTATCAAGAAACACAGAGCTTTACAGAAATAATGGTTTCAATATTAAATTGTGGAGAGACTTATGGTATAACAGAAGAAAAGCTGAAAGAAATTTTATCAAGATATTCAGAGATGGATAGAGATGGTACTTTCGTTGTTATGCTAGAGTCAGCAATAGATTATTTCAAAAGCAGATTTATAAGTAACGATTGAAAAAATGCGGTAATCGCAGCTCGCGATTGCCGCATTAAAACTACCGAAAATGAGCCAAAAATATCCGCAAGTGGTCAAACATATGGTCAAAGGCGAAAAATGGGCTTGTTCAACCCTCGAAGCAGGGAAGAACAAGCCCGTTATGTTTGTTGCGAAAACACGAGATTTCAAGAGATTTAGCGAGAAAACAAAAGAAAATCGGAGGTTCGATTGAACCTCCGATTTTGGTCTGAGTGACAAGACTTGAACTTGCGGCCTCTACCACCCCAAGGTAGCGCGCTACCAGCTGCGCCACACCCAGATGCGTCTGTGGGAACTGTTGCTCCCTGACGACCTGTATATTTTAGCACATACTTGAGCAAAAGTCAATACCTTTTTCGAAATATTTTTACTTTTTTTCGCTCAATTTTTACGCGATTTTAAGGTGGCTTTTTGGTCATTTTGCGAGGTGCATGCATTAGTGCGGGTTGATTTGCGTGTGAGTGTAGGAGAGGTGGACCATTTATACCGTTTTGCAATCGAAATGCAGCGGAAACACAAACATGTCACATACAGCGATTGTACAACTTGATTAAATCACCCGGATCAGCCCATGTAAATTGTCAATGATAAACCGTTGTGCGTTAGCGTCATACAGCGCGATATCGTAATCGCCAGTAAGCCCCTGCCGTGTCTGGATAAAGATACCGATCTGCGCACCTGCTTCGGTGGGCAGCTTATAGTTTTGGCCGCCGCGCTCAACCGTGTGCAAGAGTCCCAGATGCACCAGCCACTGCGCAAGATCGCCTGCCTTGAGCTCGGTCTTGCACTGCAGATTGAGCGTACTGATTTTGCTTGCAAGCTCGGAGATCGAAAGCGGTATCTCGGAGATCTCGTAAGCGGCAAGCTGCGCCTGCGTCAAGTAAAAGTTAACCGCGGGCACTTGATCTGCAAGCTTGGGCGGTCTTTGTGAAAACGCAATTATCTCGGATAGGTGATCGCGAATAAAGCGTTGCGCGAATAAATTGAGCTTGATTCCGATGATTACTCTACCCGTCGCGGTAGTGGATTGCTCTACGGTAATGCCGATCTCAATGCCTTTCTGCGTAGGGCGCTTGGTGCTCTTGTCGCGGTAATCGATCAGCTTTTCAATGTACCCGTGGTGTATCAGCCAAGGATTGAGATCATGCGCTGTGAATTTGTCGGAAGAGCTGAGCGCAGCATCGATGCGCTTGGCAAACGCGCTGATGCTGACGGGATATTGGCTGCACTCAATGCGCGATAGCACTTCCTGCGTGACGGTACGGCCTTGCACGCGGTATAGATCGGTCACGGCGGCAGGGGATGCAACCAGCTTGCCAAGCACGTCGGACACGTAAGTAAAGCACCCGACAATACGCGATTTAGCCGCGACATCGCCCTCGGGGATGGGAGTGCCATCCGTGGGATCAATGCCAGCCGCAAGCTTGTCAATAAACGATTTTGCATACGCGATCTTTTCAAGGTCTGTCATAGTTGCAGCCTCCGTTTTTCTTTCATTATAGCACGCTGCATGCTATTTTGCAAGTACTGCTTGCAAAGTCGGGAAATGTGTGGTAAAATAAAGAAAAAGGGGGTGAGCAAATGCGCGGTGCGATATATGGTGACGTGATCGGTTCTTATTATGAGGTGCACTGTACCAAGGACTATGATTTTCCCTTCGAGTATGACAGCACGTTTACGGATGACAGCGTGTTGATAGCAGCAGTGTCGCAAGCGATCTTGCATCATCCTGAAAACATTACAAGGCGCCAGGTGCGTGCACGTGCAAGAGAATACGCTGCTTGCTACAGGCAGTACTATGCCTATTTTCCGCATGCAGGATTTGGTAATATGTTTTCTGCGTGGGCGCGTGATCCGTATGCCAAAAACGGGCATAGCTTTGCAAATGGCGCCGCGATGCGCGTCATACCCATCGCGTACGCTTACGATACGCTGGATCAAGTATATTTGCAGGTCAAGGCAAGCTGCATCCCCACGCATAATCACAGGGAAGCGATTCGCGGTGCAAAGGCGGTTGCTGCAGCGATCTTTATGGCAAGGCAAGCAAAGCCCAAGCACGAGATCAAAGCATATTTGGAAAAGGAATTTGGCTATAAGCTTTCAGTGCCGCTGCAATCTATTCGCGAAACTCACGTATTTGACAGCAGAACGTCATATAGTATACCGCCTGCTATTATTGCTTTTTTGGAGTCAAGCGATTATGAAAGTGCTGTGCGTCTTGCCGTTTCGCTTGGCGGTGACGCTGACACACAAGCCTGCATTGCGGGTGGTATTGCCGAGGCGTTTTATAAAGAGATCCCCGAGCATATCAGACGCTTTTGTGAGCCGAGAATTGATAATACCATCAAAAGTGCGGTTAAATCATTTGAACAAAGATACATCCCACCAAAGGAGGAGTCTGTATGAGTGCACAGTTTCCCGATTTGTGGATTGAACGAAAAGACAGAGAAAAATGTCTTGGATATGCGTATGCAACAGGTATCCGCGTTCGTTATGCGAATGGTATTACCGAAGACTTAAAGAACAATCTTAATGATCTGATCAAGTATCTGCGACGTCGATACTTCTTTCCGATCCGTTGCAACGTTATCATAACCAATCACCCAAAATACCGTGCTCAAGAGGATGGGCACACATATTACGGTGTGTTTTATGACAATGTCAATGCCTATAAAAAGAAAAAACTGTATCCCGAGATCTATGTTGCAGGGAAGATTGATGAACACTTGCCCATTGAGCAAGTCATGTTCACGCTGCTGCATGAGCTCTCCCATTATTTTCAATGGTTTTTCGATGAGGAAAAGCAAAGAAGTGATCGCAGCTTGGAAATGGAAGCAACGCGCTGGGCAAATCGTATTTTAGAGGAGTATAAGCAAGATTGCAGTTTGCAAACGCCGTTTGGTGAGCTGAATATATATGTGGACGATCAATTGGTCAACTATTTGCCCGTTCGCATTACGTATGATCAACCGACGAATGAAACGCAGTCTTTGACAGCTTGCTATCGCATTTATGGGGCTATCAAGACCGGACAAACTGTGCGATGCGTGATAGAACCGCTTGCACAATGCGATGTCAACACCGAATCCGGTGAGAATTATCTATGTCGCACGTTTGAAAAGGACACCCTGCAAATGACGCTTGGTGTGGTTGAGCATTATGATTATCGCGCCGGGCAGCAAGTGAAGTACCAAATCTCTCCGATACAAAACGGCTTTACTTTAATGGGCTTGGAACAGCAATCAACCATGGTATTGGGTCTTGCGTGGGTAAACGATTATACAGAGGGGGATGACCGCACGTATTTTGCGGCGGATCCCTTGCAATAGAAGAAAGGAATTGCTATGAAAACCATCTGGCACGAATTATACGACACAGCAAAGCAAAAGCTCAATCCGCGCGTGCTGACGCCCTTTATGGATGCTGGTGGCGTGGCGGCTGCGATTTTGACCGATAAGGGCAATGTGTACGTGGGTGTGTGCATCGACACCTGTTCGGGACTCGGCATGTGCGCCGAGCGCAATGCGATCGCCAATATGATCACAAACGGTGAGAGCCGTATTGTCAAGCTTGTATGCGTTATGGGAAGCGGCAAGGTTGGCTCGCCCTGCGGCGCGTGCAGGGAAATGATGATGCAGCTGGATCAACACAGCCCCGAGATCGAGATTTTGACCGATCTTGAAACACTCTCCACCGTCACGCTTGGCGAGCTGATGCCCGATTGGTGGGGCAGCGAGCGCATGCAGAGAGGATGACCATGAAAAAGCTGCTTGTTACCGGCTTTGACCCGTTTGGCGGCGCGACAGTCAACCCCTCGTGGGAGGCGGTCAAGCTTTTGCCCGACCAAATAGGGGATTGGCATTTGATTAAAATCGAAATTCCTACCGTGTTCGGTCTTGCCGCGCAGACTGCGTTGCATGTCGCACAAGAGCAGCATCCCGATGCCATTGTTTGCATAGGACAGGCGGGCGGCAGAGCGGCAATCACGCCCGAGGTGTATGGCGTCAATCTGCGATACGCAAGAATTGTGGACAACGCAGGGAACAGACCGCTTGCGCAGCCTATCGTGCAAGGCGCACCCGGCACGTATGCCGCTACCTTGCCTGTGCGTGAAATGGTCAGAGCGGTGCGCGAGATCGGTTTGCCAAGCGCGCTTTCTTACAGCGCGGGGAGATTTGTGTGCAATGACGTCTTGTACACGCTTCTGCATCATTATCGCAACACACCCGCCAAGGTGGGATTTGTGCACGTGCCGCACCTGCCCGAGCAAGTGAGGAACGGTGAGCCGAGCATGACGCTTGCAGATATCGCCAAAGCACTTGAAGCAGCGATTGAAGTAATATAAACGAATATAATTAAAAAACCGATGCCTCATGAACGAGGTATCGGTTTTTAATATATTGTTTACCATTCGTACCGATTCCAGTACTCCGCTTTGTCTTTGAAGGTTTCTTTTATAAGATCTGTGATAGAGCCTGCAAAAGCTACCGTATCCTCGTGGCAAAAATAAATGAACCACGTGAAGTCCTTATCGGTATATACCCACTCCGAGCAACTGAAATCCTCGATTTTATCCACTTCCATACAGAACGAAATATCATACGCAGATTCTCCATAAGAATAAATGTGCTTTTCAGAACAGCGGAGAAGCTCGGATACCTTGTCCCATTCGTTCTCAAAATAATCGGACATAATGAAGGCTTTATTCGGAATATGGTCTTGTTCGTTTCCGCAAATCGGGTACCAATAATCGGTATTGACGTAACCCCAAACATTTTTGATCTTTTCGATTATGGCATCGGCTTCCTCACCTACGATTACGCGTTCATAGGATTTCATCTCCGGCAGAACCGCATCGGGGGCACAAACCTCTTTCATATACTGACGAAATTCATCGTATATCTTAGCTATTTGATAGCGTATTACGGCGTTTTCATTTGCACTATGCTGCAAACCAAACTCATAATGAATGTCCATCATCGCTTCTATTGCGTCGATTAACGAATCCACCGAGTCAAAGTCCTTGTCAATCAGCATGGAAAGCTTGAACGACAGCTCTCCCACCGTATGTGCTTTGACCCAAATAGATCCACCAGCTTGTTCATATTCCTTATGGAATTTTCCGCTCTTTTCAATGCACCAATCATGCAGTGCGGAAATGATTTTATTATAGTTCATTTTGACCTCGCAGATGTAATTTGGTTATATGCGTGTGATCTTGACATTATTTTTGCTCTTTGTCGTTCGAATTGTCCTTCTGCGCTCCCAGCGCAAGACCCAAGCACATGCCCACGCTGATGCCGATGCACATGCCCAAGCCGATATTATCCAGTGCCACGCCTAAGCACATGCCAACGCCGCAGCCAAGGCACATACCAATGGCAAGCGACGAGCCAAGTTTTTGGTCATGGCGTTGTTTGTCACGTGCTCCGGGCGCGATTTGTTCAAAATATGCTTTCTTTGCGCTTTCGTAGCCTTGTGCGTCATTTGCAAATTGTTCCGCCCAGGCTTGTTTTTGCTCGGACCAGTCTTGTATGGATTTCTTGCTTGTACGTAAATGGTTAAGAATCCCCATATGCGTGTCAATGGTGTCATGATTGTTCATGTCCACGCAATGTACCAGGTAGCTAACAGTGTCACCCTGAAGCAGATAAGTGCCATCACCGTTGTCGGAGTATCCAAGAGCGGAAAGCTGCTGTGCATCCACGGTATTCTTGAGCACCAACAGAATGTCGATTACGGGTCTTGCCGGTACGCCCGGGATCGCGGTTGAGCCGATATGTTGGGTTGAAACGCAAGATTTGCCAATCGTTTTTTTGATCAGCTTTGCCTGCTCCTTATAAAGCTTGCTCCAGTCTTTATTGTATTCAACTAAAATTGCCATTTCAGCGTCCTCTCAATCAAAAATCTTTCTCATATGCACGTGCTCTACGCCCTCTTCGTAGTCGATGCTACCGTAGGGGGTATAGCCATACTTGCGATAAAACGTCTCGGCTCTGCATTGCGCGTGCAGGGAAATGCTGACACCGCCAAACGCCCTTGCGTGTGCCTCTGCATGCTGCAGCATCAAGCCTCCAAGCCCTTTGCCGCGATATTCTCGTATTACTGCAAGTCTGCCCACACGCCAGCCATCCTCGGCAAGCCAGACGCGACATGTGGCTGTGGGAAGATCACCGTCATAGGCGACAAGATGCACGCATTGCTCGTCCAGCGCGTCAAATTCATCACAAAAGCCCTGCTCGTTCATAAATACGGTAATACGGATCTGTTTGGCTTGATCCGGCAGAGCATGATAAATACGAATCTCCATGTGTCCTCCCAAGATTATGTTTACTATGACATTGTATCACACTTTGCGCGTTTTTTCAAGTTTATAAGCAAAATTTAAGCAAAAAACAGCGGCTGCCATTAAGGCAGTCGCTGCTTTTAAGTTACATGTTAAACTGATATTTACCGGGAGCCAGGTCAATCACGATTCGATTGAGTCTGTCGTTGTAAGGCGCCTGGTGGAACTCGGAGAATTTGTGGCTGACACCGTTCAGGGTGAAGCTGTCATTCTTGGTGAGAATGGGCAAATACAGTCTTGTAGGCATGGGAACCTCGCAATAATAGTCAAATCCGTTCTCGGTAGACCAGTTGGATACGATTGTGCCGTGATAAGACTCATAGGAGGTCTTGATGTAGGTAATGTTCTGCTGACCTTCGGGCAGTTCTTCGGCAGTTCTGGTATCAGGCTTGGGCTGAAGAATTGCGCGCTGGAATCCGGGCGCTGCAGGATCGTACTCAATACCTGCTGCGTGTCTGTACATCCATTCCTGAATTGCACCGTAAGCGTAGTGGTTGAACGAATTCATTGCCACGTTGCCAAAGCCGGTTGCCAGCGTGTAAGAGTTCCATCTCTCCCAAATGGTGGTAGCACCCTGGTCAACAGAATACAGCCAAGAGGGATTATCGCGCTGGAGCAAGAGGGAATATGCAAGATCGTTTTCACCGATCTCTGCAAGTGTCTGTGCAAGGATGCCTGTGCCCACAAAGCCGGTAGACAGTTTGTGACCGTTATCAATGATCTTTTGACGCAGAGCAGCAATGGCTGCAGGACGGTTCTTTTCCTGAAGCAGCTGGAACTTCAGACCCATCAGGTATGCGGTCTGAGTGCGATGCTGAGGCAGCAGGTCGCCGTTTTCGTCACAGTAGAACTTATTGTAATGCGCCTTGTACATCTCAAAGATCTTTTCGTAGTGCTTAGCATCCTTTTCCTTGCCCAGCACTCTTGCGATCTGGATCATCAGGCGAGCGTCAAATGCAGCGTAGCAAACAGAAACCATCCAGTGATCGGTAGGCTCGTATGCCAGCCAGTCACCGTATGCTGCATGCTTATGGGGCATGTTGACGTCACGCGCCTCGAACATATCCATGCATCTCTTCATGGAGTCATAGTGATCGCGCAAAAGGTCTATGTCATTATACATCTTCCACATCACGTAGGGAACAATGATACCTGCGTCTCCCCAAGCAGCACCGCCGCAACCTACGACACGCGCAGCAGGGATAACGTCGGGATAGCCGCCCCAGCTTGCCTGGCTGTCTCTTGCATCCTGCAGCCACTTGTGGAAGAACATGCGAACGTCAGCATTGTATGCTGCGGTGTTGCAGAAAATCTGCGTATCACCGGTCCAGCCAAGACGCTCATCGCGCTGCGGACAGTCGGTGGGAACGTACAGGTAGTTGCCGCGCTGGCCCCAGATGATATTGGAGATCAACTGGTTTACAAGTGCGTTGGAGGTTTCCATTTTGCCTGTTTCGTGTGTGGCGGAGCCAATAACCTTAGCAGTAAATGAGAGAATCTCGATGTCTGCGTCAGTTACGATCTCAATATAACGGAAGCCGAAGAAAGAGAAGGTGGGCTGATAGAATTCACCCTCGGGTGCGCCATTGAGCAGAAAATATGCCTTTGCGCTTGCGCTACGGTAATTGATTGTGTAGACAGAACCCTTAGGACCGTCATTTCCGCGTTCTTCAGAGCCGCTGTCATTCAAAAATTCCGCTGCACGAAGCTGGATTGCTGTTTTAGCTGCGCCCTTTACAGTGATGACAGGCCAACCAACCATATTCTGACCCAAGTCGTAGGTCAAGGTCTGCCCCTTTTTGAGCACGACGGCATCCTGATTTTCGGCTGCATAAACCACGTTGATCTCACCGTGCTCGGTGCCGTTATCAATAGTACCCTCATGCACGGTCAGCGTAAGAGGCTTTCTGGTAAGTTCGGGACGAACCATAACAGTCGGGCCGATGAAAGGTGTGATTTCAATATCGTGTTCACCAATCGTGGGTGTGCACCAATCGGTTGTGTCGTAGCCGGCACAGCTGATTTCTTCATAAGAGGTGTACTTTGCATTGTACAGTTCGCCATCCCAGATATCTGCTGCGCGAACTCTGCCGCCCCAGGTTGCCTGCCAATCTGTACCGGTGCAGAAGGAGTCATCGTTTACATTTACAACTGCAATAAAGGCTTCGGGCTCGTTTTCAAATGCACCGAAGGAGATGCGGCCGTTTCTCCAACCGGGCGCAACTGCTGCCAGTATTACGTTTTCGCCATCTACTATGTAAGGGGAGAGGTCATAAGTGAAATAAAGTGCTCTTTTTTGGAACTCGTAGTATCCGGGCTTGAGCTCATCAAAAACCTCGTTGCCATTTTCATCGATGCGACCAACGCGTTTACCATTACAATACAGATCGAAGATACCCAAAGCGGTTGCGCTGATGGATACTTTGTCAGCTTTACTTGCATTAAAGCTCTTGCGGAACAGGGGAAGGCCATGTCTGCTCTGGATCGGTTTTGCCTGATCTGCCAGATTCAGCTTTTCCCAAGGATTAGAAATTTCCGTAATCTCTGTGTGACCGGGATAGCAAAAGGAAATCCACTTTGCGTTTCCGAAACTCAAAATATCTTTCATACTAAACCTCCGTATGATGTGGTGGATAAAACAAGTATACCATACATATAGTATGATTTCAAGTGTTTTGGAAAAATTCGCAAATAAAAAACAGACCGAAATTGATTTTTCGGTCTGTTATATTGTCTCCGTGTTTTCTTTAGCTTGCTAAAGCCTCGCAACCAAGGAACGCTTGCTCGTCAACAAGGGCGCTGCCTACGTTGATGTTGCGCAGATTGCGGCAGTAAGAAAATGCATAGTAGCCGATCGATTTGGTCAAAGAGGACAGCGAAACGTCTGTCAGCGAAATGCAGGCACCGAACATATTGTTGGGCAGAGTGTCAAGCGTTTCGGGGAGCGAAACGGATGCCAACGATCTGCAGCCTTCAAATGCGGAATGACCAACCTCTCTTGTGCCGTAGGGAAGCGTCAGGGTTTGCAGCGAGGAACAGAATGCAAAAGCCTTTTCTCCGATTGTGCGGATTGCGTCTCCGAGGTAAAGGGTGGACATGCTGTCGCAGCCGATAAAGCAGCGCTCACCGATAGCGGTTACACCGTGGTTTTCAAAGGTGACCGAGCAGAGAGCGTGACACCAAGCAAACGCGTAATCTCCGATTGCCTTCACAGATGCGGGAACGTAAACCGATGTGATCTCGCTGTTTTGTGCGAAAGCCATGTCTGCGATCTGTGTAACGGTTCTTCCCATATGCTCGGTAGGGATCACAATATTGCGATCTGCGCAGGTGCCGATGCCGGAAAGGGCACATTCATTTTCGTTGATTGCGGTAAACACAAGTCCTGCTGATGTTTTCATTTGCTGCATGGCGATACCTCACTTTCCTCGAAATACTGGAATCAAAATCTGTTTATCGTGCATTTATTTTAGCTGAGAACTGCACTTTTGTCAATAGAATTTGCAAAAATAGCTTATGGAAATATGCAATTTCATTACAAAGTGATAAATATCAAAAATCAATGAAAATCAATAAAATCGATATAAATAACGATTGAAAATAGCAAAAAAGCGTAAAAACCAAGCAAATTATTGTGAAATTCAATATTCACAGATGTGCACGCGGGCACGACACAATTGTCGTGTTGAATAACACGAAAAACGCACTCTCGAAGCGTGCTGTTGGACATGATTTTGTGCAAGTATAGCAAACTAAACTGATTGTGCATGCAGAATAACCATTGAAATATAAGGGAAATACGGACATGCAGAAAAGGTGGTGCCTTGCGGATGGCAAATGCACGCACTAAGTGCTAGCTTGAGGAACGGCGTTTTGTCGTACCCGGTTGTGCTGCTGCATCGTGGTCAAAGTGCACAAAATGATAGATTGTTTTATTTGCATTATGCGAAAGAAACAATTTTAGTTCGATAATTTGTTTATATTTCACCAAATATTGATTCGAGTGCAAATATGCACGAAAAACATTGGAATTTTTCTGCATTAAAAATTGACTATCGTGAAAATATCTGTTATAATGATTGTGGAGAATAAATACCGAAACGGAGGCCGAAAATGCTGCAACTGTTTGATTTAAGAATTGATCATAATCCATCGCCCAATCTCGCAAGAACCCACGGCATCAGATTTTCATGGAAAATGAAATCCAATCGTGAGAACTTAATTCAGAAAACGTATCGTGTAACCGTTTGTAAGGATACCGAAATCGTTTTTGATTCCGATACTGTAGAATCTGATCAGTCTTGTGATATCACGTTTGATGAGCTGTTTTTGCAACCTGCAACCGAATACGTGTGGAATCTTTGCGTCAAGGATAACTATGATCGAACTGCTATAGCGTCTCTTGCATTTTCCACTGAGTTATATGCCGATATGTGGCAAGCACAATGGATCACTCCTGCAGATCACACTGTCAGTTGGTCGCCTTATATGCGCAAAAAGTTTGAAGCAAAGTCCGGTGTGCGTCGTGCGGTGCTGTATGCATGCGGTCTTGGCTGTGCAGAATATTACATCAACGGGCAAAAAATAGCGGATGATTATATTGATCCTCCCATGACGAATTATGAAAAAGAGATTTTGTACCGTGCTTATGATGTAACTTCTTTGATAGCTGAAAAGAATGCTGTAGTGGCTTGGCTTGGAGAGGGATTTTACGAGCAGAGTCAGGTTTGGATCTATGGCGGTTTCAGCTACGGCAATGTTTGTTTGATTGCGCGATTGGAGATCGAATATGAGGACGGTACACGTGATGCAATCGTGACCGATACTACGTGGAAATGCAAAAAGAGTCCTATTGTGCTCAATAATATTTACGGCGGAGAAACCTATGATGCAAGACTTGAAACGCCCGATTTCGCTTGCGCAGAAGGAAGCGATCTCGGCTGGGGAGAATGCATTGTAGACTCTGTTCCCAAGGGAGAGCTCAAGCCCTGTAATATGCCGCCTGTTCGAGTGATCAGGCGCATTCCTGCAGTAAGCGTGACACCTAATTGCGGCAAAGATGACGGTGCATGGATTTTTGATATGGGTGAGAATTTTGCAGGTGTTGCTGAGTTCAGAATCCCGCGTTCTTCCAGGGGGCATATTTATGTTTTCCGCTTTGCAGAAACGCTTAATGCGGCAGGTCAGCTTGACTTCCGCTCTACAGGTACTTTTGCAACGCAATGCATACAGCAGGACATTTACGTTGCAAGTGGAGCACCGGAGGGGGAGATCTGGCGTCCGCGTTTTACCTATCACGGATTCCGTTACGTTGAAGTAACAGGTGTTGATTATTGCTATCAATACGGAAAGATGCCGGAGATTGATATGGTGGTCGGCTGTGCGCTCTCTACCGATCTGGAACAGAACGGTACGTTTGAATCATCGTCTGATGACCTGAATTTGCTTCACACGCTGATTTGCCGCACTTTCCGCTCCAACTACCACGGATTGCCCGAAGATTGTCCTGCACGCGAAAAATGCGGCTGGTTGGGAGATGCGCAAATCGTTTGCAACACGGGAATTATGAATTATAACATGATTGCTGCGTATGAGAAGTATCTTGGCGATATCCGCACGCAAAAAGAAGTTTATGGAACTTGGACCATGATTGCCCCGGGCAAACGAGGCTGTGGCGAGGCATCTCCGTTGTGGGGATGTGCACAGATCATCATTCCGTATTGGCTGTATCATTATTGCAATGACTCCAAGGCTGTGACAGAGAATTGGGATTTGATGCAGGCTTGGGTAGAGCATGAGCTTGCAAGGGCAGAGGACTATATCATTACAGTAGGTCTTGGCGACTGGTGTCCGCCCGGTGGAGAGGGAAGTTCGCGCAGAATTCCCGTTCCGCATTCTTCTACGCTGATGTTCTATGAGATCTGTATCAAGATGGCTGAGCTGAGCAATCAATTTGGCTATGGCAATGCAAAGTACTATACTGATCTTGCGGATCGTATTGCCGAATCCTTCATACGTCATTATTATGACCACGACAAGCATACCTATGGCACTTGGGCTTCCGATGCAGTAGCACTTACACTCGGCGTTTACCCCGAGTATGATAGAGAAGCATTGCTTGCATCCTTGCGTAACAGCATTGTAGCGGATGATTATGCAATGAGCACAGGTATATACGGCAACAAATATCTCATTCCGCTTTTGTTTGAAGAGGGAATGGGGGATGCTGCCATGGAGATTCTGTTCAACCGCAGACATACCAGCTTCGGTACCATGATGGATGATGGAGCGACTTCTGTTTGGGAGTCTCTTGATATGCATCACGTGGAAACCGATCGCACTAAGGGTGTTGCTTCCTACAATCACCCCATGCACGCAGGGTTTGCATATATCTATTATGCTTATCTTGGCGGTATTCGTCCTGCAGAGCCCGGATTTAAGACCTTTGTAATTCAGCCCTGCCATGTTTCGGGTGTGGATCATGTTGCTGTAACTTACGAGTGTCAGTACGGTACGATTCGGGTGTGCGCGGATAAAACCGATAAGGGTTATGTGTACCAAGTAGAGGTACCTGCCAATACGCATGCTATTCTTTCGTTTGGCGAAGGGGTTGAGATTACTTCCGAGCATGGCTTTAAAGAAGCTTGCCCTGAAGATGAAACCTTGTGCGTTGGATCGGGCGTTTATCGTGCGGTAAGCATTTAATTTCCAACAAAATTCTTGCAGTGAAAGGAGAATCTGCTATGGCAAACATCATTGATTATCTGAAGTGGCGTGGAGATATTACGTTTGAACAAGTCAAGCTGGGCGAAGTTGATAATTTGCTGTTATCCTTACTTGCTTTTATTGATTTCACCGGCATAGTGTCACCTGATCCATCTGCACCTTCTGTGACTATTAAGCAAGCCGCAATGCAGTTTTTCTTTGAAAACGATATTAAAAAGAATCAGCGCCCCGGATTGGTTATCTCACCCCATATCTACAAAATGTTCCGCATGATGGCGGAATGCAAACGATTTGCCAATTTGCAGCTTTCAGCGTTTGTCAACGAGGTAGATTTGGAGGAAGAAAAGCAATTTTGCGCTTTGACTATCAAGCTTAAGGATACGATTTCCTATATCAGCGTTCGTGGCACGGATGATACCATTGTTGGTTGGAAAGAGGATTTCAATCTGCTGTTTTTGGACGAGATTCCATCGCAGCGCCGCGTCGTGCAATACGTGAATGCGGTTTGCGATGCACAAAGCGGAAATTTCTATATAGGCGGACATTCAAAAGGAGGGCATTTGGCTTTATATGCAACTGTCAAATGTGCTCCCGAGCATAAAAAGAGAATTGTAGCCGCTTTCAGTAACGATGGCCCCGGCTTTTCTCGAGCGTTTACGGAATTGCCCGAATACAAAGAGGCAGAATATAAATTCCATATTTACATGCCGCAAAATTCGGTAATTGGTATGTTTTTTGAGAACAAGGAAAAGCGCAGGGTTGTAAAAAGCAAACAGGTTGGTGTGTTCCAGCATGATGCGGTGTCATGGGAGGTTATGGGCGCAAACTTTGTAAGAGCCAAAAAATTGGCAAAGGGCGTTGGCAATACCGCGCTTCTGAATGAACGCGTACATGCGCTCCCCATAGCTGCGAGAAAGCATTTTGTGGACGTTTTGTTTGGTATGCTTGAATCTACCGGTGTCAAAACGCTATCCGAGCTCAATGCACGCAGTCTCAAGCACGTTATTATCATGATCAGAACGTTTCATGATCTGGACAAAAGGGAAAAGGATCTTATGCTGCTTTTGATCGCAGAGCTGCTTGATCTTCGTTTGTTGGAGGATAAGCCGACAGAGGTTACAAAAGCATAAAAATAAAGCACTTACGATGACGGATAGACCGTTGGCGTAAGTGCTTTATTTATTTTTAGAGTCAGGGAAGATATACGACCGTGTCGGCAAACGCTGCTGCCTCTTGCGCGTCATGCGTCACCAGCAGTACGGTTTTGCCGCGTAATAACGATTTGGCAGCTGCCATAACGTCTGCCTTGGTATTTGTGTCCAAAGCCGAGAAAGGCTCGTCCAGAAGCAAAATATCGGCATTATATGCAATTGCACGTGCTAGGCTGACGCGCTTTGCCATGCCTCCCGAAAGCTCCTCGGGATATTTATCCGCTGCATCTGCCACGTCAAACGCTTCGAGAAGCCGCATTACTTGCGAATGCTTGTTTGTCTTGTCTTTCATAACCAGCGTAACGTTTTGCAGCGCGTTCAACTGTCCGAACAGGCGCGGGTCCTGGAACATGATGCCAACCGTTTGATTGCCGATGTCAATGCTGCCGCTTTGCGGCTTGAGCAGTCCTGCGATTAGTCTGAGCAACGTGCTTTTCCCGTGTCCCGAGGGTGCCATGAGCGCGGTAATACAACCCTCTTGAATCTCTAAATTGAGATTCTTAAAAATCTGATTTTCTTCAAAGGAGAAGTTGAGCTGCTTAATTTTCATAAACGACAGCCTCCTTTCTCGTTTTGCGTTTTACCCGTTTGAGCGCAAGCTTGAAGGCAAGATCCAGCAAATAACTAAACACAACAATAGCAACCGTCCAAGCAAACAACTCCACGTATTCCATGTTTTGCTTGGCGTTGAAAATGTATTTGCCGACCGAAACTTCAGGGCAGATCAGCACTTCTGCAGCGATCCCCGCTTTAATGGCAAGGCCGACAGATGCGCCTGCTGCCGAGATCATAAATGGACGCAAGGTAGGCAGCCATATACACTTGACTTTATCATAAAAGCTCAATTTGTAGGCGGTTGCGGTTTCGAGCAGCTCAGGACGCGCTGCACGCAGCCCCTCTGTCGTATTGGAAAACACAACGGGGAATACGATCAGTGCAGCGATCAATCCGGGTATCAGATCGCGATGCATGAGCACAAAAGCGATCAGGATAAAGGAAGTGACGGGCGTTGTCTTGATGACCGAGATCGCAGGCATGAAAAAGTCATACAAGAATTTGATGCGGTGACATAACAGGGCAAGCGCGAATGCTGCTGAATACGAGAGCAATATGCCAATTAACACACGCACCGAAGATATCAGCATCACGCGCCAAAATAGCGAGGTGACGCTCATTTGCCCAAGCTTGACCAAAACGTCAATGGGCGAGGGCAGAATGAGCGGCAATCCTACGATGATGGCGGCTAACCACCAAAGCCCTATCCAGAATAAAACGATAAGAGTATATTTCAGAATACGTTTCATGGATTATCAGGGGACGTAGTAGAAGTCCTCTGCAGGCAGCTGACCGCCGATAGAAGCGGGAGCAACCTTGAGCAGTACGCCATAAAAGCTTTGCAAACCGGCTTTCATTTCAGCGCCGTCAATGTAGCAGATGTTCGAGTTGGGAATTGCCTTTTTTGCAACGGGAGCCTGTGCGAAAATGCCTGCTTCTACGATCATATTGGCAGCTTCTTCCGCATTGGCGTTGACAAATTCAATAGATGCCTTGTACTCGGTCAAAAATGCCTGTACTGCATCGGGGTATTGATTCAGGAACTCGGTGCGAACCACGACGCAGCCCTGCATCAGCGAGTTTGCGGGGTAATGCTTTTCCCATTCAGCGGTCAGATCAAGCGATGCGGCAAGGGAAGCGTTTGCGCTCTTTGCAATGGTGACCATGGGTTCGGGCAGTACTGCGATATCTACCATACCGGAAGCAAGTGCGGTACGCAGATCGGCAGGCTGTGCATAGGTGTTGTCAATAATGATATCCTCGCCTACTTTCAAGCCGTTTGCTTCGCATACAGCTTTGAACAGGAAGGTGGGATTTTGCGCAGGGCAATAAACGGTCTTGCCGCGCAGATCCTCAAAGGAAGAAATCGCAACCTTTTCGGTATTGTTCATCACGTAGAGTACGCCAAGTGTATTTACTGCGATCACCTTAACACCGCCATTGGTTTTCAGCGCTACGTTCGCAGCAGCGTTTGTGGGCAGAGCTGCAATATCGCAAGCACCGCTCACCAAAGATGCAGTAATGTTAGAAGCGTCGGTTTCAACGGTTACAGTGTAGGGAAGCGTTGCCTTACCGTTTTTGCTATCGGAGATCAGCTTTGCCATGCCAAAGCCCGTTGTGCCATTGAGCACCATGATGTTTACGTTAGAAAGCGCAGGCTTGTTTTCAGGATCGGGTTTTTGACTGATACAACCCGAAAACACGGAAAGCGTCAGCAACAGAGTCAGAAGTACAGAGAAGATTTTGATTGTGGTTTTCATGATTTTTAATTTCCTTTCACTTATAATGATGTAACATGCGGTCTCGGTCCAGTAGCCGTACCGTTTTTTGTTCTTTATTGATAAATCCGTCCTGCTCCAGCTTATCAAATGCGCGATAGAGCGAGGCGCGGCCTATATCCAACATGGTGCAAAGGGCATTCATGGGCAGATTAAGCGTTACAATGCCGTCATTAGCATGTGCATCCAACCAAAATGCCAATCGTTGTTCAGCAGATCCTGCGGTCAGGCAGGAAATCTTTTGATTCAGATACAGCGTCTTTTGTGCAAGAAAAGCGATGTATTGATATCTGACCGTGCTGTCATGATCTATGAGATGGGTCAGAAACTGCTTACGCAGCACCAAAACCTTGCAATCGGTTTTGGCTACCACGCGTGTGGCAAACGGGCTGTTGGTAAACAGATTGGAAATACCAAAGATCTCGTGCGGAGAAAACACACGCAAAAGCACCTGCTTGTCCGAATCGGCAGAATATGCTGCAGCTGTACCTTCGCATAAAACATACAGCTCATCGCTTGGTTGTCCGGGGGACAGAATAACGCTGTCGCGCCCAAGGCTGATAAATTCGGGTGCATCGATCTGTGCTGCTGCATGGATCGTTTTTTTATCCGCCCCTTTTGTAATGGGCAGCTTTTCAAGTATTTGCAGAATTTGATTCATACGACCTCCGAGTGTCCCATATGATACACTTATATTATAAATGAGCTGCCTTGAATTGTCAATAGATTTTGCAGAAATCTCACGAAAATTCACACATATGATATTGCATTTTTCAAAGGGGTGTAGTATAATATATAGAACAATAGGTATAACCTTGTATAATAAGGAGGCGCTCCATGACACTTGTAATTTTAGCAGCGGGTATGGGTTCACGTTATGGCGGTCTCAAGCAGATCGATCCTATGACGGAGCACGGTGAATTTATTATTGATTTCTCCATTTATGACGCTATTGCGGCGGGATTTGATAAGGTGGTATTCATCATCAAAAAGGAGAATTATCAAGCATTTAAGGAAACGGTAGGGGCAAGAGTTTCTTCGCATATACAAACGTATTATGCATTCCAGCAGCTTGATGATCTGCCGGGTGGATACAGTGTGCCCGATGGCAGAACAAAGCCTTGGGGCACAGGACATGCACTTTACGCAGCAAGAGAATATCTGACCGAGAATTTTGCAGTCATCAATTCGGATGATTTTTACGGAAGAGATGCTTTTTTCAAAGCAGCAGAGCATTTGAAATCCCATGCAGACGGAGATCATTATTGCATGGTCGGCTATAGATTGGGTAACACACTGTCGGATAGCGGTACCGTATCGCGTGGACAATGCTATGTTGATGAGAACGAAATGCTCACCGGAGTAACCGAACGCACGGATATCAAGCGAGTAGGGGAGCACGCAGCTTACAAAGATCAGGATGATGCATGGATCGATCTGCCCGGCTCGACTGTTGTTTCCATGAACTTCTGGGGCTTGACACCCGGCATTGTGCCCAAGCTTGCACAGGGCTTTGAGGAGTTTTTGGCGCAGCGCGGGAACGAACTCAAAAGTGAGTATTATCTCCCGGGCGCGATCGATGGATTTATGAAGGCAGGGCTTTGTGACGTACGCGTTTACAAAACCGATGCACAATGGTACGGCGTGACTTACACGCAGGACAAGGAATACGTCAAATCATCTATTCAAAGTATGATTGACGCAGGCGTTTATCCCAACTCATTATGGGGCTGATAATACCCGAACAATTATGAAAGGATTATTATGAATCACGCACAGATTTTTTTGATTGCCGAGAAATTTAATTTTCAAGGAACTCCGATTTCGGTAACCGAATGCACTACCGGCCACATCAATTCCACGTTTTTTGTGGATTGCAGCTCGGATGACGGACTGAGCCGTTACGTATTGCAGAGCGTCAATACCTCGATCTTTAAAAAGCCCGATCAGGTCATGCAGAACATTCTGCACGTTACAAAGCACATTGAGAATAAGTTGATCGCCATCGGCGGCGATGCAAAGCGCGGTACGCTGCACGTTGTCAATGCAAAGGACGGACATTACGCGCATATCGACGAAGAGGGACGCTATTGGCGTGCTTATGAATTTGTAGAAGACGCAACCTGCTATCAGGCGGTTGAGTCTGAGGAAATGTTTACTAAGGTTGGTAAAGCATTTGGCGTTTTCCAAAGACAGCTTGCGGATTTCGATGCCTCGCTTTTGTTTGAGACGATCCCCAATTTTCATAACACCGAGGACAGATTTAATCAATTCATCACTGCAATGGAAAACAATACTGCAGGAAGACGCGAAAGCGTGCGCGAGGAGATCGCGTTTGTACTGCGCAGACAGGAGTCATGCAGTTATATCAATGAGCGTATTGCGGACGGCAGAATTCCGCTTCGCGTGACGCATAATGATACCAAGCTCAACAATATCATGCTTGATAATGAAACGGGTGAGGGCATTTGCGTTATCGACCTTGATACGGTCATGCCCGGCTCGGTGCTTGCCGATTTTGGTGATAGCATCCGTTTTGGCGCTTCGTCTGCAGCAGAGGACGAAACCGATCTTGATAAGGTCTATGTAAGACTTGAAATGTTCGACGCCTTTGCAAAGGGGTTTATTGAGGGATTGGATCATTCGCTGACAGAAGAAGAGATTCGTTCGCTTCCCATGGGCGCATACATACTGACGCTTGAAACAGGTATTCGCTTCTTGACCGACTATCTCAATGGCGATACCTACTTCAGAACATCTTATGCACAGCACAATCTTGACCGTGCGCGCAATCAATTTAAGCTTGTTGCGGATATGGAGCAAAAAATGGATCAGATGAACCTGATCATTCAAAAATATTTGTAAAACCAAATACGGAGGAACACAAAAATGGCAGTATTGATTACAGGCGGCGCCGGCTTTATTGGCTCTCACGCTGCAGTTGAATTTTTGAATAAGGGTTATGAGCTTGTAATCCTGGATAATTTCTCGAACAGTAAGCCCTGCGTTCTTGACCGCATTCGTCAGATCACGGGCAAGGATTTTAAGTTTTATGAGATCGATCTTTTGGATAAGCCGGCAGTTGATGCTATGTTTGACGAATGCCCCGAGATCGATTCCTGCATTCACTTCGCAGGTCTTAAGGCTGTTGGCGAATCTGTACAAATGCCGTTGGAGTATTATCACAATAACCTGACCGGCACTATCAATCTCTGCAAGTCTATGCGTGAGCATAACGTAAAGACAATTGTATTCAGCTCGTCTGCAACGGTTTACGGTGATCCTGCAACCGTGCCGATCCGCGAGGATTTCCCCACGGGCAAAACAACCAACCCTTATGGCGAGACCAAGCACATGATCGAGCGCATTCTCAAGGACCTGCAATTTGCCGATCCTGCATGGAGCGTTTCCATTCTGCGTTATTTCAATCCCATCGGCGCGCATGAAAGCGGTTTGATCGGTGAAGATCCTGCCGGCATTCCCAACAATCTGCTGCCTTATATTACGCAGGTTGCTTCCGGTAAGCGCGAATATCTGCGTGTATACGGTAATGATTATCCCACCCATGACGGCACGGGCGTTCGCGACTATATCCACGTTGTAGACCTTGCACGTGCGCACCTGTCCGCGCTTGAGCTTGCGATCCAGCAGCCCGGCATTGATTATTTCAATATCGGTACGGGTAACGGCTATTCCGTGCTTGACGTGGTACACGCATTCGAAAAGGTAACGGGCAAGCCTCTGCCTTATCGCATTGAGGGTCGCCGCCCTGGTGACATTGCCGTATGCTATGCTGACCCCTCCAAGGCTGAAAAGATGCTTGGCTGGAAGGCTGAATACGATATGAACCGTATGTGTGAGGATTCTTATCGTTGGCAGTCCATGAACCCCAACGGATACGGAGATTGATCTTATGGTAACGAAAGAGTTGTTTGGCTATATGCCGGATGGACAAGAGGTATACGTTTATACGTTGCAGCATCATATAGGCGGTATTCGCGCCAAGGTATGCGAATTTGGCGGCACACTGATGAGCATTGAAGCACCCGATAAGGACGGTCGCTTTACTAACGTGCTTTGCGGCTATGATTCGCTTGGCGATCTGATGAACTCCGATGGTTATGTTGGCGCATTGATCGGTCGCTACGGCAACCGCATCGGTGGCGCACGCTTTATGCTGGAGGGCAAGGAATACAAGCTGTATCCCAATAATAACGGCAACACGCTGCATGGCGGCAAGGTTGGATTTTCGCATAAGCTGTGGGCATCCTCGTATTCGGATACCACACAGCCCAGCGTATATTTCTCGCTGATCTCTCCCGATATGGAGGAGGGCTTTCCCGGTGAGCTGGCTTGCACCGTCACCTACCGCATTACCGAGGATGATACGCTTGCAATCGATTATAAAGCCATTACAGACAAGACTACCGTTATCAGCCTGACCAATCACGCATACTTCAACCTTGGCGGTTTTGCTTCGGGCAAGGTATTTGATCAGGTGCTGCAGATGGATGCGAGCCGTTATCTCAAAACCGATGAGCAGCTGATTCCTACCGAAATCGCATCGGTTGAGGGTACACCTTTTGATTTCCGTGCTGCAAAGCCCATCGGACAGGATTTCTTTACAGACAATAACGATCTTAAGATTGCCGGTGGCTATGACCATTGCTGGTGCTTTGACACTTATGACGGTCAGATCAAGCGCGTGGCAACCGCATATGATCCCAAGACGGGAAGAGCTATGGACGTGCGCACCGATATGCCTTGCGTGCAGTTCTACAGTGGCAATTTCCTGACCGATGATGGTCATCCTTTCTACGGTGGCTACCGCAAGGCAACGCAAAATGCGTTCTGCCTTGAAACGCAGATCATGCCCGACAGCCCCAACCGTGCAGACTTTACTCCCTGTGTTCTAAGACCGGGTGACGTTTATATGACCACCACGGAATTTAAGTTCTATGTGAAATAAAGATTGAAAACCGGCTCGGTTACGAGTCGGTTTTCTTACATATTCAGTAGTTTCTGTTCATATATTGCATCGAAAGGCGGTGTAAATTGATGACGGATAAACGAAGAATGCTTTATTTAAGAATATTGGTAGGCTTTATGATGGCGGTGCTGCTGCTCTCAACAGTCGCTGCGAGTGCACAGACAGTGCCGATCAGCGACGAGGATTGGGCATTGTGGGGCTCGACAAATGAGAAAATCACATTTGAGGGAGAGCTTGCCTGCAAATCCGCGGTGCTTATGGAGGCACAGACAGGCGAGATTCTATACGAAATGAATGCCGACCAAGGATTACCTCCTGCGTCCGTAACTAAGGTCATGACGCTGCTTTTGGTTATGGAGGCGATCGAACAGGGAAAGATCAAATGGGAGGACATGGTCACTGCAAGCGCACATGCGTGCTCTATGGGCGGATCACAGATCTATCTCAAGGAAGGTGAGCGGATGAGTGTTGAGGATCTGGTCAAAAGCGTTGTAATCGCTTCTGCAAATGATGCTGCACTCGCTCTTGCAGAGCACATTGCAGGCAGTGAGCAATCGTTTGTGAAAATGATGAATGATAAGGCGCTGCAGTTAGATATGCTTAATACAAAATTTGAAAATACCAATGGACTTGACGATACCACACTCAATCACTATACCTCTGCGCGTGATATCGCCATTATGTCGCGCGAGTTGATCAAGCACCAAAAAATATTGGAGTACAGCTCGATCTGGATGGATACCATTCGCAACGGTGCTTTCGGGCTGACCAACACAAACAGGCTTGTGCGTTTTTATAAGGGCTGTACCGGACTCAAAACAGGATCCACCTCCAAAGCAGGCTTTTGCGTCAGCGCGACAGCAAAGCGTGATAATATGGCGCTGATTTGTGTGGTTATGGGGGCAGAGAACCGAGATACAAGAAATCAGATCGCTACGCAGCTTTTGGATTGGGGCTTTGCCAATTACGGATTGCTTGCAAAACCCGAGGGAGAGCTGCACGGCATTCCGGTAAAAGGCGGTAAGCAAGACACACTCAGCGCAAAATACGGTGGTTTTTATTGCGTGATGCCCAAGAGTGATATTGCAAAGGTGCAAGAAAAAGCCGAGCTGGATGCACCGCATTACACAGCTCCGTTACACGTTGGAGATAAGCTTGGCAAGGTGGTGTATACTTTGGATGATAAGCAGATCGGAAGTGTCAGCATTCTGAGCACGGAAAATATAGAGCAACTTGGATTTTTTGGCGCGCTTGGAAGGATAATTGCAAAATTTCTGCTGATTTAACGTAAAAATATGCGTATAGCACTTGAAAAAAACGCTGTAATGCGCTATAATGATTACAGACGCCATTATTATGGCGAATAACGAAAAAGGCGGTTAAAATATGGCAATCCGACTTAACGACAATTATTTGAACGGTTTTATTTTGAAACAGGAATATACTGCAATTCAGCCTCAGGTGACTGCAGCGCATAAAATGCTGACCGAGAAAAGTGGTCTTGGCAACGATTTTCTTGGCTGGACAACGCTGCCCGACGATTACGATAAGCAGGAATTTGCAAAGATCAAGGAATGCGCAGAGAAGATCAAGAAGGACTGTGACGTGTTTATCGTCATCGGCATCGGCGGTTCTTACCTTGGCGCACGCGCTGTAATCGAATATCTGAAGTCTCCCTTGTATAACAATCTCAAAAAGGATACTCCCGACATTTATTTCGCAGGCTGTAATATCAGCGCAGCATCCATTGCCGAGTTGCTGAGCATTTGCGAGGGCAAGGACGTTTGCATCAACGTAATCTCCAAATCCGGTACGACAACCGAGCCCGCTGTGGCATTCCGCGTATTCCGCAATATGTTGGAAGCAAAGTACGGCGTTGAGGGTGCAAAAGAACGCATTTATGTAACCACAGACCGTCAAAAAGGCACGCTGAAGGCGTTTTCCGATCAGATGGGATATCAGACCTTTGTGGTTCCGGATGACGTAGGCGGCAGATTCTCTGTGCTTACAGCGGTTGGTCTTCTTCCCATTGCTGTTGCCGGCATTGACGTTGACGCACTGATGAAGGGCGCTGATGATGCAAGACTTGCATATACAGATGATGCAATTGAGAACAACGATTGCTACAAGTACGCTGCTATCAGAAACATTCTGTACAGAAAGGGAAAGACCACCGAGATTTTGGTTGGCTACGAATCCTATGCACAGATGTTCAATGAGTGGTGGAAGCAGCTGTACGGTGAGAGCGAAGGCAAGGATCAAAAGGGTATTTTCCCCGCATCCGTGATTTTCTCGACCGACCTGCACTCGCTTGGTCAGTACATTCAGGACGGCGTGCGCAATCTGTTTGAAACTGTTATCTCTATTGAAAACAACGACGTGTCCTTTGATATTCCTCACGATCCCGCTAACGTGGACGGCTTGAATTTCCTGTCCGGTGTTGATCTTAACGTGGTTAAGAAGACAGCAATGCAGGGAACGCTGCTTGCACACGTGGACGGTGGCGTACCGAACGTGCTGCTTGAGATCAAGGATCGCAGCGCGTACTCGCTTGGATATATGATCTACTTCTTCGAGCTGGCTTGTGCGATCTCCGGATACATGCTCGGTGTCAATCCGTTTGACCAGCCCGGTGTAGAAGCATACAAGAAAAACATGTTCGCATTGCTTGGAAAGCCCGGTTATGAGGAAATGAAGCAAAAACTTGAGGCAAGATTAGGATAAATTTTCAAAAAGGTCTTGTCAAATTCAAAAAAATATAGTATAATATAACAAAGCATACCATGGAGGTCTAAATATATGCTCAAATTGCTGATTGGTGTTAAAGGCACCGGAAAAACAAAGACTTTGATTGAACTGGTTAACGACGCACTTTCCAAGACTCAGGGCGACGTTGTTTGCATTGAGAAGGGCGTTAAGCTGAGATACGACGTTAAGTACCAGGCTAGACTGATCAACACGAACGAATATCTGGTATTCGATGCTGAGGCTCTGTATGGCTTCATCGCAGGCATTCTCGCAAGCAACCATGACGTTTCCGATCTGTTTGTAGACTCTGCTCTTAAGATCTGTAACGAAGACATTGCTGCATTCGAGAAGCTGGTTCTTGCTATCGACGAGCTCTGCTCCAAGATGAATGTGAACGTTGTGATGACATCCTCTCTGCCTGTTGAAGAGGCTTCCGATACCATTAAGAAGTATCTGTAAATCGCACATACGCAAATGTCTTTATGAAAAAAGAGGCTTATGCCTCTTTTTTCATCTGCAAAGGAGAATCATATGAAAGCGCTTGTACTAAAAACGTATCGTATTACTGACATTCAGTTTCAAAATCATGCAGTTGCGAATGGAAAGACCAAGTTGGAAACAAAATATACCTATCAGGTCAAGTTTGCAAATAACAATACATGCAGAGCCGAAATGAAGGTTTTGGTCAGCGATCAGGCAAATCCGGATACGCTCAAGGTGGACGTTACGCTTGTTGGCATATTTGAGATTGTTGCAGAACAGGACAAGGAGCTTTTGCATAAGGAGTCCTTTAAGCAGCTTTATCCGTTTGCACGAGCAGCCGTATCCACCATTTCATCAACGACGGGTATTTTGCCCATTATCATTCCTGATGTGGATATTGATAGCCAGGATATCTATCGTTATAATCCCGAGATATTTTCTAACAAATAATATAGAAAAAATTTCAAAAAGGGGTTGCAATTCGCCGGTATTTGTGATATAATATCGTGCGTTCGGAGGCGTAGCTCAGTTGGTCAGAGCGCACGGTTCACATCCGTGAGGTCATGGGTTCGAGCCCCCTCGTCTCCACCATAAAAGGATAGGAGTGTGCATCAGCACACTCCTATCCTTTTATGCTGTAGCCTCAGCGGCTCAGAACCCCGTCATAAAATGCAACGCATTTTATGGCATGGTTTGCGCGGTTGAATATTAAGAAATAACAGGTAAGCTTCGCAAACATGGGTTCAGAGCCCCCGCATCATTTATGCTGTAGCCTCAGCGGCTCAGAACCCTGTCATAAAATGCATCGCATTTTGAGGCATGCCTTGCGCAGATACCCTTGCATTTTTACTTAAAATATGCTACAATAAGCTCACACAAGCGAAGTCACTCTGTGAATCCATAAGATTGAAAGGATGAGCGCATCATGAAAACACCGGAATGGCAAAGACCCAAAACAACTAAGGTTTACCTTCAACGCCCCCTGTCCGAGCGTGTCGCTATCCTTTGCCCCGACTTCAAGCTCTTGACCCTGTCTCTTTTGGACAACGATGTCCACGTGGGTCAGCCCGGTGTGGGTCTTTTGCTTCTCCACGGAGATGATATGGTGGGCTTTGATATGGAAAATACACATTACCGTGAGATCGAATATGGGCTTCCCATTTACGAGGTGGTAAACCGAGGCGAGGTTTTAACTCGCGTAGAGGCCTTCGCTGGGGAGGACCGAAATCCCACCGTCTATTTCCGCATCACCCTTGAAAACGACTCCCATGAGCGTGTGGAGAGCCGCCTGGGCCTGCTCCCTCGCTCGGGTCAAGAGAAATACATGCTCAACCAGCATCAGGAAGGCTATAGCCCTTACTGCCCCAACGAAAAGAACTGGTATATGCTCAAGCGCACGTGGGCGCAGGTGTCCGACGGTCTTGCCTCCAGCGATATGGGCTGCTTAGCTGTCTGCGGTGAAGGGTGTGATATTCGTTGGGTCACCGAATCCAAAAACGGCCATAGCTTTGCCGCCGCCGACTATTTCGAGGTCTGCTACAGGCTCAAGGCAGGGGAGACCCTGATCCTCACGGGTGCGATCCGCGCCAATGAAGCTATAAGTGACTTTGATTACTGCGAAAAGCGTACTGAGTGCGTTACGTTTTGGGAGATGATGAACCAAAAGATCCGCTATCTGCCCGACACGGAGGACGAGCGTTATCTGGGCATCTACCGTCACATGATTATGCAATGTACCCAAATGTTGGCGCGATACGAGGGACAGAATGGCATCACCGTCCGTCAGGGTGACGTAGCCCGATTCGTCTGGCCCTACGAGGGCGCGCAGGTGCTGGTCAATCTGGAGCGAGCAGGTATTACCGAGTATTCCGCCGAGGCTTATAAGAAGTATTTTGACCGTTGGTTGGTGCGAGAGGGTCCGGATACGGGCAAGATTGGCAGTCACGCGGGCTGGGAGAACTTTACAGGCTCGGTGATCTGGGGACTGTCCGAACACCTCAAGAATACAGACGATTCTGAAGAATTCTCTTATTTTCTCCCATACCTGATCATGATGCGCGACTGGATCGAGCGCAGAAGACAAGAGCCCCGAACCGAGGGCTATGAACACATTTTCCCCTGCGGTAAGGGAAGTGATTGGAGCGAGCAGGGACAGTTCTGGACGTTTACGGACAGTCACAACTGCATGGCTCTTCGTTCCATGTGTGAGGCACTTCAAAAGCACGGCTCCGAGGAGTATGCCCCCACCAAGGCCATGCTGGATGACTACAGCGCGGTCATCACCGAGATTCGTGACCGGCTTTTCCGCGGTCACGAGGAGGATGAGGCTTACATTCTCCCTCATATGCTTGGCATCGCCTTTGAGGATAGCGAGAACTATAGCTACTACACCGACGGTGCCCCCTATCTCCTCTATACCGGTTTTATTGAGCCGGGAAGCGACATTCAGAAGAAAATGGAGGCATTCTTCCGCAACCGAGGTCAGTTCGAGAAGGGGCTTACAGGGCGCATGACCAGCTGCTCCAGCATGTGGGACGAGGCATACTTTGGCGGCTACGGTGACGTCTGGTATACCCTGCAAAGCGAGACCTATTGGATCAAGGCGTGGTGCGCCTGCGGAGAACGTGACAAGGCTCTGGAGAGCCTTGAGGCATGCCTGACCTATGGTTTGAGCGAGGAGTGCATCGCCGCCGAGCGCTATTGCTCCATCAATCCATGGTACAACCCTTGGCAGCCCAACGCTAGCGGAAGCTCCCGTATCATCGAGATGATGCAGTTATATTTCGGGGTAAAGCCCGTCTGATCTGATTCGACTTTGACATTTTATATAGGAGGTACAATATGCTTGCTAAAATACTAAGTAATGATAGTATCTATTATTCACCTGTATTTGCGATTTCCCTGAAACGCATGCATGGTCAAGCGGTTGTCTTTGACAGTACGTTTTCGCAGCTGATTGTGGTTGATATTTTTGATAAGCATCAGTACAAATTGTTTTTCATGGATTATAATACCGACGGTTATGCAATTGACGGGGATCAATTCAAATCGTATTGGAACGACAAGCATATTTTCCGCTGTATCAGACGCAAGAAATATACGCCTGAAATGTTAGCAGAGGCAAAAGCAGTTTTATCGCAATCAAAAGTTCGCCAACGTACCAAAATAGAAAAGCAATCCGATCTTGAAGCATTACAGTTCAATTCGGTCACTTTTCATGATGGATATATTTTAGGCATGTATGAAAAGGACGGCATCCTTGAGATCCTTTTGGATACGTCTTGGGGCGCATTTATTTTACTGAAATGCCAAGGTGTGATTGAAAATAATTTGATAATCGGCCAAATGTATTCTTATTGTGAAATGCGTACTGACAATGCGTGCACAGAGCTATCTTTTGATCCCATGTCTGAGTCCAATGAAACGATACTCAAAGCAAAGACGATTGAATTTTTGCCTTTGTTTGAAAGGCGCATTGAAATTAAGGATTATGAGTACCTGTTTGAAAATGATTGCTTGCTTTTAAAACAAAATCATGGTGATCACATCATTGAGGTGAACAGTACTTCGGGGGACGTCTTGGATTTCAAGCAAAGAAATGTTGCAGGGTATTACTCAAACAATGACGTTGAGACGCGTTGCTTTATATTTTGCGGCGATATTGTGTACACCTTACGCAAATATAAATATGGAAAAAAGAATTCGGAAAAACAAGAAGATCTTATTCAAGAGTTTTGCGAATACTGTAACGAAAATGGAATTTGCTTTGATGCACATCCGTTTGACTACGAATTCGATAAAGAAGAGTTCGACTGGGGAGAACTGATCTATTCACGGAAATACAGTAAATTCATACATTTATTATATCTTTTGAAAATTTCAATTCCGGTATTACTGTTTTACAATCTGTTCTCTTTGATCGTGAAACTTTTCAATCCACAAATGGATTGGATTTTCTATTGGATTTTCGGAATCGGTGTGCCGGCATTCGTTTTTCTTACTTGCTTATTGACTTGTATTATAGCTTTTATAAGAGATAAATTTGCGGGCAATCCCGAACCGAAATATATTGAGATATATGAAAACGGAGTCAAGTACTTAGGATATAACACAGCGTTTGTTGCAGATTACGAAAGTATTGAAAAAGTGGATTACAGAAAAAGAATCTCGATTCATGTTTACGGCACAAAATATTCGCTGCATAAAACCAAGGATGACGGACAGATCTATAAGCTGATTCAAGATAAAATCAGCGCAACCGGAACTCAATCCAATTCCGATCACTAATCACAACACCTCACTCCCTGCGAGAAGGGAAGAAAAGAATGATCTACCAAGTATTTTCCGAAAACGAATGGATCTACCCCGATAGCGAAATATCCGTGCAAAACAAAGCGATTTTATATTCCGCTCGCAATGCAGACAGCTGCTTTCAGGTTTTAACTGACTATGATTTTGAGAGTGGAGAAAAATACTCGACGCGAGTTGCTTGAGGCGATCGGTTAACATAGCACGCCCCGCACGTGCGGGGCGTTGTTTGTAAAAGACATCTAAAACAAAGTAACAGGCAGCGTGATAAGCGCATCCTTCAGCAGCGCATACCCTTGAGTACACGCGTCAATTCCGCCTATGCCGATCTCTACAGCTGCATCGGCGCATTCATGCACATCCATTCCTGTCACCGTATACAACGCACGCGCAATCTGCTTATGATAGGCATACTCGTCTGTATAAATCCCGCACGGACGCAATGATACGTTGATTATTAATCCTTTACAATCCATGTTCTCGCTTGTAAAAATCAATTTACACTTTCGATACGCTGCCAGTGCATCGGGATATCCCATGGATATCATGCTTGAATAAGTCGAAGCTATGCGTGTCAGCATAACATCAATTTCGTGCGATTTTTCCTTGTTGGAAATAACTATTGATTTTTCTCCTGTGCCAATTTCTATATGCATAAGAACCTCCGTGCAATCATGATTCATCATATGCCCGTGCCATGCAATTCCATTCCGTGCGAGAAAATATTTACATTTAACAGTAGCATTTTTGCCGCATATGTGATATACTGTATGAAGACAATTGAAAGGGAATTGAAAAATGACTCAATATAGAAAAATACTACTTAACTTAATGTTGTTCGGCTATGGCGGACTTATGGTGCTGCTTGTCGCACTGCTGACAGGGTCTATGCTGTTGGAAAGCAACGTGCTCTATCAAAACAGCTTTTTGACAAATGCAATCACAATCGTGATTTCTGTTGTGGACGTTTTTGCATTTGCAATCTCATCAGCCGTTTTGATCTACGGTATCTATTTGGTGGGTGCTCGCGCGCTTACAACTGTATACGCCGCATTTTTCTGCATGACGATCTTCCATTACGTTGCCATCCTGTGTATCGGTTGGCTGGTTTTCCCGGGAACCTTACCGGAGTCTGTGGCAGATCTCGCAATATTCATGCTCGAAGATGTTGCCGTATTTACGTTACTTGACTGTCTGCGCCTGTTTATCGTTGGCTTGGTAACCGCTAAATTGTTTGCCAAGCGAGAGACCTTCCGCAAGGACTATAACCGAAAGGCACATATTTTAGGAAAAGAACCGATTGAAGCAAGAGAAGTTGCTTTTCCAATTGCAGGATTTCTTAAACTCAAAAACCCCTTGCTTGCAGGTGCTGCAGTGATGGCTGCCGTATATTGGCTGACTTTTTACATTCAGTATGTGTATTACGATATCATGACGCTGATCAAACTTGATGTATTCTATGGACAGAGCTTGCAGATCTTTGAATTGCTTGCCAATGCCGTTTTAGCATGCATCGGTTATACGGTGATTATCTTTATTTTGATCAAGCTTGATGAAAAAATGCCTAAAACAGGTGAATAATGCAAAAGCAACCGCGAAGAGCGGTTGCTTTTTTGTCGTATCACTTTTTATTTTGTACCGTATTGTCAAATTCAGTCTGCCGGGCATACCATGTTAAGGAAGAAGCCTTTTGCTTCTAAACCTTTGGAGGTGTTTACTATGGATAACAGATTTGCAAACAGTTCCTGCCATACCAAGGAAACTGTATGCATTGAGACCAACAGAATCCTTGATTCCTGTAGAGACCGGGATTGCTTTGAGAACGTTCGCGTATATCTGACCGATTATGGTCAGGAGATCATTGAGCATACCAATGCTGTACGCGTTAAGTGCGCTGAGATCGGATGGACCAACATCAACCTTGAGCCGGTACAGTTCAATCGCGGTTTCTACACGATCACTGTGCGCTTTTATATCAAGCTTTTGCTTGAGGCGTGCATTAGTGGCAGATCGCAAGATTTTCAAGGCATTGCAGTCCTTGAAAAGAGCGTGGTGCTTTATGGCGGAGAGAGCAACGTCAGCATTTTTAAGTCCGGCAAGTGCGTGAGCGACTTCTGTAGCCGTCCTGTTCCTGTCTGCGGCGAGAGAAATGTTCCCGAGGCTGTGATCGAGGTTGTAGATCCTATCGTGCTTGGCGCTAAGGTTGTGGAGCATGTGCATGAGTGCTGTTCTTGTTGCTGCTGCGCTTGCGATATTCCCGAGGGTATTTGCTCTGATTTTGGACAGATGCTTGGCAGAGAGGACGATTATCGCAGATATCTTGCCGTGTCCTTTGGTCTTTTCTCGGTGGTTCGATTGGTCAGACCTGCGCAGTATCAGATCCAAGCAACCGAATACTGTGTGCCTGATAAGATGTGTATCAGCAACGATTCGGGCGATCCTTGCAGCGTCTTCCGCCAAATGCCGTTCCCGACGTCCGAGTTTTGTCCGTCCGGATACAGTGGAGAAAACAAAGGCGACCGTGCAGGGAATTGCGGTTGCTCATAACGAAAGAAGATCCGCACCGATTTTCGGTGCGGATCTTCTCTCGTATTATTGACCGTCTGTCAAAAGTTCGGTGGGTGCTTGCAGCTCTTCTTGACGAATCACAAGCTCGGGAAGCGCACCGGATTCAACACAGTTGCGATGGATAATCACCTCAGCAACGTCGCCGCGAGAGGGGATTTCAAACATGCTCTGCATCATGATATTTTCCATGATGGAACGCAGACCGCGTGCACCGGTATTACGCTTGATTGCAAGCTCAGCAATGGCTTCAAGAGCATCATCTGTCAAAGTCAGCTTAACGTTATCCATATCAAAGAGCTTGACGTATTGCTTGAGCAGTGCGGATTTGGGCTCTCTGATAATGCGCAAAAGCGCATCCTTATCAAGATCACTTAATGAAACCATGACAGGCAATCTGCCGATCAATTCGGGAATCAAGCCATACTTAACGATATCGTGCGGAGTAACGTCACGGTAAATACCACTATCGCGTCTTTCGGATTTCTTTTGAATATCAGCGCAGAAGCCAATTGCTTGATTTCCGCGTCTCTTTTCAATAATGCTTTCAAGTCCGTCGAACGCTCCGCCGCAAATAAACAGAATGTTTTCGGTATTGATCTTGATAAACTCTTGATTGGGATGCTTACGACCACCCTGGGGAGGCACGTTTGCAACCGTTCCTTCAAGAATCTTCAGCAATGCCTGCTGTACACCCTCACCGGATACGTCGCGCGTAATGGATCTGTTTTCGCTTTTACGGGAGATTTTGTCGATCTCATCGATATAGATAATACCGTGCTCGGCAAGATCTACGTCATAGTCGGCAGCTTGGATCAGTCGCAGAAGGATATTTTCTACGTCCTCGCCAACGTAACCTGCCTCGGTCAAAGTGGTTGCATCAGCAATCGCAAAGGGAACCTGCAAGGTTTTAGCAAGTGTCTGAGCAAGATAAGTCTTACCGACACCCGTAGGACCGATCAGGAGCACATTGCTTTTTTGCAGTTCAACTGCATCCTGTTCGGATTGCTGTCCTTTCTTTTTTCGACCCTTGGGCTTTGCATTTTTGGAAAGCACACGCTTGTAATGATTGTAAACCGACACGGACAAGGCAATCTTTGCGTCATCCTGACCGATGACATATTCATCAAGTGCTCGCTTGATGTCCATGGGCTTGGGAAGCGTTGCCATAGAAAGCTTTCCAAGGTCGATCGAAGGCTTGGTTGCCGATTCAACGTATTCGCTGCATGCCTCTGCGCAAAAGTCACAGATATATGCGCCCGTGGGTGCGGAGATCAGGAAATTGACCTGGCTTTCATGTCTGCCGCAAAAGGAGCAAAAGGGAGAATCCCCGTTGCCCCCTCTGCGGGAACCGTTATTGGTATTGGTATTCGCCATGCAAGCTACCTCACTTGATTTCGCCGCGATGCGACTTAACCTGGTCTACAATACCGTAAGCAAGTGCCTCTTGTGCGGTCATGAAATGGTCTCTTTCGGTGTCCTTTTCAATCTGCTTAACTGTCTGACCGGTGTGCTCGGCAAGCAGCTCATTAAGCGTCTTGCGTGTGCGCAGGATCAAATCAGCCTGGATCTTGATGTCACTTGCCTGACCTCTTGCGCCGCCGCTGGGCTGGTGGATCATGATTTCACTGTGGGGCAGGGCAATTCTCTTACCCTTAGTGCCGGCGGAAAGCAGAAAAGCGCCCATGCTTGCAGCAAGGCCAATGCAAATGGTGGAAACGTCACAACGAATAAACTTCATGGTGTCGTAGATCGCCATGCCCGCAGTCACAGAACCACCGGGGCTGTTGATGTAGAAATAAATATCCTTATCGGGGTCCAGCGATTCGAGGAAGAGCATCTGAGCAACGACAAGAGAAGCGGTTGCATCATTGACCTCGTCAGACAGGAAAATGATACGGTCATTAAGCAGGCGGGAGAAAATATCGTATGCACGCTCGCCTCTGCCTGTTTGTTCAATGACTGTGGGAACAAGTGCGTCTCTCGGATATTGCGGATAATACATCTCGTTTACCTCGTTTCAAAATAATAGGGAATAGTGGCTTAAATTACTCAGCCTTTGCTACTGCGGACTCCTTAACGATGTCCATAGCCTTCTTGACCTGCAGATCAGCAATGATGGAAGCGTCATCCAGCATGCCCTTAACCTGCTCAACCTCGAGGTGGTAAGCATCAGCAATTCTCTGGTACTCCTCGTTGATCTCGTCCTCGGAAGCAACAACACCCTCAAGTGCAGCAATGGTCTCAAGAGCAAGTCTTGCCTTAACCTGGCGCTCAGCCTGAGGTCTCATCTGCTCACGCAGAACCTCGATGGTCATACCGGTGTACTTGAAGTACAGGTTCATGTCCATGCCCTGGCTGCGCAGTCTGTTGTCAAAGTCACGAACGAAGTTCTCGGTCTCGTTTACGAACATAGCCTCGGGAATCTCGCCCTCCAGCTTTTCGATCAGAGCCTCAATCAGCTTCTCCTCATACTCGTTTTCAGCCTGCTTGTCGTTTCTCTCTTGGATTTTAGCCTTCATATCAGCCTTTAATTCATCAAGAGTGTCAAATTCGGAAGCATCCTTAGCAAATTCGTCATCCAGCTCGGGAAGCTCGATACGGGTAATAGCGTTTACCTTGGTCTTGAATACGGAAGCCTTACCTGCAAGCTCTGCTGCGTGGTAATCCTCGGGGAAAGTAACGTTTACGTCAAACTCTTCGCCGATGGTGTGACCTGCGATCTGCTCCTCAAAACCGGGAATAAAGGAACCGGAGCCGAGCTTGAGAGAGTAGTCGGTGCCCTTGCCGCCGTCAAATGCAACGCCGTCAACAGAACCGTCGAAGTCGATCTTTACGATGTCGCCCATTGCTGCAGCCTCATCGGTGATCTCAATCTCACGGGAGTTTCTCTCGCGGATCATTTCAAGCTCACGGTTAACCTGCTCTTCGGTAGCCTCTGCTACGTTCTTAACAGCCTCAATGCCCTTATAGTCCTTGATCTGCATCTCGGGCTTTACGGGAACCTTAGCGGACAGAACCAGACCGTTCTCGTCAATAGAAACGATATCGATCTCGGGCTGGCCAACGGGAATGATAGCAGCTTCCTTAACTGCTGCCTCGTAGTTCTCGGGAATAAGATCGTTGATCGCATCCTCAAAGAAGACGCCCTGACCATACATCTTTTCGATAACGGACTTGGGAGCCTTACCCTTACGGAAACCGGGAACGTTGATGTTCTTTACCTGCTTGCGGTAAACCTTTTCTACAGCTGCATCAAAGGTTGCCTTATCTACGGCAAACTCAAGGTAGTGCATGCTGTGTTCATTCTTTTCGGATTTTACAAGATTCATTTTGATCCTCCAAAATTTTGATTTATTTATTTTTTATTTTTCACAACCTATATATTGTACACAATTAAACGGTTTTTGTCAATAGAAATCCCGATTTTCCCTTGTAAAATATCTTATTTTATCGGGTAGGGAAGGAAGGAAAGATGATCTGCGGATATTCTGACAAAGCGCATATCGTTATAATAGAGTACGCTTGGCAGATTGTAACCGCCATGAATATGTCCAAAGTAACAATTCTTGATACCGTATTTAGACAATGTGTCAAGAATTTCAGGACAGATAAAATTGCCCCAAACGGGTGGAAAATGCAAGAATACGAGAATTTCCTCAGGATCATCCGCATTTTGCATGGACAACCCCTGCTTCAGGCTGAGCTCAAGTCTGATGACTTCTCGATTGACGATCTTGGCATAATCGGTTTGAGATACGGTTAACTGCTGGCTGTCATCGGTAAACCAACCGCGCGTTCCGCAGATGATTTTGTTATCAACCTTGTATGCATTGTTATGTAAAAGTGATATGGTATCAATTTTATGTTGCGTAAAAAAAGCATTCAGCTTGGATGCTGTTGACCACCAAAAATCATGATTTCCTTTACCAATGATTTTATTTCCGGGAAGCGTATTCAAAAAGCAAAGGTCTTGTGCGGCTTCTTCCAGTGTCAAAGCCCAGGAAATATCGCCGGGAATTACCACGGTATCACCATCCTTGACAGTGTTACGCCAATGTTGCTCCAATTTTTCAACGTATCCATTCCAGCGAGCACCAAACACTTCCATGGATTTATTGGTTTGATCGTTGGTGGACAAATGTAAATCTGCTATGGTATAAATTGCCATGGAGAGCTCCTTTCTGTAAGAATAAATATGATAAACTCGAGCATACTACTATTGTCAGATTGACAAAAGGAGAAATGAAAATGGATAATAAGCGCGGATGCGGATGCGAAAAGCACATCAAAGACGTAAAGTGCGATGTAAAGAACTGCGCATATCACGACGGTGAGTGCTATTGTACTGCCGGTGAGATTGCAATTGGACCTTCCTTCGCCACCTCTTCTACCGATACGATCTGTTCTACCTTCAAGCAGGATCAGGAAAAGCTGTAATTCCTGCGCGGACATCGGGTTACCCGATGTCCGCTTTTTAGTTATTACTGGGTATCGGCAAATCGCAGTACTTCCTGCAAAATATCCTTGTCATCAACGGTCATATCAAATCTTACCGTGCGCTCGCCAAGACCGACCAGCGGATAGGGAATCTGTGTGCCCGTGTGCTCGGAAAGCAGCGCCTGCGACTGCAGAGGGTCCGAGGGAGCGGCTTTGCCAAGAGAGGTATATACGTCTGCAGCAAACTTATAGGGACTTGCAGTGGATGCAACTACCATGGGCGTTGCCGTGTCTTGCGATTGTTGCAGATACTGTTCTGCGCAGCAAACACCGACTGCGGTGTGTGTATCCATCAGATAACCACCCTGTGCATACTTACTAATCGTTTGCGCAGTTTGCGCTTCATCGGCAAAATAGCCGCAGAAATCCGCATCAATACGTGCCTTGACTGCATTGCTGACAGTATATGCACCGTTTGCAGCAAGTGATTCCATATAAGCTTTGGTCTGTTCAGCGCCTGCAACCAGATAGAGCAAACGCTCCAGGTTGCTGGAAATCAGAATGTCCATGGAAGGCGACATGGTCAGATGGAACTGACGGTTGCGGTCGTAAGTGCCGGTTTGCAAGAAATCGGTGAGAATATTGTTTTTGTTGGAAGCGCAAATCAGTTTGCCGATGGGCAATCCCATTTGCTTTGCAAGATAAGCGGCAAAAATATTGCCAAAGTTACCGGTAGGAACACAGACGTTGATGAGTTCACCCATCTGAATACGTCCTTGGCTCAGCAGATCGCAGTAAGCGGATACGTAATAAACGATCTGCGGAGCAAGTCTGCCCCAGTTGATCGAGTTTGCGCTGGACAGGAAAAAGCCTTTTTCATTCAAGGTGCTTGCTGCCTCGGCATCAGCAAAAATACGCTTGACACCGGTTTGTGCATCGTCAAAATTGCCGTGAATAGCACATACGTTAACGTTTTCACCCTGCTGTGTGACCATTTGCATCTTTTGGATCTTGCTGACGCCGTTGACGGGATAGAATACGGAAATACATACCTGATCTACATCGCGGTAGCCTTCAAGCGCAGCCTTGCCGGTATCGCCCGAGGTTGCAACCAAAATGAGAGCCTTGCGCTGTTCGCCCGTCTTTTTGAGTGCACGGGAAAGCAAACGAGGCATGATCTGCAGTGCCATATCTTTGAATGCTGCCGTGGGTCCGTGCCACAGCTCTTGCGTATATACGTTGTCGCAAACGTGATGCAAGGGAGCGGCACCGCCTACGAACGAGTCCTCGCGATAAGCCAATTGGCAGTCTGCAAGCAGTTCCTCCTGTGTGTAATCTGTCAGATACTTGCCCAGAATATAAGCCGCGCGATGCGCATAATCCATGGCGCAGAGCGAAGTGATCTCGTCAGTACTCAGCGTAGGAATGGACTCCGGAACGAACAGACCGCCATCATCGGCAAGTCCTTTTCTGATAACCTGTGCAGAAGTGTATTTTACTTGATTTGAATCTCTTGTGCTTTGGAATTTCATAATGTGGTCTCCGGTTTATGAAGTAAATTGATTTTGAAAAAACGCAAATGCATTCTTCCAGAATATGTTTTCAATGAGTTGCGCACTGCAGCCGTGCTTGGAAAGCATATCTGCAACCTTATAAAGATGGTCTACGTGTTCAATACCGTCCGGTAAATCGGTTCCGTCGAAATCACAGCCAAAGCAAAGGTGATCTTGGGCACCAAGCTCCAGATAGCGCTCAATATGGCGGACAACGTCTTGGACAGAAGCGTTTTGGACAGAGCAATCGCGCAAATGTGAGGGACACATGCTGACTCCCACAACGCCGCCAAGACGCATCAATTCGGTAAGGTGTCTGTCGCGCAGATTTCTTGAATGTGCGTAAGCCGAGTAGGAATTGGAATGTGTTGCGATAAAGGGCTTTTGATATTCGTTTGCAATCTCGATGACGTCATCTACGCTTTGCTCGGAAGCATGCGAAATATCAGGTATGATACCAAGCTCAAAGCAGCCGCGCACAACTTGCTTTCCGAAATCGGTTAAGCCAACGTCTGTATTGTGCGATCCGCCAATGCAGGTCTCTCCGCCCCATAAAAGCGTCATACAGCGCACACCTTTATCGTACAGCACATGCAGACGGTCAATATCGCCTGCAAGCAATCTAGCATCCTCAACTGCCAACACAGCAGCTCTTTTCGAGGCTTCAATGGCTTGCTCAAGCTCTGTTTTGGTGCGGATGCGTATAATGCTTTGCTGTTCCTGCTCGATCAGCTGATCAAAGTTATCAGCAATCTTTAAAAAGTCCTCCCAGCAGGTTTGGTTATCACGTCTGCGATCTGACCAAATTGCAAATAATTGCACGTATCTGTCATACGGATTTGCGTGGGATAGGGAAATGTGGCAGGAATTATCCCGCAATCCTTCATTTCTGCGATACAGTTCAAATGCAGTATCGCAATGCGTATCAAACAACGATAGGTTCATAAATGCTCCTTTCGACTATGGACGATATCCGTGGGCGCCAAAGGCATTCTCAATGTGGTTAATATGCAAAACCCGTCTGTGCGGTGTGCCGAACATACCGGTAATCTTTTCAATCAATTTATCGGCAGGCTTTAAGTCTTTGTCGGGTGCGAGGTAAACCTCAATCACGTCCATACGCGGATGCATAGTACAATTGCTTTTGGCAAGATACGTGTTGGCGGCACGTAACAGATGCGTTTGCTTTTGATAGGTAACAGCGGACGCAGGTGCCGAATATGCATCCGCATCCTCAGGACGGCATAAGCGAGTTTTTACTTCAACAAAAGCAATGTATTGCTTGTTTACTGCAATAATATCGATCTCCTGATGTGAGACGTGCAAATTGCGCTCAAGTATGTCATATCCGTGCCGTTGCAGGAATTTCGCTGCAACTTGCTCGCCGCGCTTGCCAACCTGCGCTTTATTCATGCTTTTCTTTTTCCAGAAAGCGCACAAATTGCTTTCTGTGAATGGGCGAAGCACCGTGCTCGCGCAATGCCTGCATGTGTACCTTGGTGCCGTATCCTTTGTGTTTTGCTATACCGTATTGCGGATAAGCGGCATCCAGCTCCACACACATACGGTCACGCGTGACCTTTGCCAGAATGGAAGCAGCCGCAATGGACGGGGAAGTTGCATCTCCGGAAATGACGGCTTTGGCATCGATCTGAAAATCTCTGGAAACATTGCCGTCGATCAATGCAAAATCCGCTTTGACCGAAAGTCCGTCAATTGCGCGCCGCATGGCAAGCAGCGTAGCCTCCAAGATATTCAGCTGATCAATTTCCTCAACACTCGCGCTTGCAATGCAGTAAGCTATTGCATTTTCTTTGATCACATCAAAAAGCTGATCTCTTTTTTTCTCCGAAAGCTTTTTGGAATCGTTGAGTCCCGGCAAAACAAGTCCGCACGGCAAAATACATGCCGCTGCAACAACAGGGCCGCATAAAGGGCCTCTGCCTGCTTCGTCAACACCGCAGACGCTTTGATATCCAAGATCGTAAAGTTCGGATTCCAGTGTATAATCTAACATGATAGCTCCTTAATCGTCGCGACGCATATCAAGAGTCACGCGTCCGATTTTTCCTGCACGATATTCATCAAGCAGCATATTTGCAGTACGTTCGGAATGCACCTCGCCGCCCGAGATCAAAAATCCGCGCTTTTTACCAATGGCAAGCATCAGATCGTAATCGCTCATATCATCATACTGCGACATATCTCCAAGCTTGTAGCGCTCACTTAAAAGTGCCGGATAGAGTGTGCGTAATCTGCCGCACAGAATCATGGCGATTTCTTCGATGTCCAGAATATCGTCCTTGATTGCACCGGTAATGGCAAGATTTTCGCCAACCGTTCTTTCTTCAAACTTGGGCCAAAGGATTCCGGGCATATCCAAAAGATCAATACCGATATTGGTAGCAACCCATTGCTTATCAACGGTTACACCGGGACGGTTTTCTACCTTGGCTTTTTTATTGCCGCAAAGTTTATTGATCAGCGAGGATTTACCTACGTTGGGAACACCCAGCACCATAGCGCGCAGCTTTCTGCCTGCCATACCTTTATTTTTGTATCTTTCCACTTTTTCAATTAAAATATCGTGGATAGCCGGGCTGAGCTGCTTAATGCCTTCGCCACCAATGCAGTCGGTCAGGATACATACGGTGTGATCGTTTGTATAATGCTGTACCCAGTGCTTGTTCGCTGCAGGATCTGCCAAGGAAGCTTTGTTCAGCAACAGGAGCGTGGGTTTTTCACCGATCATCTTTCCAATTTCGGGATTTCTGGACGAATAGGGAATTCGTGCATCCAGAATTTCTATGATAATGTCAACGTTTTTAAGGTTTTCCGAGATCAAGCGGCGCGTTTTCGCCATATGTCCGGGAAACCATTGAATTACCTGAGAGGGCATTAGTTCATTTCCTTTCGGGATTAGTCTGTGTAAATAGTAAAGGGCTTTATACGAATAATGGCTTTGCCAAGTACCGTGCGCTCGTCAATAAATCCGATGCTGCGGCTATCTGCGGAGAAGTTTCTGTTATCTCCCATAACGAACAGCATCCCATCGGGTACTGTAAATACATAATTGCCCGATTCTTGATCATATACGGCATTCAAAGGATTATTGGAGGAATACAGATTATCAATCCATTCGTATTGATCTCCATGATCGGTCTTGTCACGGTTATAAAACGTTGCAAACTCGTCGCTGTAATCAACACGCTCACCGGTTTGCTTATCCGTGATAACAATAGACTTTTGATCAAAATTCAATACAACCTGCTGACCGCCGGTAGCAATTACGCGCTTTACCAAGGGCTTTTGATATCTTTCGGTTTGGTGGAAGACTACAACATCACCGTTATCAGGTGTGTAAAACAAATCGCTGATAACAAGCATTTGTCCGTTCTCAAAGGTGTTTTTCATAGACTCACCATCCACGCGGCAAAGTCGGGCGCAGAAGGTAAACAAAATCAGCACCATGGTAATCGAAAGCACGAATATCTCAAGATAGTCAAAAAAATTTGAAGCAAAGGAACTTGACTTGTTAGCATTATTTTGGCTTGATGTATTGCCTTGAGCGTTTTTATCAATGACCATGTCCAGCAGATCGTGACCATGCTCGACAGTGATTTCAGTCTGGCTTGCAGATTGCTCGTCAAAGGTATCAACTCCCACGTATTCTTTCTTGGAATCGTAGAGCATGAACGGTACAGGATCGGAGGAATGTGTACGAAGCTGCAAAGGCGTCGGATGATCAGGCAAAATCAGGATCTTGAAATCATCGTCACAACTTGCAAGATACTCATAAACCGGCTTAAGGATCTTTTGATCGATCAATTCAATAGAAAGTACTTTGTTGTCGATCTCGCCGCGGTGACCGCACTCGTCAGGTCCTTCAACGTGTACGTAAACAAAATCAATACCTGACTTGAATGCATCGATTGCTGCCTGAGCTTTCCCCTCATAATTGGTGTGCACGTTGCCGGTAGCACCCTCTACGTCGATTGAGCGCATGCCTGCACAAATACCAATACCTTTGATCAGGTCTACAGCAGAGATCACAGCACCGTCAATTCCCCATTTTTCACGGAAAGAGGGAAGTGTCGGCTTTTTTCCGGGGCTCCATAACCATGCAGAGTTTGCAGGTCGCAGACCGCGAGCGCGTCTTGCCTGATTTACGGGGTGGTTATTTAACACTTCATAGCTTTCCTTCATCAGTGCATAATAATCCTCGCCGCCTTCGGCTACGGGCAGATAATCCCTGATACATTGACCGAGAATATCATGTGGACGCATAAAAGGATAACTTTCGGGTTGATCCTTCCATATCAAGCAATGTCTATAGCTAACACCTGTATAGAACGTGCGAAAATCATTACCAAAGTGCTCTTGCAGTGCTTTGATCAGCTCATCAGCTTCTTGTGTGGAAATCTCGTCCGCGCTGTGGTCGATCATGATCTTATCTTCATAGAGATCCTCGTCCTCGGAAAGCGTGACAAGATTGCAACGGAATGCAGTTTCATCAGGCTGCATATCAATCCCCATGCTGACCGCCTCCAACGGAGAGCGGCCACGAGAATATACCTTGGGATCGAATGATAAAATAGCCATATTCGCGGTATCACTCTCAGGAACCATGCCTTCGGGGACATTTGAGACGATACCAACCATGGCTTCCTTGGCAAGCGCATCCATACAAGGCTTGTACGCTTGTTGCATAGGAGTTTGATCATCTAACTGCTCCACGCAGTAATCAGCCATTCCGTCGGGTATTAAAACAAGATATTTCATAATTTGCTCCGGGAAATAATTATTCATAATATTATATCATATGTCAACAAATTATACAACACCTTTCGCAAATAATGCGAAACTTTTTGCAAGAAAATTTGCAAGATATTCATACCTTTCCTTGCAAGCAGGCTTGCTTTCGACGGCAGAATATGATATAATAAACACAACGCACTATGAATAGGAGATTATTTTGTGAATCAGCAGCAACACGATATTCCAAGAAGCGCCCGAGAGCAAACAAAAAAACTCAAAAAGATCATAATCATTACGTTTTGCGCGATGCTTGCGTTTGTGATGGTATATTTTATTTTTTCGTCTTTTCTTACCGATGCGGTTGCACAGACCCTGTATGGGTACTTCCCCTGGCTTGAAGATTGGCTGACCGGGGGAGCAGGAAACGAGTATCAGGGAAATGACTTTACGATTATTTTCTATCCCATCGACTACGATTATGATATCATGAAGGATAAAGAGTATCTGGGGCTTGACAGAAAGATTTATTACTACGCAGACAAAACGCAGCTTGGCTCTATGATTGAACTTGACGATTCAAACCGTGATAAGCAAGCCATGGGAGTTACGCTGATTTGTGATATGGTTGAAAGCATTATCATGGGAGATGCCGATGCTTATAATGCTTGCTTTAGCGATTATTATTTTGAGCACAAGCAAGTGGAGCCCGACCCGGGCTTTACTATGACGCAGCTTTATGATATCAAGATCACAAATATCATGCAGCAAAAGGTTTCGGATAAAAAGCTTGGAGACTACACGGAATACCACTTTGTGCTTCAGTATTCCATTCATAAGAATAATGGCACGTTCCGAACCGATATCGGTAGCGATGGAAACGCTGCGACGTACATTATCATCACGGACAGAAACGGTAAGCTTTTGGTGGAAGATATGTTCTACGGCTACAAATTCGGACATTGATAGTGAAAAACCAGCAATAAAAAAGAGGCTTGCGCCTCTTTTTTATATGTGAGTTAAATGGATGCGATGCATTCGTTGACCCAAGCGAGAATATCGGTTTTCTCCTGATCGCTGATCTTGGAGTTGAACAGATTTCCGCCATTGATGTACAGCGTCTTTTCGCAAACGTTAGTGCCTGCATTTGCAAGCAGGGAGCGAACGTAAGCATCTCCGTCGGGAGTACCGTCGATCATCAAAGCAACGTTAGCAGTACGAGTCTTGTTAAGCTCGCTGATGAACAGTCTGATATCATCCTTCAAAGAACCCTTGCAGGTTACACACAGAACAACCAAACGCTCCTTGTCGCAAGAGTAAGCAGGCGGAATTACGTCCGCAGCGTTGATGTTGAGCTCAAACTCCTGCTTGATCATCTGAGTGATGGAAACCAGCTTCTTTTTGCCGGGGGTGCAAAGTACGCGCATTTTAATAGCCATAATAAAATCCTCCTTACCGGCAAAATTAACCGGTTTTATTTATTATAACATATCAAGATGCTCAAAGTAAAGGGGCAAAATGAAATTCGGGATAATGAACAGTTTTATGATGCGAATTTTGTTGAGGTTGCTATAAGCAAAGGGGAGTATGGAGTTATATGTAAATTTTCCTCATAACTACAGTGAAATTTACTATGAAGGCTTGTTTTTATTATAAGTTTATGATATAATATTCGGGATAAAATCATGAATGCAGAATAAAAAGACAAGAATAGGGCATTGTTTAATTACCGATATGCAATTATACAAAATCAAAGTTTTGTATAATATAGGGGACTAAAATAGCTGCATTTGGCAATTTCAAATACTTCCCCGGGCGTTCTAACTGTTTTGCAGCCCCCGTGACAGGTATTTTGCCTTGGTTGCCTGGCCTCCGCGTAAATGCCTTTCTTGCTTGTTTTCATCCAGCACTTCTTTTACGTGCAAATATAATGCTCTGTTTACGTGCGGTAGCACCTGGGTAACATCTTTGTGTACTGTGCTTTTGCTAATGCCGAATCTTGCTGCAGCCAATCTGACTGTTGCCCGATTTTCAATGATATAGTTTGCAAGCAGTACGCATCGATCTTTTTCTGCAGATATGTACATCATACTTAGGTACCTCACATTTTGTTTCTGTTTTATTTTTATGCGCAATTCTGCTGTATTATGTGTTTTCGGAGGTTGTTTATGCCGTCTTATCAGGATATTTCATATAACTGTATACTTGAAGGCATGACTTCGATTTCAGCCTTGTTTCACGGACTTGAATGCGGTCTTAATAACCGTCCGATTCACGCTGTGCTTGTGGATGCCTCTAAAAAACGCAGTAAATACCGTGAGATAGGTTTTTTGAAATCTATGTCTGCTGTACATGGGTTTGCTATTATGTTTGTTTCTGCTGAGGATATTGATCAGCTTACGCAAGGTAATACGCATGGAGGGATTGTCGCTTTGTGTGGCGATCGTTATTATCATAATTGCTCGCAAATTCCCCGGGATGGCTTTTGGGTGTTGATGGACGGTATTGAAGACCCCTTTAATTTAGGCTTTGCCTTACGCTCTTTGTTTGCTGCAGGTGCTGACGGTGTTATTTTACCGCCACAGAATCGCTTGTGTGTGCCCGCTATTGTGGCAAAATCCTCTGCTGGCGCTGCTGAACAGATGGACGTGCGCGTCAGCGATCCGGAAACTGCCATTGCACAATGTAAGGCTGCCGGTTACCGTATCATATGTGCCGGTATCCGTGATTCGGTTGGTATTTATGAGGCTGATTTGCACAAACCCTTGCTGCTTGTAGTTGGTGGCGAAAAACGAGGAATTTCCAGAGCAATTTTGAACAGCGCCGATCAAATCGTTCGTATTGATTACGGTCGTACTTTCAATGGCTCCTTGTCAGCTGCATCCGCAACTACCGTTATTGCGTTTGAGGTGCTGCATCAAAATTCACAGCCTTAACTTATTGTTTTAAAATTCATTATCTGCAAAGGAATTTACTGATTTGGAAAAGCAAAAGAAATTTAAGATCCCGAATATTTTTGACATGAATCGAGATGGTCGCGGCGTTGATCCCGGTGAGGATACTACGCCTAACCTTGGTTACTTTTTTAAGCTTGTATTTCGCAAATTTTCAAACTTGATTACGCTCAATTTGATGATGTTTGCAATGGTTCTGCCAATCGCGCTTGCTGTTTACATCTTTTTCAACGGACCGCAGATGCCTACAATGAGCAGTCCGGCTTTTTCTGCGCTTATGGGCTCGCAGCTTACAGGCACGGGCGGCGTGGAGATTATGACCAAGCTGATGCCTATATTGCCTCAGATCAACTTTATCACGTATAACTCGTATGCCAGCTGGTTGCCGTACTTGCTGTTGGGAATTCTTGCACTTACGTGGGGATGGCAAAATACCGCAGTGACATACATTCTGCGTGGTCTTGTGCGCGGTGACGGCGTATTTATGTTCTCGGATTATTTTTATGCTATCAAAAAGAATTTCAAGCAAGGCTTGATTTTGGGTCTTATGGATGCAGGCGTGATTGTGGTGCTTTTCATCGACTTTATGTACACTTGGAGCGCTCGCTCAAATTACTGGTCGTACCTGATGTTTTTTGCCATTACAGCCTTGATAATCGTATATATGTTCATGAGAATGTACATGTATCTGATGATGATTACATTCAATATTTCTCTTTACAAAATGCTGAAAAACGCATTGATATTTACAGCACTTGGAATTAAGCGTAATCTGATGGCAGCTTTGGGTATTCTTTTGTGCTTGGCTTTGTGGGCAGCCCTTGCATTTATTGGCTTGCAATACAATCTTGGCTTCTTAATCTTTGTTCCTGCACTGTTTTTCTTTGCTTTTATGGCATTCATTTCGGTTTACTGTGCATATCCCGTTATCAAAAAGCACATGATCGATCCCGTTGCTGTAACGTCTGAATAACTGAAAAAGCCGACCGCGGTGCGGTCGGCTTTTTATTTCATGCTTTGCAGTAATTCGCCTGCTGTCACAAACGTAAAGCCTTGTTCAAGCAGTACGGGGATAAAGGATTCCAAAGCTTTTACAGTTGGACTGTTCGCCCCGATATAATCATGCATCAGAATGATATCGCCATTTTTGGCATTTTCTATGATATAATCACTGATCTTATCCGGCGGAGTATGCGCCCAATCGCGCGTATCAAGTGTCCAAAATACGCTGGTATAGCCCAATTTTTTCACAACTTGTCGTGACTGTTCAGTTGTTGCACCTTCGGGCGGTCTGAACAACGTACTTTGAATGCCCGTCTGGTTATAAATTTCGGTTTCGCATGCGGTGATCTCATGGATCAAATCTTGAATATTCATATTTTTCGCATGTGAATGCGTAGTTGTATGATTTCCGATCTCATGACCGCGCTCAAGCACCTCTGCAATGATTCCGGGATAAGTTTTTGCGTGTATTCCGATGACAAAGAACGTAGCCTTTATGCCATATCTGTCAAGCACATCTAAAATCTGTCGTGTCTGTTTGGGATGCGGACCGTCATCAAACGTTAATACGATACGCTTTTGATCTGTATTGGCAGCATGAGCGTTGATTGGAATACTTGCCATTAAACAGCAGGTCGCTATCAAAAGCACAACCAGACGTCTCATGATGCTTCAAATTCCAGTTCGTCAAGTGTGCCGAACCGATACCCCATATTTTTCAGTTCACGAATCACATCTGACATAATTTGTGCATTGGTAGACGAGGTTGGATGAAGCAGCATGATCTCTCCGTTGTGCACGTTATCCATGATCTTTTTCTTGGCTGCTTGCGCACTCATTTGCTTACCGTTGTCCCAATCTGCATAAGCAAAGCTCCAAAATACCGTTTTATAACCCATGTTGCATATCGTTTGCAAGGATTTTTGATCAAAGGTTCCTTCCGGGGGTCTGAAATATTTATCCATTTGTTTGCCTGTCAGCTCTTGATAAGATTGTTCCAACCTGTTCAATTCTGCTTTGATATTTTCTGCAGAAAGTTGAGTGATATTCTTGTGCGTATAGGTGTGATTGCAGACAAGATGTCCTTCGTTCGCCATACGCTTGACAAGCTCGGGATTTCTGTTAATGAGGTTTCCGAGAATAAAAAATGCTCCCGTGACTTGCTGATCACGCATCACATCCAAAATCTTTGCAATATTTCCGTTCTCATATCCGGCATCGAATGTCAGATAGATGACCTTTTCTTGATCCTGTTTGGCATGGTCTTTGTCCAAATAAAGCGCATTAAATTGCTCGATCCATTGCATATTGGAATCAAGCTGCGGTTGTGTGTGATCGGCTGTACGCTTGCAGTACCAATGATAGCATTCAGCTGCAGATGCAGAAATGCATAATATAATGCATAATACGGGAATTATGCATAATTTGCTACATATGCGCCATATATTTTTCACGGTCATGTCATCATCTCCTTTCTCCTTTAGTATGAACGAAATACATAGTATTTCACATGGCAATGCATTCCACGATTTTTAGTCAAATTGAACATGAATATATATGCAAGATTGTTGAATATTGCTATTGCAATTCTAATATTTATGCAGTATAATATATTCATATTTTTTATTGCAGTTTTTGAAAGGCGTATATCATGAAAAAAGAAATCAAAAAAATCGTTCTTGCATATTCAGGCGGTCTTGACACCTCAATTATTATTCCGTGGCTCAAAGAAAACTATCCCGGATGTAAGGTCATTGCAGTATCCGGTGACGTTGGTCAAGGAACTGAGCTTGATGGGCTGGAAGAAAAGGCAATTAAAACCGGTGCTTCCAAGCTGTACGTGCTTGATTTAAAGAAGGATTATATTGAAAATTATATATTCCCTTGCCTCAAGGCAGGTGCATCCTATGAAGAGTATCTGTTGGGTACCTCTCACGCGCGTCCTTGCATTGCCAAGGGCCTTGCAGAGATCGCTATTCAAGAAGGTGCGGATGCGATCTGTCACGGCTGTACCGGTAAAGGTAATGACCAGGTGCGTTTTGAATTGACAATCAAGGCATTTGCTCCCGATATGCAAATCATTGCACCTTGGCGTGTATGGGATATCAAATCCCGTGACGAAGAGATCGATTACGCGGAAGCGCATAACATTCCGCTCAAGATCAGCCGTGAAACAAACTACTCCAAGGACAAGAATATCTGGCATCTTTCTCATGAAGGCCTCGATCTGGAAGATCCCGCAAATGAACCTACTTACGCAAAGCAAGGATTCCTTGAAATGAGTGTTTGTCCCGAACAGGCTCCCGATACGCCTACTTATCTGACTATTACGTTCGATAAGGGCATTCCCACAGCAATTGACGGCGTGGAAATGGACAGCGTCGTGCTTGTTGAAAAGCTAAACGAGCTTGGCGGTGCGAACGGCATTGGTCTGCTTGATCTGGTAGAAAACCGTCTGGTAGGCATGAAGAGCCGCGGCGTCTATGAAACTCCCGGTGGCACCATTCTGTACCATGCACACAAGGTTTTGGAATCCATCACACTGGATCGCGACACGCAGCACTACAAGCAGCAGATCGCAATTAAGTTTGGCGAACTGGTTTATAACGGTCAGTGGTTTACGCCTTTGCGTGAGGCACTCTCCGCATTCGTGGATAAGACTCAGGAAACCGTCAGCGGTGATGTGAAGCTCAAGCTTTATAAGGGCAATATCATTAACGCAGGCGTCACTTCCCCCAATTCCCTTTACAGTGAGACCATTGCTTCGTTTGGCGAAGACGGTGGTGCTTACGATCAAAAGGATTCGGCAGGCTTTATCAACCTGTTCGGTTTACCGATCAAGGTCAAAGCAATGCTGGATGCGCAGAAGAAATAATATCACCCAAACGGGGTGTCTTTATGGCAAAGACACCCCTCGTTTGATAGAAAGAAAGGACTTTACTTATGAATACCATGTGGGCAGGACGCTTTCAAAAGCAGCTGAACAGCCGTGTAAACGACTTCAATTCCTCCATTCAATTTGATTGCAGAATGTATAAGCAAGATATTCAAGGATCAATTGCGCATGCAACAATGCTTGGCAATTGCGGCATTATTACCATGCAGGATGCCGAGCTGATATGTAAAACACTTAAGGAAATTTTGGCAGATCTTGAACAAGGCAAGCTTGCTTTTGATATGAGCGCTGAGGATATCCACATGTTTATCGAAAGCGAATTAACGTCACGCATTGGCGACGTTGGCAAGCGTTTACATACCGCTCGAAGCAGAAATGATCAGGTAGCGCTTGACCTGCGCCTATATTTACGAGATGAGATTGCCGAGTTGAAGGAGTTGGTGCATAACTTGCTTGAAGTGATTTGCAACAAATCCGAGCAGCATGCGTCCGATATTATGCCCGGATATACGCATCTGCAACGCGCGCAGCCGGTAACGCTCGGTCATTATCTGATGGCGTACGGCCAGATGTTCGCACGTGACGCGCGCAGACTTGATGACGTTGCCAAAAACATGAACGTGCTTCCGTTAGGTTCTTGTGCGCTTGCAGGCACCACGTATCCGATAGATCGTTTTATGGTTGCCGAGCTTTTGGGCTTCGACAGCGTTTGTCAGAACAGTATGGACGGTGTTTCGGATCGTGATTATGCCATTGAGCTGCTCAGCGCGCTTTCGATTATGATGATGCATCTCTCGCGTTTTTCCGAGGAGATTATTCTGTGGTCGTCCTCCGAGTTTGGCTTTGTTGACTTGGATGACGCGTATTCCACGGGTTCATCCATCATGCCGCAAAAGAAAAATCCCGATATTGCAGAGCTTGTGCGCGGTAAAACAGGGCGCGTTTACGGTGATCTGACTTCCCTGCTGACTGTCATGAAGGGTATTCCGCTTGCATATAACAAGGACATGCAGGAGGATAAAGAAGCGGTATTTGATGCGCTTGACACGGCAAAGATTTGTCTTGAGCTGTTTACAGCAATGCTGGATACCGCCATGTTCCGCGTGCAGACGTTACGCGATGCGGTCTCCAAGGGCTTTATAAACGCAACCGACTGTGCTGATTATATGGTCAAAAAAGGACTTCCGTTCCGCAGCGCATATAAGGTTGTGGGGCAATTGGTTGCTTATTGCATTGCGAATAATAAGACGCTTGAAACGTTGACCTTGGATGAATATAAAAAAGCAGATGCCATCTTTGAGCAAGACGTTTATCAAGCAATCGATCCGGATACCTGTGTTGCTGGACGTGCTTGCTATGGCGGCCCTGCACCCCAAAGCGTTATGCAGCAGATACAAGCTATGCGCAATTATTTGAAATATTAAAACCATCCGTGTATGACTTTTGTGCTTTTTGTGCAAAAGTCATACTTTATTCATGCAAGGTTCACTCATAATTCAACATTGTGTGCTAAAATATGCAAAGATTGTATGAGGAGGTGACTCTTTGGCTGGAAATACGTTTCAACGACGGGAAAAAAAGATTATAATTGACGCTTCGTTGGCTGAACCGCTCAAGCAGCGCATTGAGGAATACATGAATGCGGATGAACATAACAAGGACGGAAAGCCATACATGATCTGCAATCTGTATTTTGATAACGCCAATAATGACGTGATCCGCAACTCTGTGCAGCTCCCCAAGTACAAGGAAAAGCTCAGACTGCGCAGTTATGACACGCCCGGTCTTGACAGTAAGGTGTTTTTAGAGATCAAGCGCAAGCAAAACGGCATCGGAACAAAGCGACGCGCAAAAATTACGCTCCAAGAGGTTTACGATTTCCTCGAACGGCGTGAATATCCCAAGGATACCAAGTACATTAACACCCAGGTGCTGCGTGAGATCGACTATTATCTTTCGCACACACCGGTAGAACCGGTCGCATATATCAGTTATATGCGTAATGCATACTATGGGAAGGAAGATCCTAATTTCCGTGTGACCTTTGACTTTGACATAGTTTCAAGACGATATGATCTTTCTTTGGAAAGCGGTAGATACGGTGAACCGCTGCTGCCGCCCGACAAGATGATCGTGGAGGTCAAATTCGCAGGCGCAGTTCCCTATTGGTTTGTGAAGATCATGAGCGAGTTTGGTCTTTCGTTCCATACGTTTTCCAAGATCGGTACCGATCTGAAGAAAAACATACTCAAAAACAACGGTATCGAAGAATTTTTGCTAACAGGATTTGTATAAAGGAGATTATCGAATATGCAGGCTTTACAAAACTTTTTCAACCAGTTACTGGTAAATATTCAAATTTATTATGACACAGCTACCACGGGCGTATCCACGCTGACGCTCGGCAAGACGCTTGCTTTGGTTGGTTCGAGCATCGGTATGTCGTTGCTCGTTACCTTGGTTTACTTGCTTGTAAACCGTAAAAGAGCGTATTCCACGAAATCCTTGTTCACCATCCTTTTGATGGGTCCCATCGTATCGGTCATCGTTATCGCAGTCGGTTCTAACTTGGCGCGTGCGATCTCCATCGGTGGTGGTCTTGCACTCATCCGTTTCAGACATTCGGTTGAAAATCCCAGCGATCTGATCTTCATTTACCTCTCCGCTGCAGTCGGTATGGCTTGCGGTACGGGCGGTATCGGCTTTGCTGCAATTGCCATCGGCATTATCCTTGCCGTGATTATCATCGCTTCTCTGACCGGCTTTGACCGCATCGGCGGCGGTTCGATGAGATTGACTGTTATGATTCCCGAATCTCTTGATTTTGCAGGCGTATTTGAGCCTGTTCTCAAGCAGCACTGCAAGAGCTTTGACCTTGAGAGAGTTAAGTCGGTAGAATACGGTACGCTGACCGAACTGCGTTACAGAATCCGCCTCAAGGATAAGAACGCACAGAAGGCGCTGATCGACGATATCCGCGTTCGTAACGGCAACCTGAATATTTCGATTACCCAGAAAGCGTCCGACGATTGATACAAACAAATAACACACCGCCGAGAGCAACCGTTATGGTTATTCTCGGCGTCTTGTTGTTAAGTAAAAGTGTTCTATTATAACGTGGTGTATAAATGCATTTATAATCGTGTTAACGGTTTGCTATATTTCATTTATATATATTTACTGCTATAATATGATCAGAAAGAGTAGCTACAATCTTTCAATCAAACTGTGAAAGAAGGAATGAATATGTTGAATTTTGGTCAGAAAATTAAAAAGCTGCGCACCGATGCAGGCTTGTCGCAAGCTATGCTTGCAGAACATATTGGGGTTTCAGTGCAATCAATATCTAATTGGGAATGTAATAACACAATGCCGGACATATCTCAAATCGTTCCACTTGCAAGCATTCTTTGTGTTTCAACCGATTATTTGCTTGGAGTCGGATTTGACGAAAAAGCCGATCACGAAACACTAATCCGCAACGTAAATACCGTTTGGGCAAATTATTCTGTCAATACAAAAGAAAACAATGCCGATTTGTTGGTCGCCAATCTGTATATGGAGTATCTGCGCAAGTATCCTACCGATTATGAGGTAAAATATAAATGCGCATTAGCATTATATGATTATCTTTTGGTAGGTAAGGTAAGAGGAAAATTTCATATTGAAGCAGATATCTATGAATCCGTCTATACGCAGTGTAAATCGATGCTGTCTTCGGTTTGTAACAACACTTTGGTTATAGAACTTCAGATACAGGCAAATCAGTTGATGATTGGGCTTATGCTCTTGAACGATAACTTTGATGAAGCTCTGCACTTTGTTGAAATGCTTCCGGAAACATGCGGAATAAAGAACGTAGCACAAAGCAAAGTATTGTACGCTCAAAAAGCAGTTGACAAAGCGAATCAAGTTAAGTTAATTGCAGATAAAGAAAAATGCTTGGATTATTTGAGAGCATTGTATGAAAGCGTGAATTTCGGTGTGTATGAGAAAGACAAATCCATATTGATATTGGAGCACGCCGAAAGCGTTGCAAAAACGGCAGTATCTTTGTATTTGGATGCAACAACTCTTAACGTGAACTCTTATGAAAAGATGCCATATTGTTATCTTATCTCGGCGTACACCATGCAGTGTAAAACGTATTTATTGAATAACGATTATGATGCTGCATATAAGGCATTGGATAACGCCGCAAAAACTGCTTGTGAAATGTATGTGTGGGTAAAAGGAAAGACACAAGATAAAGAAATTTCAGCAGATTACAAGTTCTTTGCAGAGCGAACACCACATTGGGCATTTAGTTTTAGTGGGTTGTATTCGAGTGAAGATAATGATTTTACAAAGTCGGAACGATATAAAAACGCGGTTAAGGAAATCGAGAAAGTTCTTTGTGATGCTTAATCTTACATAATCCCAAAAACCCAACCTCCATTCGGAGGTTGGGGTTTTTGTTATCTGTACTTATTCAAAACTGCAACATAATCGGGATTGTTTAGAAGCTCAGCGTGTCTGCCTTCTTGCGCATTCAAAAGGCTTTCCACAAGCCAAGCGAGAAAATCGTCCGATGTGACGTTTACACGGTCAGGAAAATACGCTTGATGGACGGCTTCATCATGCTTTACTGCCCGAGCAATTTTTTGTGCTGCATAGAGGTTCATATCAAGCAAGGTAATAATGCTCTCGTCATCGCCGCCTCTGAAAGTGAAATCGTTTCTCATCCTATTCAGGAATGCTTCCGCGAGCCCTGCAAAGAATATATCTCCCGTTTCATCCAATGCACTTAACAACAACTCACCGTATTTGATTGCTTTCTCCGCTTTTTCTTTCATACTAAGCGTGTGATCAAAGAAAATGACGCGGCCAAGCTTATCCCCCGAAAAAGCGACAAGCTCGTACATGTTTTTGCTGACCCAAAAGTAATACTCATCCGTGTCTTTTGCAAACAGCTGCTCACTCTTTTGTCCGGCTGTCAGATACCAGTTGATAAATTTGGTTCTGTATATCTCCAAGGCTTCATCCGTCTTTCCTTCAGCATGCAAGATCTTGGCACGCATATTCCATGCATTGAGTCTTATGACCTCTTCGGTACAGTCTTCCAGTATTTTTTCACAAATTGCAAGAAATTCATCCTTGTGTTTGATCAGGACCGCAGGATCATTATCAGCGTCTCCTGCAATATTCCACATGTAATAATGCATGATCCAATAATCTGTCGGATAGTCGCGGCGCGCCTTGACGATGATATCTCGCCCCGTTTGATCGTTACGATGAATAAGATAAAGCTTAATGATTTTTTGAATCTCAGTCTGCACCTTTTCACGGTCATAGCCCATCAGCTTATCAAGACTTACTTCAAAATAATAGGCAAGAGGCTGCAAGAGCGTAATATCGGGATAGCTCTCCCCTCTTTCCCATTTGCTGACAGCAGCACAGGATACGCCCATAGCAACCGAAAGCTGTTCCTGCGTGATGTTTTTTGAGATGCGCAAACGCTTAATGTTTGAGCCAATATTGATATCCATATTCATACCTCCGTTGATATAAAAAGTAAGCCGACGTCTGCTTCTGTTTTTATTATATCAGAAATTATCGAGATGTAAAGGTATTGATAGGAAACATTGGCTAAACTATCGGTTGAAAATATTGAACAGCAGAATCGTCACGACTTCGGATTTTCTCGCTTATAAAGTTGCTTTTGCGTTCCAAAAGGTTCAATTTATCGATGATTTTATTATAACATTTTCAATAATGTTATGCAATTTTGATCCTCCTTACTATTTTCCAAATGTTAGTTGTATTTGAAACAACCATTTGATAATTGTTTTTTCTCATAAAATGATGTATAATGCAATTACACCGGTGATCACTCACAATAAGGAGAACGATTATGCAACTGAATTTAGGAAACAAAA
>JAZOLE010000179.1:0-29092 GCA_045652835.1 Eubacteriales bacterium | reverse complement strand
ATTGGTGGTAATACCGGACAGGTCGATTGCTGCAACTGCCTCTTCAATTGCTTCAATTGCGCTTTCAACTGCATCAAGTCTGTCAGCTGCGCCGATCGCCTCAAGTGCATCAAGTCTGTCGGTCACTGCTGCAAGTGCTTCGGTAATGGTCTCTGCGTCTGCCTTTGCCTCGATCAGTGCATTCAGTTCCTCGATTGCTGCTTCCAGCTCGTCAATTGCGCTCTCTACTGCTGCAAGTCTCTCTTCCATTGCTGCAAGAGTCTCGGAAAGCGTGGTCAGCTCGGTGGTCAATGCAGTAACTGCTTCGGTCAACTCCTCGGTTGTTTCAATGCCCTCCAGCGTGGTCTGCATCTCGGTTACGGTAGTCTGCAGAGCGGTGATCGCTTCTGCATTGGTGGTAATGCCGGACAGGTCGATTGCTGCAACTGCCTCTTCAAGTGCTTCAATTGCGCTTTCAACTGCGTCCAGTCTGTCAGCTGCGCCAATCGCCTCAATTTCATCAAGTCTGTCGGTCACTGCTGCAAGTGCTTCGGTAATGGTCTCTGCATCTGCCTTTGCCTCGATCAGTGCATTCAGTTCTTCAATTGCTGCTTCCAGCTCGTCGATTGCGCTCTCGGCTGCTGCAAGTCTTTCTTCCATAGCTGCAAGAGTCTCGGAAAGTGCGCTCAGCTCGGTGGAAAGCTTCTCTACAGTGCTCTGCAATGCGGTATTGGTTTCGCTCATGCTCGATACGGTCTGCTCCAGCGCGCTAACGCTCTCGTTCAGGGCTGCGATATCGGTTGTATTCAGCTCTACCTGTGCATCGGTGGTGTCAAGTCTTTCGGTCAGTGCAGTAACGGCTGCCTCCAGGGCATCCAAGCGCTCCAAAAGATTAGTCAGATCCGAGTTCTCCTCGAATTCCTTAACCTTCTCAAGTGTTGCATTGATATCGTCAATCGCCTGCTGTACTTCGTCAAACTTATCACCGGTAACAATACCGTTGAGCGTATCGATCTCGGTCTGCAATTCTGCAATGAGTGTATCCATCTCATCAAGTCTTTCTTCGATGGCTACAAGCTGCTCGGAAAGTGCGGTCAGTTCAGCGGAGAGTTCCTCTACTGCCTCGGAGCTTGCAAATCCCTCCAGCGCAGTCTGCATCTCGGTTACGGTAGTCTGCAGAGCGGTGATTGCTTCTGCATTGGTGGTAATACCGGACAGGTCGATTGCTGCAACTGTCTCGCTGAGTGCTGTCAGCACTGCCTCGATCTCCTCGATCTTGGTGTCATTCTCCAATACTTCAAGTCTTTCGGTAATTGCTGCAAGCTGCGCGTTGATCTCACTGACAGTCAGATTTTCGCCCATGAGGTCTCTGAAGCCCTCTATTACGGTCTTGAGCTCGTCAATTGCACTCTCTGCTGCTGCAAGTCTCTCTTCCATTGCTGCAAGAGTTTCGGAAAGCGTGGTCAGCTCGGTGGTCAATGCAGTAACTGCTTCGGTCAACTCCTCGGTTGTTTCAATGCCCTCCAGCGTGGTCTGCATCTCGGTTACGGTAGTCTGCAGAGCGGTGATTGCGTCTGCATTGGTGGTAATACCGGACAGGTCGATTGCTGCAACTGCCTCTTCAATTGCTTCAATTGCGCTTTCAACTGCATCAAGTCTGTCAGCTGCGCCGATCGCCTCAAGTGCATCAAGTCTGTCGGTCACTGCTGCAAGTGCTTTGGTAATGATCTCTGCGTCTGCCTTTGCCTCGATCAGTGCATACAGTTCCTCGATTGCTGCTTCCAGCTCATCAATTGCAAACTCTACTGCTGCAAGTCTCTCTTCCATTGCTGCAAGAATTTCGGAAAGCGTGGTCAGCTCGGTAGAGAGAGATTCTACTGCCTCGGAGCTTGCGAAGCTCTCAAGAGCAGTTTGCATTTCGGTTACGGTAGTCTGCAGAGCGGTGATTGCTTCTGCGTTGGTGGTGATGCCGGACAGATCGATTGCTGCAATTGCCTCTTCAAGTGCTTCAATTGCGCTTTCTGCTACGGTCAGTCTGTCGCCTGCGTTAAGTGCCTCAAGGGCGTCAAGTCTTGCGGTAATTGCTGCAAGTGCTGCTGCAATCTCTTCTGCATCTGCCTTTGCAGCGATCTTTTCTTCCAGATCTGCAACTGCAGTATCAAGCTGCTCTGCCAATGCTTCCAGCGCTGCATTGATTGCAACGTCAGCCTGATCAAGCAGCTCTGCTTTGTCGGTCAAGGTTTCGGTCTGTGCAAAAAGCTCGGTGAGTGCGGCAAGAATCTGGTCTATGCTGCCGCCCTGTGCAAGCAGCTGCTCAAGCTTTGTAATGCTCTGCTCGATGCTCTTGTTGTAGGTGCGAATGATGACCTCACTTGCAATGCTGCCATCTGCATTCAAGAACTCGTACTCGTCAAAGTACACATTCATGTAATGATCGTAATCTTCATAAGAGTCGAAGCTATAGTCACTGATGTATTCGCTACCATAACCGTTATCTACGTACAGATAGCCCTCCTGCAAAATGATTGCCTCTTTTGCGCGAACGGTCAAGCCGTATTCGTAGCCGTGGCCATAAACGTACCCATCGTATTTGCTTCCGTCAATGCCAAGCATAATGTCAACAGATCCGACAATACCGCTTATGGGAGCATCGATCACAAGCTCGCCACCGCTGATCCAGATTGTATTGTAGTTCTCTGCGATAATACCATCACTCAGAGAGTTAAGCGTAATCACTGAACCGTCATAGATGTGCAGCTCGGAATCGTCAATCATCTCCAGTGCGGTTCCAACGGTCTGCACGTACATCTCGGTGCCGTACAGATGCAGTTCGCTGTAGATCACGCTGTTGCCTTTGGTACTGCTCTCAACCTTGCTGTCAACGAAATTCAGTTTGGATTCGTCAACATACAAGCCACAGTCTTCCGAGGATATGCGGAGCGTAGAATTTTCGAATATTACGCCATCATGGTACGTATCATATTCTTCAACGTAGATCTCTTCATAACACTCAAGCACCGCGATAGCGTCATCCTTGGAGGTAATGTCCAGTTCAACACCATTTGCATACAGCGCGCAGTAGGTCATGGTAAGACCCCTATCTTCTGCAGTCAGGGTAATTATTGAGTCGATCCAACATATTTGGGTGTCCTCACCATCGATCGCATCATCGCCTGCGATGATGTTCACAACCGCATCCGTCACGTTCAGCACGACACATTCGAAATTAAGTCCCTCGTCGTCTACGTTAATGTACAACTCGGTCTTATCATTCACGCGCAACCGGCCTTCTAAGAGTTCAATGCCGTCATCGTCAGCGGTGATAGAGACCATGCAGTTGGAATTGAAGAGAATATTGCTGTTTATAGCATTAAAGCCGTCACCATTTTCGGAAATGATGTTCAGGGTAAGATTCTGCGCTATAAACAACGAATCAATCATGTAAATTGCAACCTGCGTCGTGTTCAGGGTCAGGCTCATCGCGTCATAGTTAGCAAGCGTTGCTTCTTCCATGGTAATACCCGTGTCTGCATTGATAACCAAAGAGCCATTGCCCATCAAGGTAACACTATTATAGAAGAGTCCTAAGCCAACGCTGAACACATCTTCCTCATCGGAGATTGCGGTCAGCTCGTTATTGCCCTGCAGCTCGATAGTCCAGATCCACTCGCCGGGGGCAAGCCGGATCATGGGCTGCGTACCGGTATAGATAAAGGTAAAGTTGTGAAGCACAAGCTTCGCCTGATCGTCACTAACAATAACGTACGCATATCCACCCTCGGGCTGCTCGGTTACGATCTCGCCCGCATTGGTCAGGTAGTCACCGTTTGTCAGGAAATTGCCGCCGATGATAGCAAGCGTTTCCTCGGGAATTTCAGAGGTATCCTCGGGTACAGGAACACATACGCTGCACAGGTCCTCTCCCTCGAGAATGGTGTGCTCTGCATACTCTGCCTGCACAAAGTGCGCATACTTCTCATCGTTGCTCCAAAGATGTATGTAGCAATCCTCGTCGGTACAAACGTGCCAGTGGTGCGTGTCGTTATAGTTATAGTACTTGCTCCAGGTATGCGTTACTTCAATGCCCTCGTATATGATCAGGTTATCAGTCGAAACGATTTGCTCAAGCGCATCCTCTGCAATAACAATCTCGTCCCCCTCAATCGCGCCATTTGCGCTCAGAACAGTCAGCTTACCGTCCAGTGTCAGAGTGCCCTCACATGTAATCGCATAAGCCTCTTCACTGCTTGTAAGGAGAATCAGCTTACCGCCGCTAATAGTTGCGTCACCGAATGCAGTGATACTACTACCGCTATCATAGGAACTCAGATAAATATAGCCGCCGGAAATGGTCACGTCACAAGACCCGTACAGACCGTCATATCCCCATCCCTCAAGTTTGCCGCCGGAAATGGTCAGATTTCCGCTCACTTGAATCACGCAGCAGTTAGTTTCGGCAATATAGATATCACCGCCGGAAATGATCACATCGCCCTCTGCGCAAATGCCGTCTATACTTGCGTTAATATCGATCCAACCGCCTGTAATGGACAAGTTACCATCTGTGTCAATGCCTTCAGATCCTGCAATGATATCGATCTGACCACCGGAAATGGTCACATCTCCTCCGGCGTAAATGCCGCTATATTCGGAGATGATATCGAGTTCGCCACCCGAGATCATCACGTCTTGGTAAACTTGAACAGATCCGGCAGATTTTACTTTCAGCTTGCCACCCTCGATAACAAGATCGCCAAGGAACAATTCGTTAGTGCTATCAGCATAATAAGGCGAAACAATCATCTCACCGTCAACGATATGAAGCTTGTTCCCCACATATTCGCCGGAATACGAGAAGGTATACAGCTTGCCACCGCGTACGGTCATATTGCCCCATACGTCCAATCCATTGCTGTGTTCCGAATAGAGTGCGAGCTGTCCGCTCAACACCTCAAGATCCTTTGCAACTTGCAAAGCGACTGTACCGTCTACCTGCAGCGAACCATCGCCCTTCACAGTCAGGTTACCTGCCACTAAAATGCCTTGCTCATATATGCTACTATAGTAGTCATCATCATCGATCTGCGCGATCAGCGCATTGGTTCCTACCAGTTCGATGGTCAGATCAGTTGCAGCATACAGTACTGCGTAGTATTCTTCACCCCAGAACATTGCATCGGTCTTTACGCCGTCGCCCTCAAACGTGTAGTTATTGAGCAACAGTACACCGTCGTTGTAGTATGCATAACCGCCCATAGAAGGACGCGTTCTGGTAGTCTCGGTTGCACCAACTGCAAGATAATCACCGTTGTTCAAACCAATGCCGCCAAGGTATATAGGAGATCCCCATACGGCTTCCAGCGTAACGTTTGCATAGGTATAATGCATATATTCTGCGCTGTAAAGCTGATTTCCCAACAATCCTCTCATGCTCCAGCCAATGATCACCTTGCCCTCGGGATGCGTAAAGCCCGCCCCGGTGGGAAGATCGATCCATGCGTACACGGGAATCTCCACGGGAGATACCGAGCCGGAACCCTTTCCAAGATCAAAGCTAACGGTAAAAGTAGTACATATATTGGCACCGGAATATGCGGGCAGCGTGTCAATACGCTGATAGTCATCATTAAAAGTAACCATGCGAGTGCCTAACACAAGTGCATCAGCAAGCGTAAGCTCTGCTTGGGTGTAGTTAGACAAATAGAATGTGGACAAGGGATCTGCACCGCTGACGTCCAGCGTGCCGCCGTAATATTGAATATTGCAATATCCGTACTCTACCTGGCCCAAGCGTGCACCGTCCACTATCAGCTTAGAGCCTTCTTTCATTGCCAAGTTAGCGCCAACACCAGGCAATTCATTAATATCAATCGAACCGACATCCGAATTGCTGCCATAGGTATCCGCAAAGAAGGTCAGCTCTGCACCATCTTCCAGTATCACTTCAGAATTGGTTTGCAGATACAGGGTTACACCCGTGACGTCAATGATCGCCTTACCGGTGATCACAAGCTCACCCTCATAAAGGTTAACCACGTAATCGGTCAGCTGCTTTGCATAAACAACAGTGCCGTTTGCCTCGTTGATGGCTGCAACCAGATCATGGAAATCTCCCGTGTTGGGCATATCATCCGCGCTTGTGCCCCAAATAAAGGCTTGGTGCTTTGCAACAACGGTCAGCTTTGCATCGCTCTCGGGCATAGTAAAGCTGTAGGTGTCGCTATCTGCATCGTAGGTAACCTCTACGGGCTCGCCTGCAGCATCGGTTATTGCGACGGACTTGATTGCGTAGTTGTCATCCAATACAACGCTAAAGGAAACCGACTCGCCGGACTTATACGATTCATCAAGCTCAACAACTGCACCATCGCTGATATCAGTATCCAGCACGAATCTGGTCTCTGCAACGGTATAATATTGACCTGAGATCAGTTCACTGACCTTATTGCCATCCTCATCATACAGGCTGTAGCCTGCGGGTAAGTCAAGTTCTTTCGCCTCTTCGGAGATGTTTCTGATATACAAAGAAGAAGAATTGAAGCCTTGTTCAATGGTCAGCGTGCCGAATTCCCAGTCAATTCTACCGTTTATCACGCCACCCGAAATCGTCAATGCACCACCACTAATAGCGATCACAGGAACATACTCGGCGGTAGTCTCAATTGTGCCACCCTCACCGCTGTCGGTAATGGTGATAGTATCATTCTCTTTCAAAGAGAGCACAATAGCGTCACAAATAATGTTCTTGCCGTTCAAATCAAGCGTGAACGCACCGCCTTGTATGTGAATGCTATCTGACATGTCGGAAACCAGTTGAATATAGGTTACCGCGCTATTGGCAGCAGCGGCATTCAATGCGTCCTGCAGGGTGCCCGTGGCGGTAAGGTTATCCGCATCGGTGCCCCAGTAAGCCTGAATCTGCTTAAAGGTCACGTTTACGGTAACGTCCTGATCGCCAACCGTAAAGGTGTTGGTGTCCGTGTTGAGTTCTGCGCCGACCACGGTAATCTCGTCAACCATATAACCCTCGTCGGGAGTAATGCTTAAGGTTACCTCGGTACCTTCAAGTAGCATACCGGTGTGTGTAGCCTCAACGCTGCCGTTGCTGCCTTCATTGACCGTGACGTTGTATTTGGTTACGTCTAAGGTTACGGTGTAAGTTTCTCCAATAGCAAGCTCGGTAATCTTGGTGTCCCCTTCATACAGGATATAGCCGTCCGGGAGTTCAAGGTTCTGAACGTAACCGGTAAAATTTCTAATAGTAAGCTCTCCACTAAAGCCCTCTTGGATCTCCAGCGTGCCTGTTGCCCAGTAAAGCGGACCCTGCACCTCGCCTCCCTTAATGGTCACGGATGTACCAAAGGCGTAGATTGCTTCATTGTCCTTACTTACGATACGACCGCCCGTAACTGTCAGGTTTGCTTGGGTAGAAATACCACCGTCGTCGAGTTTGATTCCCCCTATAATTGTGCCACCCGATACGGTCAGAGAAGTTGAAGAGACACCAAACGCGGTAATCGCATAATTTCCTTCTTCCGTGGTCTCAATTTTGCCGCTTGCTCCCTCGGAGGTGTCGGTTATTGTCATGTTCACACCATAACCAAAATTGAGTGTGTAAGTGGTAGAAGTCACGGTCTTGCCGTTGAGGTCAAGCGTGAACGCGCCGCCCATTGCATTAAGAGAAGTTTCTCCCAAATCCACGTCGGAAACCAGTTGAATATAGGTTACCGCGCTATTGGCAGCAGCGGCATCCAATGCTTCCTGCAGGGTGCCCGAGCCGATCGTCAGATCCTCTTCGGTGCCCCACACAGCCTGTGCCTGCACGGTATCCTCTGCAGATACGCCTGTGGTGAATACCGCGGTCAGCGTCACCAGCATAGCAAGCATAGTCAAAAGGCCTGCAAGCTTCATAAAGTTGATTTTTTTCATGTTTTTTCTCCTTATCTGAATATCTATCGGTAAATCGTTGTGCTCTCTGTTCTCTATTCCCTTTTGCGGTTTTGTACACAGGTGCAAATGCCGATCAGCTCCTCGCCCTGCTGCATGTGGACGCAGGTGCTGCAATCCTCGTCGGTATCCGTGCCGTTTCTGCGGTAAAAGCGACATGGCTCTTGCATGTGCGTTACAAACGGTGCACCGTCGGATGTGTACGTCGGAGTTTTTGTAAAGTTCGGGTAGATCGCCATGGGCTTGTGCTTGCGGTCGATCTCTTCGTAATATCCGTACCGTATCTCAAACCGCGTTCCATGCAGCTCAATGATGCGGTAAATGTCGCCTTCGCGTGGATTGTGCGGCGCGTTTGTGCCCATAAAGCTCTTGTTCATGGTAATCTCCTTTCGACTTTACTAAAAGATCTGTGCCAAATTCTCACGTTGGTACTATTATAGCAAGCATTCCTGATGTTGTGTACTACCTAAAATACGAAAAAAAGTACAAACTTTTGGGGTGTTTGGGCATATTGCTATCTCTTTTTCGGGCTGTTTTGGATATATACGCGCGCTGTGTTTATCTCTTTTTTTGGGGGGGTTGGATATATACCTCCAAGTATCCTTTTGGCAACAATTGCTGTTTTTTGGGCATTTTCTCTTGACAAACGCTCTTAACATGCGTATAATATTATTCGTCGGGCGTATAATGGCATTATTCGCCATACGCACAATAGTATTATTCGTTTGACGCACTATACCATGATTTTTACCTACACGGGAGGGCTTTTCATGAACCGCCTATACGATATCGAGCATAATTATATGAACATTGAAGAGGCCGCGCAAAAATGGGGCGTTACCCCCAGGCGCGTGCAAGCTATGTGCGCGTCAGGCAGACTGGAGCAGGCTTTGCAGATTGGGCGCAGCTGGTATATTCCCAAAAATATGAAAAAACCGCCCGACGGCAGAACCAAAGCAGCAAAGCGGACAGTCGGCGCAGAGCTTCCCCTACCCCGTAAAACGCCCTTTCTTTACATGAGCGACCTTTACAGCGTACCCGGCTCTGCAGACAGCGTGATCGAAAGCCTTGCCGCACACCACGAGGCGCAGGTGCTCTTTGAAGCGCAGGTGGCATATTCGCGCGGTGAGATCGACAAGGTATACGACAGCGCAAACTACCTGCTCTCCAAGCACTCGGGCTTTTATGCTGTGATCTCGGCAGGCATGCTGCTTGCGCTTTGCGCCATTTGGCGAGGTGACCTTGATATGTGGCGTCGCGCAAAGGTGCACATCTCCGAGGCAAAGATCGAAAACGATAACGACCGCGAGATCATTACGCTTGCCATTTGCGCGGTTGACAGTATGCTTTATGACGTTGAGGGCTTTCCCGATTGGTTTAAGATCGGCTGCTTTGAGCCGCTGACCAATGACGCGCTGCCCGCTGCTAAGGTGTATTACGCCAAATATCTCTATGCGGTCGGGCACGCTTTGGCGTCCGGTTCGCTTGAAATGAAAGGCATCACCGGTCTTGCGCTCATGGGGCTTTTGCCTGCTACCATTGAGCCTATGATCTCGCAAGCCAAGGCAGACAAATCCATTATGTCCGAGGCATATCTGCGCTTGACCTGCGCGGTGGTGTACCACTCGATAGGCGAGGACAAGCAAGCCATTCGCCACATTGACCGCGCGCTTGAGCTTGCCATTCCCGACAGGCTTTACGGCTTGCTGGCTGAATATTGCCGCATCATAGGCCACCTGATCGAATTTCGCTTGCGCCCCATTGACGAGGCAGCATGGGAGGAGGTCAGCAGACTGTTCCGCGTATATTCCGAAGGTTGGGCAAAGTTGAACAGTAGGATCACGGGACGCTATATCATTCAAAATCTCACCGAGCAGAACCGCGAGGTCATGCGTCTTGCCGCCTTCAGGCTTTCGGATGCAGAAATTGCCACAAGAACCAATATGTCGATCTCGGGCGTTAAGCAGGCGATCAAGATCATCAAGCAAAAAAGCGGTTTGGACCGCACACAATTCGCGGCTATCCTATAATCGCCATACGTATTGACAATTTTGTCGTATTGTTGTATCATATAATTAACAGTTAAAGAATTTTGAGGTGACAGACATGAACAAAAACAAACTCTTACACGGTCCTGCAAGCGCAATTGCGGCTATTCTGCTCTTTTGCGTTGCATTTTCGGGATGCAACAACACGCCGCCCGAAAATAACGAGCTTAGTGGCTCCACCGAAGCACCCCAGATTACAACCGAGGCGCCCAATCAGACCCCCACAGATGAACAAACAACAATACCCGAGGAGGACAGCAGCGATATGCAAGAAACCACTGACCCGAACGGCGCAGATGCAATGCCCGAGGACAAGGATTACTACAAAAATGACGTAAAGCTCTTCCACAAATCCATTATGTTCTCTGCTAACGAGTTTGTGGGTGAATATACTTCGGTATATTTTAAAAATGACGGTCTTATGCTCATGCCCGGCGCCACCGAAGGAACGTTTATTTCGGATGAGATTGACATGGGCGGCAGCTTTAAGAATATGCTTGCATCTTGGAATGCTTGCTCTACCGGCGGCACAGTTGAGGTATCCGTTTCTGTTAAGTTGGATGACGGAAGCTTTACGGGCTGGTACTCCTGGGGCGAATGGAGCGCAATCAACGGCGTTTCGGGCAGCAAGTCCACAGAAGATGAGCATGGCGAGGTTGGTATTGATATTCTCACGCTCAAGAAGGAATGCCAAGGCATTATCAAATACAGAATTGATATCAAGCAAACCGAGGGCGACTCCCCCATTGTGTACAACGTCACGCTTGCATGCGACAAGAAAAACGGTGCGCTTGAAGCTCCTGCAGACACCTACAAGAAGCTGGACGTGCCCTACAGAAGACAGATGGACGTTCCCGAAATCGGCGGCAGCATTTGCTCCGCAACTTCCCTTTCCATGGTGATGCTGTATCACGGTGAGCAGATTACCGACATCGCAGACGTCGCTTGGGGCGTACGCGACTGGGGCGAGCAGATTTTCGGTAACTGGGCATTTAACGTAGCTTACGCAGGCGAGCTTGGATATAACGCGTACATAGACTATTTCGATATCGACGCCATTAAATACGCAATATCCACCGGTCATCCCATCGTAAGCTCGATCAGAGTCAAGGCAGGACAGCTTGCTGCCAGCGGACATCCGAATTACACAACCAACGGGCATTTGCTCTGCGTTGTGGGCTACGAGGAGCGCGACGGCAAGAAATGGCTGCTGATCAATGACCCTGCACACCCCGAGGTCACGGCAATTCTCGAATCTGACTTTGCAAACATTTACAGAGGTGTGTCCTACATTGTTCAAACAAGACCCGATCACGAATAATGCAAAAGCATAATACAAATAGCCACGCCGCCGAGCAATTCAGAAATTGCTCGGCGGCGTGGTTTTATCGTATTTTATGATTGGCTTACTGTGCCTTGAACGGGAACAGGACTTCGCTTTGGGGTTTACCGAATTCGGGTGTGCCGTCCTCCTCGAAGATGACGGGGGCGATCCATACAGAGCGTCCCGACCAGCCGGTTCCTGCGACAAGGTTGGCGTGATAGATCATCCATACGCTACCGTCAGGAGCGGTACAGAACGAATTATGTCCCGGTCCGTAGCACACGTGAGGGCGGTATCTGAACACGGGCTTGTCGGATTTTTCCCAAGAATGCACGTCCATGGGATCATCGCCCGTCAGCGTCAGCATGCCAAGGCAATAATAATCGGTCCAGCTGCCCGAGGCAGAGTAAACAAGGAAGGTTTTGCCGTCATGCTGCAGCACTGCAGGGCCTTCGTTGACATAAGGCTGACCGTTCATTTCCCAAGAATATTCGGGAACCGACAGGCATACGCGCTCGGAGTCGATGGTACAAGGATCACTCATGTGCGCAATGTAAATGTTTTGCGCCACGTTGATATCCCCTTCCCAGCCAGACCAGATGAAATACAGCTCTCCATTCAGCTGCATCACCGTGCCGTCAATTGCCCATTTGTTAGAGGGATCTGTGATCTGCCCGACCATTTCAAAGCGTTCTGTGGGATCTTGCGAGGTGCCCTTGAGCACGTACATACGGTGAGTTTCGTTGTTACCGTTATCCGCAGCTACGTAAATGTACCATGCACCGTCAATGTAGTGCAGCTCGGGTGCCCAGTATTCCTTGGAGTACATGGTGTCTGTGGGAGCGGTATAAACGCGTCTGCCGTTTTGCCTCAGCTTTGCAATCGAGGATACTTTGGCAACGCTAACGCCATTGCCGGATGAATAACAATAATAATATGCGCCCTCATGCTCTACAACCCAAGGGTCGCCGCCTCCGTCATGTATGGGGTTTTGAACAGTTTGATAAGTAAATTGCACAGTTGTTTCCTCCTCTGTGGAAATTTCGGTCGTGGGTGCGGTGGTTGGAGCATCGGTCATGGTTTCCGGGGTATCGGTTTCCAAGGTGTCTGCCTCCAAGGAAGTATCTGGCGTGCAAGCCGCCAGCGTCAAGCCCATGGCGGCAATTGTCAGCAGTAAAAGTATTCGTGCGTAGGTTTTCATGGTGTTTTCTCCTTGTTGTCTTATATCATTTTTCATATTTTTTTATTTTTCGTTGATTCCATCCACCATCTCACACGATTTGGCGGTCATTTCGACCCAAGCGGGGTAAAAGCCACTGCGCAGCGCGTTACGTACCGACTTGATATTGCTCCATGCAGCGCAATAGAACGGCACCTTGCCGCGATTGAGAATTTCGATGGCAAGACGGCTTGTCAGCGCAGAAGCAATGCCCTGTCTGCGATATGCAGGCAGCACGTCAACGCCGATCTGCCACATGGTGTCGCAATCGGCCGAGCATCCTGCAAGACCGATCAGCTTGTCGCCATCGTACGCGCCAACGCCCAGCACGTCAAGGTGCGCTCTGTCCTTGCACAGCGCGTTTGACCATTCGGGCAGGTAGAGGTCGGCAAAGTTGGGTGGGGTCAAAATGCGCATTTCGTAGGGACAGGCATCCTCGACTGTCCGTTTGCGCAGCGCATCCACATCGGGCAAGAAATACTCCGCCATAAAGCAGATCTTCTGCCCTTTTTGCATCAGCGCCTCGTTGAGCACGTGCATATTGGGCGTTTCAAACAGATGCTCCACGGGGTATTTGCCGATAAAGCTTTGGGTGATCTCACGAAACTCGGGCAAGACCGATGCCACCACGTTACTCCCATACGACACAAGCTGGCAGGAAAACGGCAGCTTTAAGTAGCGGCGCGCCTGCTCGTTTGCCTTTGAGAGCACGATCACATTTTCGCTTTTTTCAAAGTCAGACGCCTCGGCACACAAGTCCGCAGCCGATTGCGCCATGGCGATTTTTAAAATCTCTTGGTTGGTCATTGTATTTCCTTTGCATTCCTATATCACTGCTCTATCAAAATTCTATACGTTTGGCTTGTATGATGTTTATACAATGCGTGCAGGACTACCTCGTTAGTATTTCGGTCAACATAAGCGCGGCTTATCCAATTCCACGTTGGCTTTTCAATCCTGCGGATCAGATCGCCGCTGTTGTTAAGCAAACAAATCACTTCTTTTTCACGCACATCTCTTTTTCCATTCGGAAGATCAAAGATTCCTATCAGTTCCGTTCCGCGCACAACGTAATATTCGTCCGCTTCAATGATCTGACGAAAATGATATATACTGAGTTTTGAAAGAGAGATTTTAACAATATGTTCGAGTGTTTTTACATCAATTACCGCAGCAACATTTTCACTTGTGAGAATACCGATGGTCTTTGCAGACATTGGATGGCGCACACCGTCAAACAAGGATTTCTTTTTAATTGGCTTACCATTTGTATCAAGCAAAATTAAGTGCGTTCCCGTTACGCAAGTTACTGTTCCATCGTTATGAGGATATACTTTTCCAGCTGAGGTATAACGAGTTTTCCAAATGATCTTGCCATGTTTGTCATAACACCAAAGACCTTTGATGTCGCTGATCACGTATATTCGCTCTCCGTCATCCGAGACTACTATACCATGCTGACCGCTGAATACGGTATCCGTATAACACTCAAACGTGTATTGTTCACCGTTTTTATAGTAAACTGTCAGAGAACCGGGACCGATCACATCATACGCATCATCTCGTTTTGCTCCGATGGCAATAGATTTTATGACGGTTGGATGGTCAATATATTCTGTCAGGTATCCTGTACTATGCCCGTTTTCTATATTGAAAACTCGATATACTTTTCTATTAAACCAATCGTAGCAACTTGTTCTATCGACCATTTGTGTTAGTTCTGCCTTGATGCGATCTGAAAGTTCCATAATTTTAAGCCATTTCTCATCTTTACGTATAGAGCTCACATTCCAAAGCTCCGTGCCTTCAAGCGCTCTGAATTTGCTTGAAAGCTCAAGAGCCATGTCAACGATCTCAAGGGTTATTTTGCTCGACAGTCGCAGACGCTCCAGGTTCTTCTCATTGAGAAACGAAGTACAATCACCGTCAAATTCCTCAAATATGTGATATTCAATATCTTCATCCGTGAGGTTAAGGAGGAATTTGCCGCAATGGTTTAGTGCTCCTTTGAAAAGTTCATATCTTTCTGTGCTGTTTGTTTCGGTTCTGCGCTTTTTCAGTTCATTATACCAATTCTCGGGAACATCCGTATTTGTAATAGTTGTCATCACCGTAGCAGGCTCGACAAAATACGATTCGGGCAAGCACCATAATTCCTCGGCAGCACACACCTTTTTTATTTTGGAAAGAGCTTTATCAAGCAGTTCTATTTTTTCATCAAATGCTTTATAATCGGCTAACATAATATAGTGCATGGCGTATTCCGGACAAAGCTGAACAGAGTTTTCAAGCACATTTATGACAGTCTTTGCATCTGCTCCCTTTTCTTTCAAATACTTTGCGCGGAGATATTCTGCTATCGAGCGAAAACTGTCATCGGCAAAATCAAATTCCTTTGCCAAAAGGTCGATGAAATAATCAACCTGTTCATACCGCACTAATTCATAAGCAATTACCGCAATATAAGCAGCAATGAGAAGATGGTCACCGTGAAGATCTGCTGCGTGATTGCGCAGAATTTCAGCAGCATTTTCCCAATCGTCTACCGGGCAATTGGTCTGCATGATTGCCAAACGTAAAAGCTTATCGTTATCGGACAGATCATTTGACCTTATGATATTACATTGAAGATCATATAGCTTACGGTCTTCATCTTCCGTAATCAAACCATCAATTCTCTCAAAATCCATTTATTGCCTCACTTGCTCAATAGTTCTCTTGATTTTTCCTTACCTATCATTATACCAAAAACTTTTGACAATGTCAATGACCGAAATAGCAAAGCAGAGCAAGCGCTATGCGCTTGCTCTGCTTTGTTTTGAATTATGATCACCACAAGAAGGTGTTAAAGAGTCCGAACGCAAGTGCTGCGGTGGACATCACGCGCGCTACGGTGAACATTGCACTCTTTTTCTTGCCAAGGCGTTCGACCAGAATTGCACCGACGCACAACAATGCGCCGATCACGGCTGCACCGATATAAAACGCGACCATGGAATCAAACGCGATGCGCAGCCCGAACAGGGCAAGTCCTGCGCCAAGGGCGACGGATACGTAGAACAGTATCTTCTTTGCCTTTTGGTTTTTAAGTCCAAACATAAGTCCAACAGCTGTCATTGCCAATGCAGCAACAGCTGCGTAAACGAGTACGAGTAGGTCTAAAATCGAAAAATACATATGATTTCCTCACTTTCTTTTTTTAGGGGTGTTCCCCTTTGGTGACTATAGTATAACGCACGTTTCTAAGGAAATCACGAATATAATTCTAAAGAATTCTAAAGATTTGATCAAAAATCGCAAAGTTTGATCTCAATTGTAAATTGAGACTGATCCGAGGTGACGGTAACCGTGCCGCTATAATGCTGCGCGATGCGGCGCATGCTGATAATGCCCATGCGATAGCCCTCTGTGTCCCCTGTCAGATGCTTGACGGCATTGCTTTGTCGGATCACAAGCCCGTTCTCTGCAATTTGTACGTGCAGCGCAACCTCTCCCGCGGGATCGGCATACTTTTGCACATTGGAGATCAGGTTGTCAAAAATCCTGCGCAGCTCGCCCACGTCAAAGCTGCCGCCAAAAGCAGGCATGGGGGAAAGAGAGACGCTGCAAGTAAAGTCGCCATCCAAGGCATCCGTAAATTCATCGGCAAGCTGTTCAAAGAGCAGGCGTGCATCCTCAAAATGCTCGGGATCGCGTTTCCCACCCTCCAGCAAAATGTCGGTCAGCTGCTTGATCTGCGCAGTCTTTTTATCAACCAGCGCAAGATACTCGCGCTGCTCGGTCTCATCAAGAGGCTGTTTTTTGGCAAGCAGCTCCGTGTAAGACATCAGCGAGGTCAAGGGGGTGCGAATATCATGCGAGAGCGTGCGCACCAGCTCCTCGCGCTCCTCGCTCAGGCGCTTTTCTTTATCGCGCAGCTGCTGCTCACTCTCGGAAAGGTAATTGACCGCTCCTGCAAGCTGCGTCAGCTCATTGTTGCCCATCAGCTTGACACGGTGGCTGTAATCCCCTTTTTGCAAGGCTTGCACACCTGCAATGATGTGGCGAACGTACGCCAGCTTTTCCCCAAACAGCACCAAAAACATGACCGTGAAGAACAGCGCGGATACTGCAAAGCCAATACCGTATACCGTATTATCCAGCCTGAGCAGCTCAAACTCGTCAAGATAGATATCGTGATAAAAGCAATACGAATCCACAATGCTTCTGCCCACGAATGCAATGAGGAAATACAGCAGCAGCGAAAGCGCGAAGCACAGCGCCACCGTGCAAAGTATTTCAAAGGAAAGCTTACGTCTTTTGCGTGTTTTCTCAGTCAACGTAATACCCCCTTCCCCAGGCGGTCTTGATGTATTTGGGGTCTCTGGAATTGTCGCCAAGCTTTTTACGCAGATTTTTGACGTGCACCATAATCGCGCTATCGCCAACTGCGTTATCGTTCCAGATGCTTGCGTAGATCTGATCCAGCGAGAAGATGCGCTTTCGATTGGAGAGCAGCAGCTCAAGAATCTTGAACTCGGTATAGGTCAGCGCGATCGGTTCATCGCCCTTGATGATGGATTGGCTATCAAGATCCAAAAACACATCCCCAAGCGCAAGGCGATTGCTTGGCGTTTGCAGTGTAGCAGGCTGCGCGGCAGCACCGCCACGGCGCAAGATCGCCTTGACACGCATCAAAAGCTCCACGTTGGAAAAGGGCTTGACGATATAATCGTCCGCACCCGCAGCAAAGCCCATGACCTTGTCCGATTCACCCGAATACGCGGTCAGGAACACGATGGGCGTATCAAGGCTTTGCCTGATCTGCGCGCCCGCCATAAAACCGTTCAATCGCGGCATATTCACGTCAAGGATATACAGATCGAACTCGGCGCACGCCATGTCAAGCGCGGCTTGTCCGTCCTCGGCACATGCGACCGCATAGCCCTCACCCGTCAGCAGCAGCGTCAGCACCTCGCGGATCTCGCGCTCATCGTCTGCAATCAATATATACTTTTTTCCGTCCTTCATTAGCTGTTTCCCTTCTTCAGCAATTCATTGATATAATTGCTTCGACTACCGTCCCAAAGGCACAACGTACATTTGCCGTCCTTGAGTACGTGGTCGCAATTTTCATATGCATACAGAATGTGCGCACATTCGGGGCAAAGTGATGCCATTTTGGATTTGGTTGCGAGGTATTCGCTACCGCACTCGTCGCATACTGCAATCGCTTGGCACAACCGCTGTATCTTTGCATCTTGCTCTGTATCCAAAAACACAAGATAATCAAAATAGTTTTTTCGCATAATGGCATCCAATTCAAGGGGGGATGCAAGCATCACCTTGGGTATTGCTACATGGTCATGATCGTCGCCGTTGAACCGATGCTCACAAATTGTAGGGCTGTCTAAAGGGACAAGATAAAGAAAGTCCGCAAGACCGTCACAGCTGTTTTTTGTCCAACACAGGAAAACGCCAAAACGCTGTTTACCCTGATAATCATCCCAATATTTGACCAAAGCCTTATGCTCTACAAAACACGGAAATCTCACGTAGTCAAAGTCGTTATCCGGATGGCAGATGCCCTTTATCTCACAGAAATCTTCAAAATAGTGATGGTGATCAGACACCTCTAAAACAGTCTTGCCGGGTCCAAGCACACACTCAGCATAAGCGTCTTCATTGAATTTTTCTTGCTTTGAGAATATTTTGCGCTTCGTGATCTTGTATCGGGTCTGTTCGGTTTCCTTTGCGTTTATATCTGCGTATTCTTCATAAAATCTGTCAATACACACAAGTGCATCGGGATATGATGCACACAGATATTTTTCCTCATAAGCATCGGGGGTTTCTTTGATACAAAGCTCATATGCAAAGCCCGCAGGAGCCTGTGAAAATCGCAAAAAGTTCCCCTGCTCGTATTCGATATATGCTTTTGCCAACGCCGAAACATCGGCAGAGGCTATGCTTGAAAAGCGTTCCAATAAATCTATGCGTGCATCAAACGTGGGCGCATACGTATATATGATGTCTAACAGCTCGATTTCCTTAAACTGATGGTTTGTTTCTTTGATTTTCGCCTTCAAATCGGCTGAAGGTAGCAATTCAATAATCTCGTTAGTCATGTTCATGTTTTCAACCTCAACAAGCGAAATATATCACTTTCATATCTGTTATTTCAAGTCAACTGTGTAATTCCCTATAATCTCCATAATATCCTGCTTGTACACGTTGCCGTCAAGCACGTCACCGCCGGGCGAGAAGGACAGGCAGCGCACGTCGCGCTGATCTTCCAAGTAAGGGTTTTCGGGAATTGTGTCCACGAAATACGCGGCAAGGTATTTGCGCGCGTTCCCCTCGGGAAAAACCACGTTGCCCTCGTTTTTGGGAAAATCTCCAAATCGGCAAAAGCGGCGAGAACTTCTCTTGTTTTTATGTTGTACGGATTGTCATCCGTCGCGCTCACCAACCATGCAGGCTGAAGGCGAATCCGTATTGCACGTCTCTTTATTTCCGCGGCAAACTGCTTCACTATGTCAAGCGGTATGGTTTCCTGATGAAAGGCATCCACCGACAAAAGCAGATCGTTGACACCGCACGCGGCAAGCCGCTCGGCTACCGCACGGATCTTTTCGGGATTTTTGGTAAAGTACCCGTTGGTAATGACTTGGCGTTTCGGTATATTCAGTTCACTCGCGGTTTTCATGATGGCATACACCGCGTCCGGGTACAAAAGCGGCTCTCCGCCAAAGGTCATAACCGTTTTGATGTCATACACCGCTGCAACACGGCGCACGGCATCTGCTGCGATCTGCGGATCAATACGCTCGCCACACGCTGCATGATCGCCCTCGGAGCAGTGCTTGCACTTGCCCGTGCAGGCGTTTGTCACAACAAATTCGATTTTGTTCAGGTTTCTAAGATATGGGTTTTTCATAGGTTTTCAATGTCTATTTCATACGCACCGTCGATCAGCACGTAATTTACGCCGTGTTGTTTTGCAAGGTGCAGAATCTCGGCATTATCGTCAAGCACCACCTGCATGGTGCAATCACTGTCGTCAAGGCGGGTTTCGATGACGCTTGCGTAACGCTTGACATCGTCAAAATGGGTGCGGATATAATGCTCGCTCATGACAAGGCAGTAATATTTGATACAGGAAAGATACTCCGCGCCAAAATCAGATTGCCAATCAAACGGGATATAACATCCCTCGACGATCAGATTTTGGTCGTTTTCGATGGCAGTTTTGATCATTTCCCGCACGATGGGCCAGAGATATGCGGTCAACTCACACTCGTCACTCATAGGTGTAAGGGCGGTATTGCCGCTACGGATCAGCCCCATTTTGAGGTGATCGATGGAAAGATATGGGTAGCAGTATTTTTCCAGCAGTCTTTGCGCCAGCGCGGTCTTGCCCACGTGTGATGCACCCGTGATCAAGATGATTTTCGACTTGCTCATATCAACCTCTCAATATTTTGTCCATGGGCTTGCCCTTGGTAAGCTCGTCCACCAGCTTATCAAGATAGCGAATGTCGCGCATCAGCGGCTCTTCAACCGTCTCCACGCGCACGCCGCATACCGTACCCGTGATCAAGGTGCGACTTGGGTTGAGCGCGGGGGCTTTCCGAAAGAAATCACCATAAGTCAGATCGCTCGCAATGGCTGATTCGATCTGCTCGTGCGTATATCCCGTCAGCCATGCGGTCACGGTCAGCACCTCGTCGCGCGATCTTCCCTTTTTCTCCGCCTTGGCAATCAGCAGCGGATAGACCTTGGCAAACGCCATGTTATATACCTTTTCGTTGCTCATATCATGCCCTTTCGCTGCGCTTTGCAGCAACCAAAATCATGCGGATGGCGGCAACCAGCGTGCCAAGTGCCATAATGCCGAGAATGATGCCCGGCTCGATGGGCAGCGACACCGAGAATGCAATCAGGAACACGGGTTTGCCGATGTGCACAAGAAAATCAGGATAAGTCAGCTCCAAAAGCAAGAACAGCAAGCCGAATACGAGATTTGTGCCAATCCAAGCACCCAACAAGGTCAGCTTGGTGCATTTTTTCTGCGCGGCTTTTTCGGGCTTGAGCGCAAGCATGACAAGGTTTGCCATGGGAACGAGCATGACCCAGATCAGCAGAAATACGTACCGGAAATCATAAAACGCATTCTCAAACGCGGTAAAGGTTGCGCAGATGGCAGCTCCCGTGAACACAAAGACCACGATAGCAAGCACGCACAGCGCAAGATATTCGATCACGCAAATCTTGAACGTGCCGCGCTGCTTGAGATCCTCCCAAAACGCGCTTGCGCGTGTTCCCTTGCGGTTACCTGCGACGAGATTAAAGACCTGCAGCAGCAAAAGTGCTGCAAGCACAAGAATCATATCGTAAGGAAAATGCAGCACGATACTGGGCAGCGCGTCATATACGCCAAGTGCGTTGTTGCTTGCGTAAAGCCCGATATTGCCAAAAATCAGCACGAGATCTGAGGTGGCGTAGAGTGCGACAAGCACAGAATAGATCGCCTTGACCACGGGATGCATGGCGCGCACGTAAAAATCATAGAAAAAGGTCAAAAAGCACACCACGGGCAAAAAGAACGCAAGGATCATGGGAAGCATGACCAGCGGCTCACGGAAACCGTTTGCAATAAAGCCCGAGAGGCACTTATAGAAATCATACATGTAAAAGCAGGAGAACAACAGCAGCACGCACGTAGCAGCGCGTACGATCAGCGACTTTTTATCAATCGTTTTCATAGTTGCTATACCCTCCCGTGTAGTTTTTGAAATTTGCGCTGACGTAATCCATGCTGACAAATTCATCAAGCGTGACGTCACGCAGCGTGACCGTCTTGTAGCCGATCATGTCGGTATCGTGGTAGAGCTGATTGGTACTCTTGACACCATAGGAAAAGATGGCGCGATCATTGGCAGCTGCGCTGCTTGCATTATAAATGAAATCGCCGTAGTTGATGTGGTCATGACCGCAGAAAAAGGCTGCGATATTGGCGGATCTGAGCATTTGGTACGAGCCGTTGTTTTCATAGCCGTACAGCACGCCCTCGCGGTACTCCCCTTGCCCGTTTGTCGCGGACTTGTCAGAAGCAAGGAACTGATCGTATGCGTCCTGATACTCGTAAAGCGGAATATGGAAAAACGCCATGCCGATATAGTCCTTGTCCGCGGTTGCCTGTGCGTAGATGCTTTGCGCGTGCGTCAGCTGCTCTTGGTGCATAACGTCATAATCATAGTCAGGGCCCATAAAATGATAGGTATTGGAGTCGATGATATGCACGCGGTATTTGACGTCCGCGGTGTCGCGGCTGCTTGCGCGGTCATCCACAAGATCAATATAGAAATTTGTCAAGCCGAACAGATTATCGTCCTCATAGTCCACAAACGCGGCAAACTTTTGGTCTGTGATCTCGTTGCCGTCCGTGGTGACGTAGGATGCGATGACCTCGTTTATGTAATATCTGGGATAGTCGCCTTGGTTATCGTGGTTGCCAAAGGTGAGCGTGAACTTGGTCAAGCGACCGTCGCGCTCATCGCTCAAACGGGCACATTCCTCGTTGAGCGTAGAAACCAGGCTTTTGACCACGCCCTTGGAGGCATACATGAAATTGTCACCGGTCAGAATGATCAGATCGGGCTGCTCGCGGCGTATGGTGTCTTTGACAATGCTCAGCTGATGCGCCACGTCGGTTTCAATGCCAAGGTGCAGGTCTGCAATCTGCAAAATTTTGAAATCGTCATAGTATTGCATGGTCGTTCTGTACGCCTCGACGGGATATGCGTTTTTGCCTACGTCATGCGGCACGTCTCTGTATGCGGCACAACCTGCAAGGCTGAGCAGCAGCGCGCATAAAAGCAAAATGGCAATGCGTGTTTTGTTCATGGTTTCCTCCCAAAATACGTAATTATTGATACGATTGGCAGATTTTTTCAAGTATCTCCACATCCGCGGGGCAAAAGGCATAGTCCGGGATCTCGGCAGGGGTGATCCACTTGATGTCGTTGTGCTCTATTTTTTGCGGTATACCCTTGGCAATGGTGGCGCAAAACAACGTCAGGTGCACGGTCAGGTCGGGATATTCGTGCGTGACTTCCATAAACACCTCGCCCACATCAAGCGTGACTGCAAGCTCTTCCCTGCATTCGCGCACAAGCGCCTGCTCTTTGGTTTCGCCCGGCTCAACCTTGCCGCCCACAAACTCCCAAAGCAAGCCGCGCGCCTTATGTGCGGGGCGTTGGCAGATCATAAATCTATCGCCCTGCCATATCAGGGCTGCTACAACTTCGGTTGCTTTCATTTGCGTACTTCTCTTTCGTCAGTTTTTTCCATTATATCAAAAATACGCTGACATGTCAATCTTTTTCGGCTTTTGTATATCCCGGGCATTGCGAGAATATATTAAGAAAAAACGCTTGGGGGCTTTATGAAAAGATCGATCGGACTTTGGCAGCTTGTCGGATTTGCGGCAACATCGCTTGGCGGCACGGTGCTGCACTTTTTATATGATTGGCTTGGAAAGGCTGCGTGGATCGCACCGCTCTCGGGTGTCAACGAATCCTCGTGGGAGCACATGAAGTTGCTTTTCTGGCCTATGTTTATTTTTGCAATCGTGCAAAGCTTTTTCTTTCGGGAGCGCAAGGATTTTTGGTGTGTCAAGCTGCGCGGAACGCTCTGTGGGCTTGGGTTGATTCCCGTGCTGTTTTACACGTACAACGGCGTGATCGGCAAATCACCCGATTGGATCAATATTGCCATTTTCTTTGTAAGCGCAGCGGCTGCGTACTTGTATGAGACGCGTTTGCTTAATGAGAAAAGATTGCTCTGCAAACGCCCCAAAATCGCCATAGGAGCGCTTTGCGTCATTGCCTTGGCGTTTATCGTGTTTACCTTTTACACGCCTGAAATTGCCATTTTCAGGGATCCGATTGCGGGGACTTATGGGGTGTTTTCTTGATTGACGCACCGGTTTGTTACGCGGCGGCAAGCTGCCGCCCTACGTTTAAAAAGAGGCGAATATAAAATCCGCCTCTTTTTATGATTCATACAGCTTATTGACATTCGATTCTATCTGCTTTATGACCTTGACAAATTCCTCGTCGCTCTTGCCTGTCGGATCGGGTAAACCCCAATCATCATCGAAGGCTCTGCCAATAAAGGGACAGCCGACGTCACAGCCCATAGAGATTGCAATATCGGGTTGCGGTATTTTGTCTGCGGTTTTGCTGTACTGCGTCAGCTCCATATCAATGCCGTAAAGCTCCTTCATCAGCCGTACCGCATCTTGGTTGATCTGCGGTTTGGTTTGTGTGCCTGCCGAGTAAAAGTCGAACTCGTCACCGCGCAGGTGCTTTCCCAACGCCTCGGCAATCTGGCTTCGGCAGGAATTATGTACGCAAATAAATGCTATCTTCTTTTTCATTTAAACGGACACCTTTCACCGATACATTGATTGTTTTGCGCCGAGTGGATACACTTGATCTCGCCAAGCTCCATTTGTACGCCAAGGTGTTCCTTGGCAAATTCCACGGCTTTGATGATGGCGAGATAGGAATCGCGCTTGCAGCAGCGAGGGCCACCGACCTCGCCAATGGCACCGAGGGCGCATGAGGTCATCTTGTTTGACAGTCCCCATGCCTCGTTTGCAAGCGGAGTCGAACCCGTGACGATGGACACGAACATGCCCGCGCTGACGCCTGCACCGCAAGCACCCCAAAATCCGCATGCACCGCCGGGCACCTTTTTGCCCCTTGCCTGCATTTCGGATAGCGCTTTTGCAAGGTCAATATCACCGCCTGCGTTTTTATAGGCAGTTAAAAGTGCCGCGCCTACCATGACGTGATGCTCGGGGCCGTGCATATGGCAGAACGGCAGCGCCATCATCCTTTGCAGGATCTTTATGGGATTCTTGGATTTTTCGGTAAGGCACACGCCCACAATGCTATCCATTCCCTGGGTATGGCACTCGTTGCATACGTAGTGACCGTTCTCGCAAGCGGTCTTGCTGTTCTCTTTTCTGTGGCAAATGGCGCATTCCATTGGTCTCTCGTTTTCTAAATATTGCAGCGGTGCACCGCAGATCAGGCATTCGTCTTTCATTATGTCCATCCTTTCTATGGGATCAAACTGTCATTTTGCTTATTATACCATAAATCCGCGCTGCTTTCAAGGTGTTTATATGAACACGGAATTCAAAAATCATATTGCACGATTCACTATTTTATGGTATAATATTTTTATAGCATAAAATGATTTTTGAGGTTTGACTATGGAAAATGTAAAAATTCGCCCTGAAACAGAAAAAGACTACAGAGCTGTAGAGGAGCTGACGCGCGAGGCGTTCTGGAACGTGTACGTGCCCGGAGCTTCCGAGCACTATTTCGTGCACATGATGCGAAATCACCCCGACTTCATCCCCGAGCTTGCGTTCGTGCTGGAAAAGGACGGCAAGATCATTGGCAACATCATGTACACAAAAGCATGGCTGGAGGACGAGAGTGGTGAGCGCAAGGAAATCCTTTCCTTCGGTCCGCTTTGCGTTGCCCCCGAATACCAAAGGCTCAAGCTTGGCAAGCTGCTGATTGAGCATTCCTTTGACGTAGCACGCAAGATGGGATACGACGTCAACATCAACTTTGGCAATCCCGGCAACTACGTAAGCCGCGGATTTGTCAGCTGCAAAAAGAAGAACGTCAGCTTTGTGGTGGATGGCAACTTCCCCACAGCGCTGCTGGTCGCAGAGCTTGTACCGGGTGCGCTTGACGGTAAAAAGTGGATGTATATTCCTTCCACCGCCGCAGATTGCTGTGACGATACCGCCGCTGTCGAAGCCTTTGATGCAACCTTTCCGCCCAAGCAAAAGGCTTGGAGACCGAGCCAAGAGGAGTTCTATATCTACAGACATTCCTCGGTAGTCAGATAAACCAAAATGCCGATGAGTATTTATTTACTCATCGGCATTTTCCTTGCAAAATTGTGTTGAAAAATCTCCCTTGGTGTGCTATAATAGCAGCAACACAGGAATTTTGTCGGGAGATTATTATGCCAAACCGATTTATCAATCATATCAAAAATCTGCTTTTTCCCTGCCTTGCATTTTCTGTTGCGACAGGCTTTATATCTGCCATTCTTGTCACAGCATTCAAGCTGGCTGCAGAGCAAGTAATTCATGCCTCGTCAAATCTTTATGACGCGGTGCGTCAGCGCCCCGTGTGGCTGCCCCTGATGGTTTTGGGTGCGGCTGTCATCGGATTGATCGCAAGCCTGATCCTCTCCTTGTCGCGCAGCTGCAGAGGCGGTGGCATTCCCACCTCGGTTGCTGCCATTCGCGGCTTGGTAGGCTTTAAGTGGCTTGCAAGCGTGTTCATCCTGCCCTTTTCCGCGCTGCTGACATACTTTGGCGGTGTACCGCTGGGCACGGAAGGTCCTTGCGTGCAAATGGGCACTGCGATTGGCGAGGGCGTTGTCAGATGTTTTGGCTGGAAAAAGCGCAAGAGTTGGCGTCGATACGCCATGACGGGCGGTGCATCTGCTGGCTTTTCGATTGCCACGGCTTCCCCTATCAGCGCAATCGTTTTTTCCATGGAAGAGCTGCACAAGCGTTTTTCTCCCATGCTGCTGACTGTGGTTTCCATTTCGGTGCTGACCGCGCAGATCACCACGCAGCTTCTGGCACATTTGGGCATTGGCTCGGCTAAGCTGTTCCACCTGACCGAAATTCCCGCTCTTTCTCCCAAGCTTTTGTTTGCCCCCATACTGATCGGTCTTTTGTGTGGCGGCTGCTCCATTATCTTTACGCATTTTTATCATTTGATCGATCACGTCATGCGCCGCGTGCTTGGCAAGCTCTCAATCAAGATACTGTTCCCTGTACTGTTTGCCGCAGTTAGCATCATTGGCTTTGGACTTGCCGATGGACTTGGCAGCGGTCATGCTTTGGTAGACTCCCTGCTGGAGTGGAAAAACGTATGGTACATACTGTTCTTAATCTTCTTTGTACGTATGATCTTTATGATGATCGCAAACACCTCGGGCGTGACCGGCGGTGTATTTTTGCCCACTTTGGCATTTGGTGCCATTCTTGGTTCGCTTGGTTTCCGCGGCATGGAGGTGCTGGGATGGATTGGTGAGGAGCATTACGTTTTGATGGTAGTGCTGGGCATTACCGCTTTCTTGAGCGCAACCTCGCGTATTCCCATTACGGCTTGCGTGTTTGCCGTTGAAGCGTTGGGCGGAATTCATAACGTGCTGCCCCTGATCATTGCCACAACAACGGCAATTCTGGTCGTGGAGGCTTCGGGCGTTGAGGACTTTACCGACACGGTGCTTGAATCCAAAATCCACGCAATTACCGATGGAAAGAACCCCACAACTGTGGTTGTACCGCTCACGGTCAAACGCAAAAGCTTTGCGGTCGGCAAGGAAATGTACGACATTCTATGGCCCAACACCTGTACTGTGGTCAGCTTTGAGCGTGCATATAAAAACAAGCGCAAGTCTTTCATTGACACGGGCGACGTGATTACTGTGCGCTACGACACCTATGCCCCGGCAGTCACAGCTGCGGAGCTTGAGGATCTTGTGGGAAAGCAGTCCGAGCAAACCTTGCAATTGATGATTCCCTGCGAAAATCATGCCCCCACTCCTGAATTGACACAAGTATAAAAACAACCGCCGATGAGCAAATACTCATCGGCGGTTTTGATATCGCGTGGTCTTGGGCGAGATTGTGGCTTTTTCTCAAAGAAATATGGCGATTAGGATCAGACAAATGATCAGCACCCATACAAGCACAATGGGTAAGGCATAATACCACTTTTGGGGTTTTCCGTCTGCCCACAGATCCTTGGCTTGCTCGCGGTATCGGGCATAAACATCCTTGGGAATGCACTTGACCGTCAATGCCACCAGCAGCGGCAGGATGATCAGATCGTCAAGATACCCCAAAAACGGAATGAAATCGGGAATCAGATCGATGGGCGATAATGCATACGCCACAGTAAAAACGGCAAACACCTTGGCATACCACGGTGTTTTTTTATCTCCCAGCGCGAGAAATACCGCGGGGACGTCGGTTTTTAATTGTTTTGCTCTGTCTTTTAAGTTCATCATATCAATCCAAAATGCTTGGCAAGCCTGTCGCAGACCTCTTGCCTTGTGTCGCGATCGCAATTCTCGCGAACCAAAGTAAAAAAGCCGCTGCTTGCGTATTCGTCATAGTGCGCTTGGCTATTGATGCGTGCAAGCCCTTGACGGTAGTTTTCCATCACTGCGGCAGAGTCATCGCAGCTATCGATCACGTTCAAAAGAAATTGCTTATCGGCATCTTCCCTGTCAAAGAAACGCTCCACGCTCATAGACATGGGCGAAAGCAGTACGGCAACGTGGTCATAATCCGAGATCTCGCGCAGCACGTCCACAGGAATATTGGTATCCACAATCACCTTTTGATTTTGCGATATTGCGATCAGGTGTGCGACCTCAAACTCGGCTGCCTCGCGACCGACGGCATAGATCCAACGCTCATATTCCTCGGGGGTGCGCGTAACAAACTCGCGCCAATCGGTCAACTGTCTGTTATAGCAAAGATCGGGATGCGTGCTTGGTGTTGCCACCACCTCGGAGACTTCCATATGGTAGTTCTCGCCGCACTCAATCAAGCCGTATTCCTTGGCAAGCATACGCACAGCGGTAGATTTTCCCGCATATGCCGTGCCTGTGATGAAATATACGTTTTTGAGATAATGCTTCAAGACGTTATTTTGAATTTTCATGACATTCTCCTTTGCAATCCGCCAATGACCTTTCCTCTGCATGAAATTTCTGCCACCCTTGACGCGTCAATAGCTCTTTTACCATTATATCACAAAACATGCTTGTTTTCAAGGCATTTATACAAACACGCCGTGATAAAAAAGCCCGGCTGACCACAAGTGGCCAGCCGGGCTTTTGGCATTGATACTATGCCTATAATTACATAAGCTTGAGATACAGAGCCTTGATCTCTTCAACGCTGGTCTCGCGGGGGTTACCGGGACGGCAAGCGTCTGCGTAAGCGGACTCTGCCAGGAAGTCGATATCTTCAGCCTTAACGATCTCCTTGAGGTCAGCGGGAATGCCAACGTCCAAAGACAACTGCTTTACAGCGCCAATTGCAGCAGCTCTTGCCTCTTCCAGAGTCATATCAGCTACGCCCTTAACGCCCATAGCAACTGCGATATCTCTGTACTTTTCACCGGTAGCGGGAGCGTTGTACTCCATAACGGTGGGCAGGATGATAGCGTGTGCAACGCCGTGAGGGGTATCGTACAGTGCGCCCAGGGGGTGAGCCATGGAGTGCACGATGCCAAGACCTAGGTTGGAGAAGCCCATGCCTGCGATGTACTGACCAAGAGCCATGCCCTCGCGACCCTCGTCGGTGTTTGCAACTGCGCCGCGCAGGTGCTTTGCAATCAGCTCGATCGCCTAGACGTGCAACATATCGCTGTTTTCCCAAGCCGCGCCGGTGATGAAGCCTTCAATAGCGCGGGTCAGTGCGTCCATACCGGTCGCAGCGGTCAGACCCTTGGGCAT
>JAZOLE010000178.1:0-3041 GCA_045652835.1 Eubacteriales bacterium | reverse complement strand
ACCTGCACACGGGCGCGCCAATCCGCGGGCTCGCGAGCACACTCCAGCTCGTATTTCCAAGGCAGCGTGATCTCATGCGGCGATACCTCGCCGTCCGCATACATCAGCACCACGTAATGCGCCGTGCCGCTGAGCGTGCATCTACCCCGCTCCCAGCTCATCTGCTCGGCATCCGCGCTGCCGCAAACGTCCACAATGCTGCCGCCTGTGGGGATCTCGACTTCGGAGAGTGCCACGCTGTCACTTTGCGTAAAGTTGCCGTTGACGGCACGAATGGCAACCGGCAACGCGTACTCGTCATACGCGCAATCAGAAGAGCGTTTGGTAGAAAAAATGTCCTTGGTATAGCGCACGGGGCGATTGGACATGACGTTTGCGTGCAGCATCACGCCCACCTCGGCATGCATAAAGGTCTCCTCGACAGCCACGCTCAGCTCAGCGCAGTTGCCCACCACGCAGCATTCGCTGCCCGGCCGCGCGGCTGCGACCTCCACGTTACCCGAAAACGGCAGCTTGCGCACAAGATACGTGGGCACGGGATCGGGCAAGCTGCCCTGCTCCTCGGCACTCATCATGAGCTTGAGCTCCACCTCACCGCGGCAGTTGACCACGCCCATGCCGCAGGATGCCTCCTGCACGTGCACCTGTCCCTCGGCACATACCAGCCGCATGTTTCTGCCGCGCGCGTCGGTCAGGATATCCTCGCTCAGCCGCACCGTATCTCCTACGCCGCAGCCGATCTGCGCCAGCGTCTGCTCACCCGAGAGCCGCTCGACCGAGAAAGGATCCACCACGCCCTCGGTCTGCTCGGTGGCAGGCAGCGTGCCGAATATGCGCACGCCCGAGCGCAATCTGCAGCGAATGCTCAGCTTACGCGGTGCGCTCACCCTGCCCACCACGCTCTCGGGCACAACGTCCGCCATGCAAAGCTCAGCCTCTACCTCGCCCTGCTCAAACGGAACGCTGACAGCGTATTCGGTATGCAAGGGCGCGCAGTAAAGTCCGCCGTCATTGCCCATGTACAGCACGTAATAATCCAGCGTGCCCGAAAACTCCGCGTTTCCCGAGCCTGCGTAGGGCGTGGCAGGTAATACGCAGGGGCGAATGCGCAACAGGCGCTTGATCTCGGGCTGGTAATCGGGCAGCGAAAAATCTCCCGATACCTCGGTCAGTACACTTTTGTCACAAAGAGGGATCTGCATTCCCTCGGTATTCAAATTCAGGTTCATTGCAAACATCTCCTTTTGGTTTTTCGCTACAAGATATGCATGCAACCGCGCAAATATGAAAAAACGGAGATCGCTCTCTGTCGATCTCCGTAACTCTTTACTTTTTAGCGCCCTTTTTGATCTCTTTATAAAACGCTGCTCTTGCGGCACTATAGTAGGGCCACACATAAATCAGAGCAATGCCCAGCGTTAAAACGCTCAGAAGCATCCAGCCCGTAAAGGACAGATCCAGCAAAAACAGCTGCCATTTGTGCCCTTTCATGATCTCGCGGCTCTTGGTGATGGCTTGGTTCATTCCGATCCCGGGCTTTTCCTGCATGATATACGGCGTCATGGAATAGGCATAATACTTGATCAAGCCGGGAATGAAGAACAAAAGCGACCACAAAAAGGTATAAAGCCCCATGAGCAACGACGTGCCCCATTTTTTCAAAAAGCCTTTGAACATACCGCCAAACAGCGCTCCAACCTTGGCTGTTTTTCTCTTGATCAGTTCTACGTTAAACGCTGCATAGCCAAAGATTACCACTCCCACAAAAAGGGCACCGATGCCTGTTGCCTCCAGTGCGACTGTCAACACCACAAACAGCAAAAACGTCACAATCGCGCCAAGCCAATTGCCCTTGAGCGCAGCTTTTGCCTTTGCTTTTACTTTTCTGATCATATCTTATTCCTCCCAAAACTGTATTTCGCGCGCATAATGCAGCCGGGCAAGCACGCTCTCCCAACGCGCGCGCACGTCGCTTTCGGGATCTTGCTCTATCACCGGCACAAAGTCCGCATCAAGATAGGTCTTGATCGCTGCCAAGCGAAAATCATCTGTAGTCAGCACGGTATACGTGCAGCCGCGACATTCCAGCATGGAAAGCGCAAAGCGCAACATGGCGTGCCCGATGCCTCTGCCCCTGACCTCGGGCGCAGCGGCAACCATGTGAATATACCCCTCTTGTCCGTGGCACACGGCAGCCGTTGTTGCCACGCGCTTGCCCGTACCCTGCTCGATGACAAAAAAGAGATCACGCTCGGGGCACAGATCGGGGTATTCGAGGATAGTAGATGTAAACCAATTTTCATTTTTATCGGGGATCAGCGCATCAAGGCACAAATCAAGCCAATCGTCTATCTGCTCCTGTCTGCCGTTATAAAACTCATACGTATACCCCTCGGGCAAAGCCCTTGCCTCTACGGGGGCGGCGCCTCGGCGCATTTTCAGTTGCTTCATGATTCCGGTATCTCCGTCTTGTATTAGTTTGTTCGGATAAGGTCATTATAGCATTCTCGCCCCCCTCTGTCAAGACCGGGCACGATCCGACGGCACAAAACAGCGCGATTTTTGCGAATTAGGCGCAAAAAGCTCTTGTGTTCAGAGGAAATATGCGGTATAATAGAGGCAAGAACACGCATAGCGAAAGGAGCAACAATTTCATGCAAAGCACTCTCGATTTTTCCCGCGCTAAAGAAATACTGCAAAACGGACTGGACGCAGGCGCATACCCTTGCGTGGCATATGCCATCGGATGCGGCGACCGCGTGCTTGACAGCGGCTTTATGGGCAAAAGACAGGTCAATCCCTCGCCCCTGCCCTTGGAGCGCGACACGCTGTTTGATCTTGCCTCGCTTTCCAAGCTGGTCAGCACCACCATGATTGCGCTGCGCATGATAGAGCGCGGCGAGATCGCGCTCACCGATCCCCTTTCACGCTATTTTGACATCCCTGAGGACGCCCCCGCAGGACGCGGTGACGTCACCGTGCGCCACCTGATGCACCACAATTCCGGACTGACACCGCACATTCCGCTCTGGACGCAGACC
>JAZOLE010000177.1:0-8076 GCA_045652835.1 Eubacteriales bacterium | reverse complement strand
GCTTGCCGCTTTGGCTGCCGCTGCTGGCGGTTGCATTTTCGTTGGTCATCACGCTGATTGCGGTGCTTTGGAGCATGGTCGGCACGCTATGGGGTGCGTTGTTCGGCACGCTTGCGGGTGTTGGACTTGGCGTGACCTTATACGGGCTTTTCTGGATCATCGCAGGCAAATGGGTCATGGGCACAGCACTGTTTGGCGCAGGGCTTGCATGCATAGGACTTGCCGTATTTGCGTTTTACGGTTGTATTTACACCACCAAGGGTGCGGCATGGTTGACTAAAATGACCTTCGTTGGCATCGCCAAGCTGTTTGGGGGAAGGAGAAAGGCACAATGAAAAAGAGTACAATGATTACCCTGATTGTCGCAGGGGCGTTGGTGCTGTTCGGTGCAGGAATTTTTGCGGGCGCGATGAGTGCAGCCTCTTGGGATTTCAGTATTCTGAACACCTACGAGGTCGTCAACAACACCTATGATATAGACGAGCAGTTTACCAATATCTCGATTGACACCGACACGGCGGATATCCGCTTTGCCAAGTCAAGTGACGGAAAGTGCCGCGTGGCGACCCGGGATACAAGTAATCACGTCTACCAGGTAGCCGTGGAGGATGATACGCTGAAAATTCGGATGGATTTCAAAGGGCATTTTGAGATCGGTATCGGAGCCTATGAATCTTTTGTGACAGTCTATCTGCCCAAGGACCTGTACGGTACGCTGACCATCAAGGAGGACACGGGAGACGTTGAGATCCCCGAAAGTTTCTCGTTTGAAAGTATCGATATTGAGCTGGATACGGGTGATATCGTCAGTTATGCAGATACGACGGGAACTTGCAGAATTGCTACTACCACGGGAGATATCAAGGTGGAGAACGCGTCGGTCGGCGCGCTTGCGCTCAGAGTCACCTCGGGCAAGATCACGGTAAGTGACGTGGTATGTGCAGGAAACGTCAGCGCGAACGTCCGCACGGGCGATACTTTTTTGACAAATCTGACCTGCATGGACCTGACCTCCACGGGGACTACCGGTGATCTGAAACTGACCAACGTGATTGCATCGGGTAAGCTTGATATCACAAGAGATACGGGAGACGTGACCTTTGAGGGCTGCGATGCCGCTGCCATTACGGTAGTTACCGATACGGGCGACGTTGAGGGCACACTGCTTTCCGATAAGATTTTCACTTACAGAACCGATACAGGTCGCGTGGAGATCCCCAAAACCACGACCGGCGGCGTGTGCGACATCACGACCGACACGGGGGATATCATTATTTGGATTCAATAATTTATTCAAAAAGAAACCCTTTGCTTGGCAAAGGGTTTCTTTTGCATATTTGTCCTGACCCTACAAGTCTTTTCTTGCCAACTCACGCATGATATTCTCGCTGCGGTGCGCATCCACGTGCGAATACATGCCCGTCGAACCAATCTCCAAAAGCTTGCCCACGTGCACGTACCCAAGCGCGCTTGGCGGCAGATGCGTGACAAGATCATCAAGGTTACGTACAACGGTAAAACTCTCCCAGCGTTGCCGCATCTCGGAGGACACCGCACCCCATATCACACGCGGTGCGCCAAATCCGTACCCTTCAATGTGGCCGCGCAGATCGGGACGGTGAAACCACACGTATTCGTGGCACAGCACCGCCAAAGCTCCGCCGTGCGAATATCCCACCGTCACGATACTCTTCAATTTGGAGTCGGAAATGGCAATAGCCACCTTTGGCTCAATCTCGTGCCAGACCTTGATAAATCCACGGTGCGCCATCCACGTTGCGGACTCCATTTTGTGATACGGACGGGCAGGGAAGTCGAGATTGTTTTTCCAGTCGCGCGCACCGTCCGAGTCCTGCAGATAGATATACAGCACAGCCCCCTTGCGCTCTATGTAATAACTCGCCGCCTCGGCAGCCTGCACGTATGGCGCATCCAAACACCGCGCAAATAACACACTCATTTTCATAGCATCACCCCATCACATGATATGCAGTGCAAAGTGTGTCGGGGAGGCGGTTTGCAAGCAAATTGTCCTCTCCATAAACAAAACCACCGGTTTTTCCGGTGGTTTTTCGTGCTCTTATTTGTTTGCCTCTTTGTCAAGATACTCTCTGATCTTGACCATCGCCTGTTCGCTGATGACGTGCTCGATCTTGCAGGCGTCTGCCGAGGCGGTTTCCTCGTCTATGCCTATCGAACAGAAGAACGCGGTCAAGGTTTTGTGCCGCAGATAAACGCTCAGCGCACGCGCCTCACCCTCGGGGGTCAGGGTAATGTGCCCTTGGGCATCCACCTCGATCATGCCGTCCTCTTTAAGAAGTCCCAAGGCGCGGCTGATGCTGGGCTTGGAATAGCCCGTGCTCTTAACTACGTCAATCGCGCGCACAAATTCCAACTGATCACGCAGCATCAGTATATTTTCAAGGTACATCTCGCCCGATTCCAATATTCTGCTCACGGCTATCCCTCCTTTGATTTCTTTTCTATAGTATATCACACAACACCTTGAAAATCAAGTGCTTTTTTCGCAATGGGCAAAATGTACAAAAAAGGGGAGATCACCTTGTTCACTCTGCGATTTTACGCCAAACTTGAAAAAGTTATCTGCAAGTTATTGACAAAATCCGCAAAAGCATATATAATAATCACAGTTAGCATATGCTAACTCGTAGAAATGCTATGAAACAAAAGCAGATTTCGCATTCCGGAGAAAGGGGACACGAAATGAAAACGCTAAGAGAAGTCAAGGTAGGACAGACTGCCCGCGTGGTCAAGCTGCACGGTGAAGGCGCGCTCAAGCGTCGCATCATGGATATGGGCATTACCAAGGGCGTGGAGATCTACGTACGCAAGGTGGCACCCTTGGGGGATCCGCTGGAACTCAACGTGCGCGGATACGAGCTGTCGCTGCGCAAGGCTGATGCAGAGTTGATTGAGGTTGAAGGCTGATAAGGTTCATCCTCATACATTTTTTTAGAATGATGGTTAGCCTATGCTAACCGAGAATGGAAGGTAAACATTTTATGGAACAAGGCAAAATCAGGATCGCTCTTGCAGGTAACCCCAATGCGGGGAAGACGACCCTGTTTAATGCACTGACGGGCTCCAATCAGTTTGTAGGCAACTGGCCCGGCGTTACTGTGGAAAAGAAGGAAGGCAAGATCAAAAAGTATGATAACGTGATCTTAACCGACCTGCCCGGTATATACTCTCTTTCTCCCTATACCCCCGAAGAGGTGGTTGCAAGAAACTACCTTGTAGGCGAGCGTCCCGACGTTGTGCTCAATATCGTGGACGGCTCCAACCTTGAGCGCAATCTGTACCTGACCACCCAGCTGACCGAGCTTGGCATTCCTGTCGTCATTGCCATTAACATGATCGACGTGGTGCGCAAGAACGGCGACCAGTTGGATATTGCCGCACTCTCCAAAAAGCTTGGCTGTCCCGTAATCGAAATTTCGGCACTCAAGGGCACAGGCATTGAGGAGGCTGCCGAGGCTGCCATTGCTGCAGCAGGCAGCAAGCCGCATGCGCCCATGCACAATTTCTCGGGTGCTGTGGAGCACGCCATTGCGCATATCGAGGAGGCTGCCGTGCACGGCATGCCCGAGGAGCAGCAGCGCTGGTACGCCATCAAGATTTTTGAGCGTGACCGCATGGTGCTGGAGCAGCTGGCTATGCCCGAGGAAAAGGTGGCGCACATTGAGCGCGATATCCTCATGGCTGAAAAGGAGCTGGATGACGAATCCGAGAGCATCATTGCCAACGAGCGTTACAATTACATTGCAAACGTGCTGCAGGGCTGCTACAAGAGAAAGAACACAAGCCGCATGACCGCATCGGATAAGATCGACCGCGTGGTGACCAACCGCATCCTGGCGTTGCCCATTTTTGTGGTGATCATGTTCCTTGTGTATTACATTTCGGTATCCACGGTCGGTACGTGGGTAACCGACTTTACCAATGACGGCTTGTTTGGCGAGGGTTGGACGCTGCCGTTTACCCAGACCTTTGTGCCCGGTATTCCCGTGCTGGTAGAAAGCTTGCTGACAAACATCGGCTGCGTGGATTGGCTGCAAGCGCTGATCGTGGACGGCATTGTCGGCGGTGTTGGTGCGGTGCTTGGCTTTGTGCCGCAACTGGTTGTGCTGTTTATCCTGCTTGCGTTCCTGGAGGCTTGCGGCTACATGGCGCGTATCGCCTTTGTGCTGGATAGAATCTTCCGCCGCTTCGGTCTTTCGGGTAAATCCTTTATCCCCATGCTGATCGGCACGGGCTGCGGCGTACCCGGTATTATGGCGTCGCGTACCATTGAAAACGAAAAGGACCGCCGTATGACGGTCATCACCACTACTTTTATCCCTTGCGGTGCAAAGCTGCCCATCATTGCCATGATCGCAGGCTCGCTCTTTGACGGTGCTTGGTGGGTTGCCCCCGTAGCATATTTCGTCGGCATTGCGTCTGTCATTCTTTCGGGCATTATGCTCAAGAAAACCAAAATGTTCAGCAGTGAGCCAACGCCCTTTGTTATGGAGCTTCCTGCATACCATTGGCCCACGCCCAGCAATATCTGGTATAGCGTTTGGGAGAGAACCTGGTCGTTTGTCAAAAAGGCAGGTACGGTCATTCTTTTGTCTGCCGTCATCATTTGGGCAGGCTCTTCGTTCGGCTTTGCAGGTGGCAAATTCGTGTTTGCACCCGGTATGGAAATGGATAACAGCTTACTTGGCATCGTGGGTAACGCGCTCAAGTGGCTGTTTGTACCGCTTGGCTTTGGCTCCATTGAAGCAACCGTGGCAACCTTTATGGGCTTGGTTGCAAAGGAAGAGGTTGTTGCGGTATTCGGTGTGCTTGATTTTGTGGGCATGACCCGTCTTGCAGGCTTCTCCTTCTTAATCTTCAATCTCTTGTGCGCGCCTTGCTTTGCGGCGATGGGTGCGATCCGCAGAGAAATGAACAGTGCGAAGTGGACGGCGTTTGCCATCGGATATCAGTGCGTGTTTGCGTACGCCATTTCGCTGATGATCTATCAGTTTGGCTTGGCGATTTCGGGCAACCCGAGCGTGATCGGCTTGAATGCTGCGTTTGTTGTGCTGGCATTGGGCATTTTTATGATCGTGCGTCCCAACAAATATGCAAAAAAATCCAAATAAATTGAGGTAAGCTATGACAGTCATCGATTGGTTGATTGCAAACCTCGGCTCTGTGGCTACAGGTGCTGTAGTGCTTGCAGTCGTGGCTTTGATCGTGATCGGTATGATCAAGAGTCGCAAAAAGGGTAAGCCCTCCTGCGGCTGCGGCTGTGCCGAGTGTCCCATGGCAGGGAAGTGCCATACGGATAAATGAAAAATGAAAAATGAAAAATTAAGGTCGAAAAACCGCTCGAAAGAGCGGTTTTTCTGTATAATAAGGAATGGTCATATCATCGCGGTGATTCGTTCAGTTGCCCTTACGTGTTTTTGTCTTGACAACACATGATAAAAATGATACAATAAAATCAACAAAACACAAGGAGGATACATGCATGAAAAGAGATCCCGAGCAAATCCTGCGCGCCTATGAGGACGCAAAGAGAGTTTACGCCGCGTATGGCGTGGATACTGATGCCGCTATTGAAATTTTCAAAACCGTTCCGATCACGCTGCACAACTGGCAGGGCGATGACGTTGTAGGCTTTGAACAGCACGAGGGCGTGCATTCCGAGAACCTTGTCACGGGTAACTATCCCGGGCGTGCAAGAAACGGCGATGAGATGCGTATGGATATCGATACAGCATTTTCGTTCTCGCCCACAAAGCCGCGCGTCAATCTGCACTCCATGTACGGAGAGCCCGGCACAACAGAGCGCAATCTGCAAACCACCGAGGATTTCCGCGGATGGATCGATTGGGCAAAATCCCGTGGATATGCCATGGACTTTAACGTTTCCTTCTTTACCCACCCCATGATGAAGGACGGCTGCTCGCTGGCAAGCCCCGACAAGGCGACCCGTGAATACTGGATCAAGGCAGGCAAGAGCGGCAGAGCCATTGCAAACGATATTGGTAGAGAGCTTGGCGAGGTTTGCATTAACAACATCTGGGTACCCGACGGCACCAAGGACATCCCCGCAGACCGCTTTGCATACCGTGCGCGTCTGTCCGATTCGCTTGACGAGATCCTTTCCGTGAATTACGATAAAGCTAACGTGCGCGACGTACTGGAGGGCAAGCTGTTCGGTATCGGTACCGAGTGCTTCACGGTAGGCTCGCATGAGTTTTATCTTGCTTATGCCGCTACGCATGGTATTGGCGTTTGCATGGATACGGGACATTACCACCCCACCGAGTCGATCGTGGATAAGATTTCTTCCGTTTACCCTTACATCGATACGCTCCTGCTGCACATCAGCCGCGGCGTGCGTTGGGATAGCGACCATGTGCTGCTGCAGGGCGACGATCTGAGTGCTATTATGCAGCAGGTCGTGCGCGGACGTTTGTACGATTCGGGCAAGGTCTTTATGGGCCTTGACTATTTCGATGCTACCGTCAACCGCGTCGCCGCATGGACCATCGGTCTGCGTGCAGCAGGCAAGGCACTGATTGAAGCATTGATCGAGCCGTACCCGATGCTGCAAAAGGCAGAGATGGACGGCGATCTGACCGCAAGACTTGCGCTGATCGAGGAGTTCCGCAATCTGCCGAGCAATGCCGTTTGGGATTACTTGTGCTACATGCGCGGCGTTCCCGTAGGCACCGAATGGATTGACCAACTCAAGGCGTACGAAGCAAACGTGCAAAGTAAACGTGGATAATATGGAAAACATCAAAGTCAATCAGATATATATGGACGGTGGTAAGCTGTCCAAATTTTCGTGGACGCGCCCTCAGGTGACCGACCGCGCCAATCCCACCTTTTCCTGGTCGGTGCTTTCCGATCTGCCAAATAACCGCCAAAGCGCATGCTGTGTACGGGTTTATACAAAAGATCAGCAGTTGTATTGGGATAGTGGCTGGTGCGAGCAGGTAGAGCAGAGAATGGTCTATGCCGGCAAGCCGTTGCCCCAAGGACAACGTATGCTGGTTATGGTCAGCGTTCGTGACGTGTACGGCAATCAAAGTGCCGAGGCGCTTGACAGGAATTTTTCCTTTGTGAATGGCATGACGGATCTGTCCTGCGCCTCTTGGATCACGCATCCTGTTGCGCAAAAACGTGTCCCGATATGTTTTCGTAAGGATTTTGCGCTTGATGAACAGCCCATAAGCGCGTGTCTGCACGTGGCAGGTATCGGATATCATGAGGTTACCGTGAACGGGGAGCAGATCGATGCTGCTCATCTTGACCCCGCACATACCAACTACAAAAAGCAGGTGCAGTATGCGGTGGTGACCGATTTTGAATATCGCTTCGTTTTAGGACAAAACGCGCTTGCCATAGAGGTCGCGGATGGCTGGAGATACAACAATACCAAGATTTTTGACACCGTGTTTGCAGGTCGCCCCGTGGAATTCTTCGGAGATACCGCGCTGATTGCAAAGCTGGTGCTGACCTTTGCGGACGGTAGCACGCAGACTATCGTGACCGATGATTCTTGGCTTTGCGGACACGATGCTATCACCGACGTCAGCATTTTTGACGGTGAGACCTTTGACGCACGTTTGCACGATCCCGATTGGATGCTGCCGAGTGGCGGCAAGGATTTCGTGCATGCGGTAATCACCCCTTCGCCTACAGAAAAACTCGTGCCTATGACGGTTGAGCCGATCATGATGAAGGAGGTCTACGAGCCGCAAAGCATGTTTATGCTGCGTCCGGGCACGTACATCATCGATTTCGGTCAAAATATCGCGGGCGTGGCTCGCATCTTTTTGCCCAAAGGCATGCAGGCAGGGCATACCATCACTATGCGTATGGGAGAGATGCTGGACGAGGACGGCGGACTTTACAATCTGCCGCTGCGTGATGCCAAGCAGACCGATACCTATATTGCATCGGGTGACGAGCGCGATCTTGACGTCTGGCAGCCCAAGTTTACCTATCACGGCTTCCGTTATCTTGAACTGACGGGATATCCTTGTCCCGACAGCTATTGTGTGG
>JAZOLE010000176.1:0-9071 GCA_045652835.1 Eubacteriales bacterium | reverse complement strand
GGGACTTAAGACTTTTACTTGTACTTGTAGTGACAGTTACACCGAGGTGATTCCCGCAACCGGTGAACACACCGAGGTAACCGACGCTGCAGTCGATCCTGATTGTACCAATACCGGTCTGACCGAGGGATCGCACTGCTCGGTTTGCGGTGAGGTTTTTGAGGCGCAGGATGAAGTGCCCGCACTCGGCCATACCGAAGTGACCGACGACGCTGTCGATCCCGATTGTACCAACGCCGGTAAGACAGAAGGCGCGCACTGCTCGGTCTGCGGTGAGGTTCTGAAAGCGCAGGAGGAAATCCCCGCAAGTCATAACCTGACGCAGGTGGAGGCTAAGACTCCTACCTGTACCGAACCCGGCCAAGAGGCGCACTATAAGTGCACAAGAGAAGACTGCGGAGAGTTGTTCGAGGATGAAAATGGAACAACGCCTGTAGCTGCTGAAGACTTGATTGTTCCTGCACTTGGTCACTCCCTGACCGAGACAGCTAAGAAAGACGCTACTTGTGTCGAAGACGGTAACAATGCAGGCTACACTTGCTCCACATGCGGAAAGCATTTCAGCGATGATAAGGGCGAGAATGAGATCAGTGATGAGAATTGGAAACTCCCCGCAACCGGTCACGTAGACACTACGACCACGACTATAGAGGCGACTTGTGCCGCGGACGGTTCTGTAACTGTAACCTGTGCTTGTGGTGAAGTAGTCAGCACCACGGTACTCACCGGCGGTCATATAGACAAGACCGGTGATGGCTACTGTGATAGAGAAGTCTGCAATGAGTTAATTTGTCAACACGGAGGTATCACACAGACTGAGGCTAAAGCCCCCGATTGTGCTACCCAAACCAACGGTAATATCGAGTATTGGTATTGCTCGGATTGTAAGGTATTTTTCAAGGATGCCGGTCTTACAGAGATAATTACCGAAAAGGACACGGTTATTGCCTTTGAACACTCTTGGAACGCAGCAACCTGTACCACTCCTGCAACGTGCTCCGTTTGTGAGGATACCGAGGGTGAAGCTCTTGGCCACGATTGGGCAGATGCAAACTGCACAACCGCAAAGACTTGTACGACTTGCGGTGCCACCGAAGGCGAAGCACTTGGCCATGCTTGGACTGTTGAATACAAGTTAAATAATGGGCGTACGACTTGTACTGCGATCGGTACGTGTAGTCGTGATGCGGAGCATACGATAGAGCACACGGTGGAGACGAAGTCGATGTCGTACGATGCAACCTGTGAAGATGCTGCTAAATTGGTTGTCATAGCCAAATTCCATGATGTTGCTACTTGGGCAGACGATTATACCGAGGACTTCGAGAGTGGCGTTCCTGCTCTTGGACATCTTTGGGACAATGCCTGTGACAAGGATTGCGGTAGAGAGGGTTGTGACGAAACCAGAGAGACCGAGCACAAGTGGACAGATGCCACCTGCGAAGCCCCCAAGACCTGTGAATCTTGCGGTGCCACCGAAGGCGAAGCGCTCGGCCATGATTGGAAACAGGGCGAAGTGACTGCCCCGACTTGTGGCGCGAGTGGTTACACAACTTATACTTGTTCTCGCGAATGCGGAGCAACCGAGAAGAGAGACTATGTGGATGCAACCGGCGATCACAAATATGTAGACGGAGTTTGCGCATGTGGCGCTGGCTGCGAACATACGGATGCGGATCACCACGAATACAAAGCTCCTACTTGTGAAGCCAACGGCAATTTCGAGTATTATTATTGCACAGCTTGTGATAACTACTTTGATAAGGATTGGAATGGATTTGAGGAAGAGAACGGTTGGGTGATTGAGGCTCTCAACCACAAGTGGGACGAAGGCGTTGTGACTACAGCTCCTACGTGTACCACGGGTGGAGTTAAGACCTATACCTGTAGTAATGATGAAAATCATACTTACACCGAGGTAATTGGTAACACGGGACACGATTTTAGCGGTGATTATCTGCATGATGCAGACGGTCACTGGCAGAAGTGCCAGAATGCCGACTGTGCAGAAACCTCTGCTCCTGTGGCGCACACTGAGGAAGACATTCCTGCAGTTGAGGCTACTTGCACCAAGACCGGTTTGACTGCCGGTGTGAAGTGCTCTGTTTGCCATGAGATTCTGTCTGCACAGATCGAAATACCTATGGCTGAGCATGATTATGAAACTGTTGTAACAGAGCCCACTTGCAAGGATAAGGGCTATACGACTTATACTTGCTCGGGTTGCGGTGATTCTTACGTAGCAGACAGTGTTCCTGCAACGGGTGTTCATGAATATGAATCTCGTGTTAATCCGGAATATCGCTGGGAAGAGTGTGACGCTTGCGGTTCTGTCATCAACAAGGTGGTCAGAGAGTACACTGTTATATTCAAGGGCTACACTGATGCAAAGGATATTACTTTGGACGGAGAGTACAAGTATTCCGATACTATTTCTGTTCCTACCCTTATGTCCAACTGCTTTGAGCTTACAGGATACTGGATGGTAGACGGACAGGAGATTCGTCCGCGCAGCGAAGTAAAGCTGAGCGCGTTGATCAGTGAAGATAGCGACGAGAACAGCGATGTGATCTACGTTACCGGCAATGATATTCAGGGACTGACTGAAAATGCAATCCTGATGAGCATTCAAATGAATGAGAATGCGGGCGTAAATGCCAATGACGTTATTATGACGGTATCCTTGTTCATTACCATTGACGCGGGAATGACCCCTGAAGTTATTCAGGTAGGTGCCTCGGATTTGAGCATTACCGGAGAGCAGATTGAGGGCTTTAACATTTGGCTCTATGAAATGCCTTTGACTGTAGCACAGGTGGCAGACAGAAATCTGAAGGTTAAGATTTCCTTGGGCGCAGAGTATGAGGAGTACGATAAGACGGTTTATGTATCGGTCTATGGGTACGTCCAAGCGATGAGCGGAATGTCCAATTATGCAGACCAGCAAGCTCTGATGAATGCAGCAATGGCATACGGTGAAATTGCTCAAGCTTATAGCGATGGTCAATGGGATGAAAGCAGATTGCCGGATGAATTGAAGAACGCAATCACAGCGCCTGCGGTTGACTGGGATAAGAGCAATGATCAGGCTCAGCTTGTTGAAAACGAAAATGCACCGAATGTTGACAAAAACATTGCAGAGCTGAAAGCATCCGGAATGATGTCTACAACTTACAAATTGATGTATGGCGTTAACCTGAACCTGCCTGAGAACGCAACTGAGGCTAAAGTATGGATCATTCTGTCGGATGACATATTGTCTACTGAGACCAGATGGCCTGACAGCGTAGGTAATGGTACAGGATATCTCTGCGATAAAGTGGATGAGGGCGAAGTTCAGTATATGGTTATAACCGGTGACGTTTCTACAAGTGAACTGGCTATTCAGCATGTTACGGCTTATGTAGAGTATATCGATCAGGACGGAAAAGCATGTTTTGCATACTCTGAAACCTATAAGTATGGTATGACTACGTATTTGAACAGTCAGATCAAAGCGATCCAAAATGATCCCGCGTCCGGGTATGCAGAGAACAAGGAGAAGTGGTATGAAGTTGCCATGTATTCTAAATTGCATGACTTTGCTAAGCTGATTGACTTAGAGCATTCCGGAAAGGTATCTGATTAACGCAGCCTGATAAGGCAAACAAGGGGCTGTTGCAATGCAACAGCCCCGATTAGTGAAGAGGAATATTATGAAAAACAATAAAGGCTTTTCTTTAGTTGAATTGATCGTCGTGATCGCTATCATGGCTATTTTGGCAACGGTTGCTGTGGTGGGTTATAGTGTGTATATTGATAAGGCGAATGAGGCGAGTGACCAGCAATATTTGGATAACGTGGATTATATCGCGCAGCTTTTGGCAACCGAGCACCAGCTTGGCAAGGTCGAAGTGACTTATCAGGAAAACATTGTGGATCACCCTTCGGATATTGTATTGGTGGGCAAGCATCCTGTTACAAATGAAGACGTGTACTATACTTTTGAGTCCCACCCTGATCTTCTTTGGGAGATCTATAATTCGGTTGGCAATTGGGAATTTGTAGTTCTCAAGCCTGTTTGTGATCACCAAAATTGTACTATAGTTTCCGATACTGCTACTTGCAATGCTTCCGGCAAATGTACTTATAGCTGTGGCAGAGTTGAAGATTCTCTGCAGAAGGAACATGATATAGTAAGGGAACAAAAGGGTAATGTCGTGCTCGAAAAATGCTTGAACGGCTGTGGTTACTCTGCTGTTGTAGACGGTGGAGTGGCACCTCCGGAGGCTAATAACTGAGCGTGATCTATAATTTATTATCAATCAGGACGGCCTGTCGGTCGTTCCAAAAGAATGAGGTGTGTTATGAGGAATATTAAATATTTTGTGGTGCTGTTGGCATTGATGTACGCATTCACTTTGACTGTTTGCGCTGATGACTGGTTTGTTGGCGGTTGGGATGACCTTACGCCCTCCGAAACAACTGAAGATACAGACTCCACAACTGAACCTGACGGCACAACCGCACCCGATGGCACGACCGCACCCGAGGGTACAACCGAGCCCGAGACGAGCACGCCCGAGACGAGCACGCCCGAGACGAGTGAGCCTGAGGAATCCGTAACAGACGGTGATACCACAGAGCCCGAGACGAGCACGCCTGAGACGAGCGAGCCCGAGGAATCCGTAACTGACGGTGAGACTACCGAGCCTGAAGAATCCTCGACCGACGGAACGACAGCTCCCGAGGAGTCTGTGACCGATGGCGAGACGACCGAGCCTGTAGAGTCCGAGTCGGGGGATCAGACCACCGAGCGCCCTGCAGATCAGACTACCGAGCCGATCGAGCAGCCCTCTGAGAGCGAAACTGTCGGGGAACAAGCTCCGGGTGCGTCTTTGCCGCTGATTCTGATTTTGGCGGTGCTTGGCGTATTCGGCATTGGCTGCGTAGTTGTCGTGGTTGTAGTACTGAGCAAGTATTCCCGCGCACAAAAGGCGTAATTTGTAAAGTAGGATTTAACAAGCCCCTCGTTATAATTGCGGTAACATTCGTAACTAAATAAAGGAAGTTAATGGTATCATAGAATGAAAACCATCATGTTTTCCAATAGCCTGGAGGTAAAGTGTCCTGACATTCTTGCCTTTTGGGATTATGAAAAAAATAAGGATATTTGCCCACAAGATGTATCCATACATGCAAAGAAAAAGGTATGGTGGAAATGTGATAAAGGGCATAGCTGGCAAACACCGGTGAACGGCGTTGCCTCAAATGGCACTCGTTGCCCTTATTGTGCGGGCTTTAAGGCGATTCCCGGGGAGACGGATATTGTGACGCTTTTTCCGGAAATTGCAGCTGAGTGGGACTATGACAGAAACGATCGGCTCAACCCTAACAGTGTGACATCCGCCTCTCATTCGAAGGTGTGGTGGAAATGCGCGATGGGGCATAGCTATCAATCTGCCCCCTTTTCTCGAACAGGAAAATACAGATCCGGATGCCCTTATTGTACAGGGCGAAAGGTTCTGCCCGGATTTAATGATCTGGAAACGATGAAACCCGAATTGGCGAGTGAATGGTATCAGCCGCTCAACGGTGACTTGACTCCATCGGACGTTACGCTTGGTAGCAACAAAAAGGTTTGGTGGTGCTGCTCCGATAATCATGTCTGGGAGGCGTGTGTTTACTCGCGGACAAGATTCAAAGGCAGCGGATGTCCTGTTTGCACAGGGATGGCAAAGGCTCGCAGAATCAAGTACTTCATCGATGATGAATATGTACGAAGCAGAGATCTTAACTGATAGATGCCCCCGAGCATAGAGCTCGGGGGCATTTCTGTATTGTGAGATCTCCCGAATCACCGTCAAATCCGTAAAAGTGAAAACTCAATGGTATTTGTTTGCGGTACAGATGCAAACAGATACGCAACACACGCGGACAGACAGCCCCCATTCCTTGACAAATCGCGCAATTCGTATTATAATAGTGTTATATTATTCTTAGAACGCACACTCCCGGGCGTGCTCCCGTAATCTTATTGAAAGTAGGGGACAGACATGAAAGACGATCAAACCTACAAATATGAAATGCACGTGCACACCAGCCCCTGCAGCGGCGGTGGTGTGGACATCCGCGATCATATCGACGCCTTGATTGCAAAGGGCTACAGCGGCATGGTGGTAACCAACCACTTTTACCATGGCGACAACCGCATTGACAGAGCCTTACCTTGGGAGGAGTTTGTGGATGCTTACAGGCAGGACTATCTGCGTGGCTTGGAATATGCGCGCACGCTTGATTTTGATCTGCTGTTTGGGTTGGAGGAGCACGTTGGATACGGGCAGGAGATTTTGATGTATGGCATCACGCCCGAGCTGATCGCGTCGCATCCCGAGCTCAAGATGGCGAGCGCCGAGAAGTACGCAGAGGTTGTGCACAGCGCTGGCGGGCTTGTCTATCAGGCGCACCCTTATCGCGATAGGGCATATATCACGCGCCCGTATCCGCTTGAGTGTTTGGACGCTTTGGACGGCATTGAGGTGTTCAATGCAGGCAATTTTCCCGAATGGAACGAGAGCGCACAACGCTTGGCGGACGAATTGGGGCTTGCGTGTATTGGCGGGTCGGACGGGCACGGTACCGAAACGGTGGGACGCTCGGGGATTGCCGCAAAGGAGCGCATGAAGAGCAATGACGACCTTGTGCGTATACTCAAAAGCGGGGAATACGTGATTATACGCAATGTGTAGACGAGAAACGAACGGAGGGATGCGTGATGCAACTTTACCCAAATACTGTTACTTATGATGGCAGAAGGTTGATAGAAACAGTGCATGCTGTCCATTCCGATAGCCCACTTCTCCGAAATCTCAAAGCAAGGGCGGATGTGTTATTGTATAGCGAACGGCTTTCCGTGGTGGATCGCAGGATGCGCGCGGTATCGGGAAATCCGCACGATTACGCCTCACAGGGGCCTTACTGGTGGCCTGACCCCAATAAGCCGGACGGGTTGCCTTACGTTTGCCTGGACGGACAGACCAATCCCGAGTCGAACGAGTCGATCGGCTACGGTCTGATGACTGAGTGCGTGCGCGATCTTGCTTTGGCAGCGCTGTACCTCAAGGATGAGAGATATGCGAAAAAGGCTGTCGGGATGCTGTACGATTGGCATATTGCGCCCGAAACGTACATGACACCGCACATGGAATACGCGCAGGCAATTCCCGGAGTGTGCGATGGCAGAGGAATCGGCATCATTGATCTTTGCTCGTCTCATACGCTGTTCAATGCCGTTGCTATCCTTGACTATCTCGGTGCAATTGACGGCGAGACGCTTATGGAGCTGAAAAAGTGGTATATTGCGTATACCGATTGGTTGCTTGTCAGCGAAAAGGGTGCAGAGGAGGACAATATGTACAACAATCACGGTTCGTGGTTTGACGTGCAGATTGCCGCTACCGCTATTTTTACAGACAGGCACATGCTTGCGCAAAAGACCTTGAACGCGGCATACGATAGACGCGTTGTAAAGCACGTGCAGCCGGACGGTGCGCAGCCTTATGAGCGCGCAAGAACCAGGGGAATCAGGTATAGTCTGTTCAATCTGGATGCACTGACCCTGCTTGGCAATATGGCGTGCAGATACGGATTGAATCAGCCATATTGGAAGGTTGACGGAGAGCGCGGCGACCTGCTTCGCAGCGCGATCGATTATATCTATCCTTACGCTGCAGACCCCTCGAGCTTTCCGTACCGAGAGCTGTATCCCGACGGTGTGGACAGGGAAATGGCACACATTTTGATCCGTGCGCAGCATTACTATCCGAGAGAGGGATATGCGGAAAAAGCACAACCGATTTTGGACGATCAAATGTTTTGGAGGCTTGAGCCGCAGGCTTGAAGCAACAGGAGGAATTCGCAATGACCGAACTGACTGTACTTGAAAACATTCGCCAAGAGTTATGTGTACTGCTTGGAATATGCGCGTACGCTTGATTTTGATCCTTTGTTTGTGCTGGAGGAGCACGTTAGCGTAACGAAAAATTTTAGAAAAGAGGACATCGCATGGAATACAGAACACTTGGAAAAACGGGATTACAAATTTCGCGCCTGGGCTTTGGCGGCATTCCGATCCAAAAGATTGATGCAAAGGGAACTCGGGTGCTTGTTGACGAACTGATCCTGCAGGGCGTGAACTTTATTGACACCGCGCGCGGTTATACCGTCAGCGAAGAGTATTTGGGATATGCGCTGCAGGGCGTCAGAGATAAATTTGTGCTGGCAACCAAAAGCATGGCGCGCACCGAACAGGCAATGGTGCGTGATATTGAAATCAGCCTGCAAAATCTTCACACGGATTATATTGATCTTTATCAGGTGCACAATCCAAGTGCCAAGGATCTGGAAACGGTCATGGCTGCGGACGGTGCACTCAAGGCGCTGTGCAAAGCTAAGGCAGCGGGCAAGATCGGACATATTGGTATTACGCTGCATTCGGTCGAGCTGTTTGAGCAGGTGTTGGAGCTGCCGTGGGTGGAGACCGTTATGTTCCCTTATAATATTGTAGAAACGCAGGGCGAGGAGCTGATCCTGCGTTGCGCAGAGAAAAATATCGGCTTTATCTGCATGAAGCCCTTGGCGGGCGGTGCGATTGACGACGCGGAAATTGCGATGCGTTTTATCGTCAGCAATCCGAGCGTGACCGTGATCATTCCCGGTATGGCAGATGTTAAGGAGATTGCGCAAAACGTGCAGGCGGTCAGCAACACGGCAGAGCTGAGCCCGGCGGAGCAGGAAAAGGTACAAGCAATCAGAGCGCAGCTTGGTACCAACTTCTGCCGCAGATGCAATTATTGTGCACCTTGTGCGGCGGGCATCAATATCCCTGCAGTATTTCTGTTTGAGGGTTACTATAGCCGCTATGATCTCAAGGATTGGGCGAAGAGCCGCTATGAGAGTTTGAGCAAGACCGCGTCCGATTGTATTGCCTGTGGCGTTTGCGAGAGCCGCTGCCCTTATTCGCTGCCGATTCGCCAAATGCTGAAAAAGACCGCGGAGGTCATGGGAAAATAAACCGTCAAATTCCATGGAGG
>JAZOLE010000175.1:0-43632 GCA_045652835.1 Eubacteriales bacterium | reverse complement strand
AAAAACAGAATTGCGCCCTCTCTTGTGGGCGTTGATATCGGATGCGGCATGGAAGTTGTGTTTTTGAAAGAGCAAGAGCTTGACCTCGAAAAGCTGGACAGGGTGATACATTCCCTTATTCCCTCGGGCACAAAAACACACGATATTCCGGTAACTTCATTTGATTTCGACACCTTGCATTGCAAAGGCAACGTCAATTGGGAACGGGCTCTTAAAAGCATCGGAACGCTTGGAGGCGGAAACCACTTCATAGAGGTGGATCGGACAGAGAAAGGCGAGCTTGTGCTGGTCATTCATTCGGGTTCGCGTCAACTCGGCAGCGACGTTGCAACTTATTACCAAGATCAAGCATACCGATACCAATGTAAAAAGCAAAGAAAACGCGCGCGTCAGAGCTATTATGATGACGTTGACTCGGGAATGGCTTTCAGCAAAAAATCAAGCCAAGGTACCGTAAACGTCAAGCGCGAAACCGCAGTTCTTGAGGGAAGCTTATTTGAAGAATACCTGCACGATCTTGACATTGTGGTTTCCTTTGCCGATCTGAACAGACGCACGATTGCAAAGCGCATCTGTGAGAATATGGGACTGACCGTAACGGACCGTTTTGCATGCATCCATAATTACATTGACACAGAATGTATGATACTGCGCAAGGGGGCAATTTCGGCTCGTCTGGGCGAGCGCGTGATCATTCCCTTGAATATGCGTGACGGTGCCCTGCTGGGCGTGGGAAAAGGAAATCCCGAGTGGAATTTTTCAGCACCTCACGGAGCAGGTCGCGCCTGCAGCAGAACAGAAGCGAAATATGCTTTTACGGTGGAAGAATTCAAGCGAGAAATGGCAGGCATATATACGACAACTGCCACGGAAGGCTCGATTGACGAATGCCCCATGGCGTATAAATCGCCTTCTCGGATATTCGAGTTCATAGGCGAGGCGGTATCGGATTATGAGGTTATAAAACCGATATATAACTTTAAATCCTGTTGATTTCCAAGTATTCGGTTGGTGTCTTTTCCGGCAAAACAACTATGCAAAAAAGGACGCCCTCAAGTCCGCTTCTCATCAAAGATTGTAAAACCCCGACAGATTTTTAGGTCTGTCGGGGGTTTTTGTCCATATTAAAGTTTCACACTTTTTATAAAAGCCATCGCTTCCGGAGTCGTGTTGAATGTTTCTTCACACTTATGCCGAGCAAGAATGTTATGTAGTTTTCCGAAATAATTCGGTCGGCATATCTCCTTTGCCTTTTCAAGAGCGTTTTTTGCGTCAGCTGTGTTTCCGTGATATAAAGAAATCACAATATTTGCAACACATAGCTTGAATTCATTGTTTATGAATGATTTTGAAAAATCATCCGTAGTTGTATAACACAAGTAATACTCCTCCAATTCGGGAGAATAGCGGAAGGAATCTATATGTAATTTAGTCCAAAAAAGGTATCTTGAGAGTTCGTTGACGTAATCCGGATGATCTGTTCCCAGCGCATTTTTGGCTGCCAAATACGCATCGAAAGCATTTTTATAGTCACTTATTTTTTCATATATGCGTCCTATATACAAATAGGATGTGTAAGTGGAAAACCAATCGTCCTCAAATTTTTCAAGACCGTATTGAATTAACTTAATTGCTTGATCTGCATATTCGGGCGGAAATTGAATAGCGGTTGTATAGCAGTGTTGGCGTTTTAAAAAATCTCCGCGCACTCTTTTTAACATTTTTTCATATTCAATGAAATCCTTGTCCGTCATGCCTTGTTTGATGATTGTTTGTTCAAATTCATCTATCTTTCCCATATCGTGCTCCTTTCGATTGTATTTGCCTTTCTGTGATATCACGAGTTTCATCTTTGTATTACAACGGCACAGGGCAAAGCCCATACCCCTTGGTAGAGCGGAGGGGGTACTCCCGCCGCCTTATTGTCATAATTTTTTTGTTACGGCGGGAGCAAGCCTCCACCCTACGGCTTTACCATATTATAACACAAAACGGCAGAGAAAACAATATTTTCGCCGATATTTGTTTGTAGGGGCGACTGAACGAATCGCCCCTACGGTAAACATCCTTATGAGAACGCACCTAAAGGTATCTTTTTTGCTTGATTCCCCGCCCTATGCGCAAACAGATTGACACACCGCTTCCGTCTTTGCCGAAATTCACGCCCTGCAGTCGATAAACATTCTCGAAAAATCCCCGTCCGATATTGAAAAAGCGTTCTTTTTATGATATACTGATACCAAGACATGACAATCCGATTGGAGAACCCGATATGAAATTGAAATTTGACGTTGCGGGCAAGCACCAGCCCGATCCTTTTATCTTTGAAGACGAGGGCAAGCTGTACCTATACGTAACCGCCACAAAAGGCGTGGAGGCGTATTCTGCCGACGATCTGTTCGGCATATGGCATTACGAAGGAATCGTTGCCTCGTTTGCGGGCAGGCGCGATTATTGGGCGCCGTCGGTGATCAAGCATCAGGGCAAATATTATATCTACGTTTCCTGCTCGACCGACGAGGAATTTCAGTACATGCACGCAGCGGTTGCCGATTCTCCGCTCGGACCTTTCGTAAACGAAAAGTGCTTTTACAAGCGTTTTTCAATCGATTCGCACGTGGTAGAAACAGAAAACGGTCTGTTTTTATGGTACGCCGAGGACAACGTTGCCTGTGACCGCATCGGCACGCGCATCTACGTTGACAAACTTGTTGACCCCATGACTCCTGCCAATCAACCCAAGGAGGTCATCGTTCCCACCATGGACGAGGAGATCTTCAAGAGAGATCGCTTTGGTGACGGCAAGGATTGGCACACCATCGAGGGGGCGTTCTGGTTTTACGAGGACGGCTGGCAGTATCTGATGTACAGCGGCGGCTGCTACGACAACGACTCCTATCACATCGGCTACGCTGCCGCGCACACGGATGAGCCGGATCTGACGTGCGTGGATTTCGTCAAGCACACGAGGAACGGTGCGTTTGATCCCGTTCTGATCAAAAACGAGTTTGAAGAGGGCTCGGGGCACCACAGTGTGATCAAATACAAGGGACAGTATTACGCCATCTACCACGGACGCGATTATGCAAGCGACGCGCGCGAGGAATTTTCGGAAGCAAGAACCGCGCGAGTTTGCAAGCTGCACGTGCAGGGCGGCATCATCACCGCCGAGCGGTATGCGGATCGGGTGTAACCAATACAAATAAAGTCACAAGGAAGGAATAGAAACATGAAAGTACGGGAGATGGACAAGCTCACAAAGCATTTTGACACATATTTTGAGCAGAGCGATTGCATGGTACTGCACCCCATGATCGATAACGGATTCCACGTTGACGTTCTTTTGTACGAGCCTACTGAAAAATATCCGTTCTGGAAGCTTGCCACCATGGGGGCGAGTGATTATAAAATGCCCAAGATTGCCAACACAATCGGTATGTACAACGAATACCTGATGTTCGTAGATCAAAATGAGGACCTGCATGACAAAAATGTTGTTGCATGGTACGGTGCCAAGCTGACCATGATCGCATCATATGCGAAATTCTACAAAACGCACGTCACCTATTCACACAGCTTTGAGTGGGAAAACGACGATCCCGACGATGAAATGATTGCGGCATTCATTGAGTTTCCGCAAATAATCGAAAACGTCGATGTGCTGCGCTGTAAGCTTGGACTGTTTAAAACCGTTGCTTGCTTGCAAACCGTTCTTCTCACCAAAGAGGATCTTGAGCATTTAAAGAAAATCGGACGACAGGCATTCAGCGAATATCTGTATCCGGAGCATGACGGAAAGCAACACTTCCTTTCCGAAAGACATAGAAGCGAAAAATTCTGATTGCAAATCACGCAGAGAAACACCAAAAGCTGTTTGACAATTTTTCAAGCCCCTATCCCGCCCCACGAATCCAAACATACATGAGGTGAATTATGTTCGTTGAAACTTACAAGGCAACGCTTGCCGAATACGAAAAATTCTGGGAAAGAAAAAACACTGCGCGCCCCATTCTGAACATGACCTGCATCAAGCCTGGATCAGTCCCCTACCCTGCGCCCGAGTCGCTTGAGCAGCAATGGCTGGACGCGCAGTACCGATACAACGCCTACAAGCACAGCACCGCCATCACCGAGTACGTTGCAGAGGGCATTCCCTGCCATTTTGCAAACTTCGGCCCCGGTATGCTTTCCGCTTGCATTGGCGGCAGCTTTGCGCTCAATCCCCGCACCGTATGGTTTGATACCAAGAAGGTAGTAGAGGATTGGGAAAATCCCCCCGAGATCAAATTTGACGACCAAAGCGAGCTTTGGCAGAGCCTTGTGCACGAGCAGGCGCTGTTTGCCTGTGATCCGGACGCCTCCTTCTCCATGACCGACATTGGCGGCATTATGGACGTGGTGGCTTCCCTGCGCGGCACGCAGGATCTGCTCTACGATCTGTACGACTATCCCGAGCAGCTCAAGGAGTTTACCGCCAAGGTCAAGGCAGAGTGGAACCGCGTATTCGATCAGCAGGTCGAAACCTTGCGCGCAGCGGGTCTTCCCTACAACAGCTGGATGAACATCCCCTCCGCAAAGCCTTGGTATCCCATCCAGTGCGATTTTTGCTACATGATCTCGCCTGCGCAGTTTGCCGAGTTCGTGCTGCCCGATATCATCGATCAGGTCAACTACATGGATCGCTCGATCTATCATCTGGACGGCGTTGGCGAGCTGCCGCACTTGGATATGCTGCTGGATATCCCGGGGCTGACCGGCATTCAATGGACACCCGGCGCGATTTGTGAGCCTTTGTGGGACAAAAAGTGGCACGAGCTTTACAGAAAAATTCAGGACAAGAAGAAAAACGTCGTCCTGCTGGGCGGCATCAACGAATGCGATATGGAGGGCGCGGAGCGTCTGGTCAAGTCGCTTGATCCTGCCGGACTGTATATCAAGTGCTGGTGCTCCTCTCGCGAAAAGGGCGAGGAAATGGTGGAAAAGATCACAAGATGGTGTGAGTAAGTCCCGATTTCCCGCTTTTCAAAAAATTTTTTATATGTTGGAAATAAAGCGAATTTTTCGCGCGTCTTGATTGTTGTATATCTTTGACGGGACAGTATTTCCGTGATAAAATGTAAAAAAACAAAAAAAGGAGCATAACTTATGGCAAGCCCCCATCAAAGCGATTACAATTTCAGGTTAGAACGTCCACAGGGGCCATGGATCCCACAATCCCCCGAGCGTCGCGACGTGGACGCTCCTGTGCGCAAGTCCATTTGGCGTATTCCCATCGTGCGCATTTTGGCAATCGTTCTGCTCGTTTCCCTCGCGCTCGGTTGCATATACGCGATCGTTGTGCATCCCATATATAGGCTACAGCTCAGGCTGGCGTCCGCAAAATACTTTGAGATAAAGGTTGATTCGGTATACAATAATTTCTTTATATCCGGAACCGAACACGCTACAATAAAGGTTTACGCAGATCAAAACGCTTTTACGATCCTAAACGAATCCAATGTACCCCAAGGATATTACAAGATCGTTGATGGCGTACTGCACAAATATAATGACCTGACGAAAGATTGGGAAAAAGCAGAGGATGAAAAGCAGGAAGACCCTTCCTTTTACGCCGGAATATTTGACAGGCAGAATTACAAATATACAATAGATACGCTGTTTGCTTGGCAGTATCAGGACAGCGACCTGTATTTCAAGAGCTCTTTCGGTAAATTCAAGTTCATATATGACACCGGTACCAATACAATATACATGACGTTTGAGCACTTTGATTGGGATCACCACACCCCGCCTTGGGAATCATAAAAATTCTGTAATTTTTTAAAAACTGGCAAACTTTTGCGACACTTGGATTGTTATATATCCTGACAGGGTGCACTTACCCATGATAACATAAAAAAGGAGATTTACTTATGGCATACCCCTACGATCTTGACTACGAAGCAGCTGCAAAGGAAAAAGCGCACAAGGAGCCTGTGCTGCAAACCAACAGACAGATGTGGAAGCTGATGCTTTTTTCCTATCTGACCTGCGGCATTTACACGATTCTGTTCTTTATTCCCTTTTCCTTTGACATTGACAAGGTTGCCCCCAAGCGCGACGGCGGCAAAACCTTTAACTATCTGTTCGCTTTCCTCTTGGCTCTGGTGACGGGCAACATTGCATTGTGGGTGTGGTTCTATCACATCACCGAACGTGTTGAGGAAGCGCTGGCGAACCGCGGCATCGACTACTCGTTTGGCATGAGTGATTTCTGGGGCTGGTACGTGCTTGGCTCGTTTATCCTGGTTGGTCCGTTTGTCTACTTCCACAAGCTCTGCACCGCAATGAACCTGCTTTGCGAGGATTTCAACGCCAAGAACGAGAAATATCAAAAAGCATAACACTAAGGAAGGACTGTACATACATGGCAAACTTCGATCAAAACAATTTTAATATCCGCCCCGGGCATGCACAGAGCCCTTGGGATTCCCCTGCACCCGAGCGCCGCGACGTGGACGCCCCTGTGCGCAAGTCCATATTCCGCATTCCCATCGTGCGCATTTTGGCGATCATTCTGCTCATCTCTCTCGCGCTCTGCTGCATATATACGCTCTTCGTGCATCCCATACACAGGCTGAATCTCAAGCTGCGACAGGCAGAGTATTATGAGGTGAGGATTGTAACGAGATACTCTTATTGGGAAAACTCCACTTATAAATCCGGAACCGATTACGCTACAGTAAAGGTTTACGTGGATCAGAACGCTTTCGTATACAGCAGCGGACCTGCTGATGACGATGCGTATTACAAGGTTGTTGACGGCGTACTGTACAAGTACGACCGATGGTTCGAGGAATGGGAAACCGCATCGGAGCATGAGCAGGCAACGTATTCCTTATATGCGGGGGTATTTGACAGGCGCAATTACAAATACGCCAAGGACAGGCTGTTTGCTTGGCGTTATCAGGACAGCAAGCTGTATTTCAAGGGCACCTTCGGCAATTTCAAGTTTATACATGAAGGCAGCGAAGGAACCTCGACCATGAAGTTTGCGTGCATTGAGCGTGATCCACGTACTCTGCCTTGGGAGGAATAAAATTTTTTTCATTTTTTTAAAAACAGGCAAATTTTTGCGACATTTGCATTGTTATATATCCTGACAGGGTGCATTTACCCATGATAACATAAAAAGGAGATTTACTTATGGCATACCCCTACGATCTTGACTACGAAGCAGCCTCCAAGGAAAGAGCACACAAGGAGCCTGTGCTGCAAACCAACAGACAGATGTGGAAGCTGATGGTTTTTTCCTATCTGACCTGCGGCATTTACACAATTTTGTTTTTTATTCCCTTTTCCTTTGACATTGACAAGGTTGCCCCCAAGCGCGACGGCGGCAAAACCTTTAACTATCTGTTCGCTTTCCTCTTGGCTCTGGTGACAGGCAACATTGCATTGTGGGTCTGGTTCTATCACATCACCGACCGTGTTGAGGAAGCGCTGGCGAACCGCGGCATCGACTACTCGCTCAGCATGAGTGATTTTTGGGGCTGGTACGTACTTGGCTCGTTTATCCTGGTTGGTCCGTTTGTCTACTTCCACAAGCTCTGCACCGCAATGAACCTGCTTTGCGAGGATTTCAACACAAAAAACGAGAAAAATCAAAAAGCATAACGCAATAAGGCTGTCCTGCAACTACAGGACAGCCTTAATTTTTTTGTTTAATCCTCGTCTACACGTGCCTGGGCTTCAGCCTGCAGCGCGGGATCGTAAGAAAGCATGGGGGCTATATCCTTGCCCTTGATCTTACGGTCAACGTAGTTCTTGGTGACCTTGAGCACCAGCGGCAGCAGCGCCACCACGCCGATCAGGTTGGGGATCATCATCAGACCATTGAAAGTATCGGACAAATCCCAAGCAAGACCGCCCTCCATGACAGCACCCGACACGATCATAACAACAAAGATCACGCGATACACCTTTGCGCCCTTTGCGCCAAACAGATACTCCACAGCCTTGGTGCCGTACTGCGACCAGCCAAGCACGGTGGTGAATGCAAAGAACAGCATGGCAATGGCAACGAACCAAGTACCGGGTGCGCCGAAATACTGACCGAACGCCTGAGAAACCAGCGTGTCACCGTTCGCGCCCTCTATGGGTGCACCGGTAGCAAGATCGATAAAGCCGGTGGAAAGCACAACGACAGCGGTCATGGTGCAGATGACGAAGGTATCAAAAAACACCTCAAAAATGCCCCACATACCCTGCTTGACAGGCTCCTTGACGTTGGAGGACGAGTGCACCATAACCGAAGAACCAAGTCCTGCCTCATTGGAGAACACGCCGCGCTTAAAGCCCTGCGTCATGGTCTTTTTGATCAGCATACCGATACCGCCACCGATAAATGCTGCGGGGGTAAATGCAAACTTGAAGATAGCTGCGAACATGGGGCCGACCTGCGAAATGTTGCAGAAGAAGATAATGACAGCACCAATGATATACGCAACCGCCATAAAGGGTACGACGATCTCTGCCACGCGTGCAATACGCTGCAAGCCGCCGATGATGATAAGTGCACCAATCACCAACAGCGCAATACCGATGATCAGGTGAATGATATCAATGCCCGTGCCGGGGATAGTGCCAAGCGAGACGCCTGAGAAGAATGCAGCATCCATATTCAGCACGATCTTGTTGATCTGCGCCATGTTACCGATACCGAACGATGCAAGAATGGCAAAGCAAGCAAACAGCACAGCCAGAATATTGGCAGGCAGCTTGAGCCACTTTTTGCCGTAACGCTTGCCAAGACCGTCGGCAAGGTAATACATCGGTCCGCCCGACCACTCGCCATCCTTATTGCGACGGCGGTAGTAGATGCCCAGCAGGTTTTCCGAGAAGTTGGTCATCATGCCAAAGAATGCGGCAACCCACATCCAGAACACGGCACCGGGACCACCGGTTACAATTGCGGCAGCAACGCCTGCAATGTTACCCGTACCAACCGTTGCGGCAAGGGCAGCGCACAGGGCTTGGAACTGCGAAATGGTTTTATTGTCGGTCTTTTTGGTAGCCGAGCTGTTCTTTTTGAACACGCTGGCAATGGTCTGCTTCCACCAGTGACCTACGTGGGTGATCTGGAACACGCACGTGCCAAGCGTCAGCAGAATGCCAGTACCGATCAGCAAAATCAGACCGGGCAAGCCCCAGACCGCGCCGTTGACGGCGTCGTTGACGTTTGTGACGATTTCAAGAAACTTTTCCATGGTTCTCTCTCCTTGGGTATAAAAAAATCGGAATGCGCTGACGCACACCCCGCAAAAAACAAAAATATTCCCCCATAGAAGAAGAAAAGCCTTTGTCCTTTTGCCTGAGAGTTTGCGCTATGCGCTTGCACCTTCGGCCTCCGCTTTTCGCGGATGTCTCCAAAGCTCTGTCTGCATACAGTCCTCATCCCCATGGACACCTGAGAGCGTTACTCCTTCGGCGGCAAAATGCCGTTTCCTGCATGCTTCATACAGAATTATGAAATTGATGCCCTATTATAGCACAGAAAAACCGACAGGTCAAGCCCTTTTTTGAATTTTTTTGCATCTTTTTGCAATTTTTCTTTGGGAGAATTGCAAAATAGTGGACAGACAACAGAGCGGCGTAATGCCGTTATCTGCGAAAGATTGTTTTATGTAGGCAGGAGGGGCAAGCCCCTCCCCTACCGCCCGATATTTTGGTTTTCTTTTTCTATCGGCGTGGTTGCGCAAGATTTTTTAGGTAGGGGAGGGGCTTGCTCCTCCGCCTGCAGCAACAACATATTTCACACGATTTAATAATTTTTAATACTTTTTTGCCCCAATTTATGTTATACTGAAGATGCGAAAAAAATTTTGCACTTTTTTCAAAAAAGGTCGGACTTTTTGTGCAAAAAAGCGTCTATATAGGTGATGACACATTTTCTCAGGAAAGGAGCTTGCAATATGAAAAAACCATTCACAAAAATCTCAGCCTTGGGTCTTTTGGCGCACGTGGGTTACGTGATACTTGCGGCGCTATTCTTTGGGATCACCTCACTTTTGGAGGTTCCCTTTAATAATGGCGGCTTGTATACCGTATTTTTCTTTATATCAATTTTCATGATATTGTTTCACCCGCTGTTTTCCTATGGCTTTAGCATCACAAGCATTGTTTGCTCTGCGATGGCGTTACGCATGGACGAGCGCAAGGCAATCAATATTCTGCTGATCGTGCTATGCGCACTGATCATTCTTGCCACCACTGCCGCTCACGCATGGTTTTGGTGGTTCTGCATTCTCCACGGTGCGTGAAAACACCTCTGATTTCTATCTTTTAAGGAGTTCCCCGAAATGAAAAAAACCTCTAAAATTCCAACAATCATTGCATACGTGCTGCTTGCCTTGTTGGCGGCGGCTGCCATCGGTCTTTTCATAGCACAAACCGCGCAAAACGGTTGGGCAGTTGACAAATCCGATGCGCTCAAATTCGGCATTCTCATGATCGGTCTTGGGCTGACGGTAGTCAAGCTGATCGGCAAAACGGGCGGCCCTTCGCTGCGCAAGTACGAGGCGGCTTACAAAAAGGAGATCGGTACAGCATTCTCCGCGCCCGATCAAAAAAGACAAAAGCGCGCTTTGCTGACCGCAATTGAACGCTACAGCCGCGACAAATTCAACGGTGCGGTGGCAAGATTGCAGGCTTTGCGTAAAGAATGCCGCACGGCAGACGATTACAACGCTGTGCTGCTGTTCTTGGCGTTGACCTACACGGATGCAGGATGCATAGATGACGCCATTGCCACCTATGAGGAGCTGGTCAAATACTCCCCCACGCACTCGACCGCATGGTCCAATCTCGGATTGCTTTACAGAAAGCACGGAAACTATGATAAAGCCATTGTATGCTATGAAAACGGCATCAAGCATGATGACGGCAACCCCTTTGCATGGAACAACTTAGCGATCGCCCACCTTGCGGCATCCGATTGGCAAAAGGTCATCTCCCCGGCGCTGCACGCGCTCTCGATCAAGGCGGACATGTACCAAGCCGAGGCTGCACTCAGCGTGGCGTACTACGCTATGGGAGATAAGGAGCAGAGCAAGAAATACTTTAACAGCGCCGTACTGCACGGTGAAAACGCCGACAAGCTGCGCTCCCTTTTGAACGGGCTGCAAACAGGCGAGATCACCTTTACCACCGCAAACGAGGTGCGTGAGGAGGTCGTGCGCGCCAACGGACACCTGCAGCGCGACACCGCGCTGCCTATGGTCGAGATCCGTTTGCCTGCGCCCGATGACGGCAATCGCTCACGCCTTGGCGGTGCACCCATTGACCAAACCGTGCCGCTTGACAGCACGGGCGCACCCATGAAGCTGCTTGCTGCCATTTGGTGCTCCGAGGTGCGCGGTGTTCCCGATTTCCCCGCACGCGGCGTACTGCGCTTTTACGTAGCCGACAACGATTTGTACGGTGCGGACTTTGATCACCCCACCATGCAATCCGACTTCCGCGTGCTGTACGATGAGGACGAAAGTGCCTTTGACGGTGCTTTGCAAAACGATCCTACCGTCAGCGACTTCTTCCCCATTCAGCACGTGCTGCCCGTTCGTCTGACCCCTGCCGTTGGCTCGATCCGCTCCACCGACTACCGCTTTGCCGAATGCGTGGACGCTGCGCTGCTCAAAGTCGGCGCAGGCTGCACCTTTGATGAGCTGGAAGACGAGGAGAACGATTACTTCACCGAGCAAAACGCGTACGCAGGTCACCGCATCGGCGGCTACCCCTGCTTTGAGCAGTTTGACCCGCGCGACGACGAGCCGCAGCTGCAGAAATACGATACCCTGCTGCTCCAGATCGTCAGCCACACCGCTCCCGACGAGCAAGGTCATGAACAGGAGCTTATCATGTTCGGTGACCTTGGCGGCTGCCAATTCTTTATCCCGGCAGACAAGCTGCGCGCGAGAGATTTTTCGGATATTCTGTATTCCTGGGATTGCGGTTGAGCGACCGACGGTCGCTCACATGATGATCTTCGCAGAAGATCATCGCTTCATGCTTGCATCGCAAGCGCTTCATAATCGCGCAGCGTTGCTCCATGATTGCAACGCAATCGCTTCATTCATATTTATTCATGCAACAGGTAGGGCATAAACCCTCCCCAAATTCATATTTTTCCCCCTTGCATTTGCAAGGGGGTGTTTTATGTACGGGACGTCGCCTCCCTCGTGTCATCCTGAGCGGAGCAAACAATTGCGTATTGTTTGCGGAGTCGAACCCGACCAAAGGAGGGCGCGGGCAGCGCGGGATCTACGAGGGTTTATTTCCGTAGGGACCGGCGTCCTCGACGGTCCGCACATAATGCCCCCTTGCGCGGGAGCATATGGAATGCTCCCCTACGAGGGGTTGTTCCCGTAGGGGCGGATTCCATATCCGCCCTTGCGCGGGAGCATATGGAATGCTCCCCTACAAAGCGATAAAAAAACGCCGCCCGAGATCCCGCGCTGCGCGCGCCCTTCGGGTTCGACTGCGTCATTTCGCAGCCTGCTGCGAAACTCCTCCGCTCAGGATGACACGGGCGGTGCGGCAAGTGACCGAACGAATCGCCCCGTAGGAAGCAACTACATATTCACGCATCCGCGTCGGCAATCCGCTCGGATGCTTTTTTCTTTTCCCCGTATTGAAATCCCCCGAAATCTATGCTATAATAAAAGAAAAACGACAGGGGTGACCATATGAAAACAGCAATTTACGGTGTTTGGCACGTGCACGCGCCCGATTACACAAGAACGGCGCAAAGATATGGCGAGGTGGTCGGCTTTTACGAGCCGGATGACGCGCTTGCAAAGGCGTTCGGGGACATGTTCGGTCTGCCCCGATTTGAAAGCGCAGACCGGCTGCTTGCAAGTGACGCCGAGGGCGTGATCGTTTGCTCGGCAACCAGCACCCATGCCGACGATATGATCAAGATCGCAAACGCGGGCAAGCACATCTTTACCGAAAAGGTGCTGGCGCTGACCGACACGGATTGCGCGCGCGTGCAAGAGGCGGTCAAGGCAAATGGCGTAAGCTTTACCATTTCCCTGTTTCAGAAATATCTCCCCGCGCGCAGGGCTGTCAAGAGCGTGTGCGAGAGCGGTGAGCTGGGCAACATCAATTATCTGCGCTTCCGCAACTGCCATTCGGGCAGCAGCGGCGACTGGCTGCCTGCGCATTTTTACAACCGCGAGCAGTGCGGTGGCGGTGCCATGATCGACCTTGGCGCGCACGGCATGTACCTTGCGCATTGGATCTTGGGCGAGCCGATCACTGCAAAGTCCGCCTTTACGCTTTGCAACCAAAACCCCGGTGCGGCAGCTAAAAACACCGACTGTGTGGAAGACAACGCGGTCACAATCATGACCTTTGAAAGTGGCGCGATCGCGGTCAACGAAACCGGCTTTGTGTCCTGCTGCTCCCCCGTCATCTTGGAGGTGCACGGTGACAAGGGCTACGTATATATGGAAAAGGATCGCGTGATCAAATGCACGCAAGCCACGGGCGGCAAGCAGGTCCCGGTGGAGCTTCCCGAGGCGCTCCCCTTGCCGATTGAGCAATTTGTGAGCGGCAATATCCTGCCCGGCTGCGGCATGGACGAGGCGCGTGCGCTGACACGCATGATGGAACTGGCATACGGAAACTAACTTTATTGGGTATTTTATGATGTTTCAAAACGCAAAATGGATCTGGACCGATAAGCAGTCCGCAACAAACCAAAGAGCATATTTCTTTTTTGACGCGCAGCTTGACAGCGTGCCCGATTCGGCACTGCTGCACATTGGCTGCGAGACCAAATACTGGCTGTGGGTCAACGGCACGCTTGCCGTATTTGACGGCGGACTGTTCCGTGAAAGCCTGCCCGGCTGCGGCTGGTACGATTCGGTAGACGTCGCGCGCTATCTGCGCCCCGGTCACAACGAGATCACTCTGCACGTATGGTACTACGGCAACGGCGGCAGAAACAACAGCGTCTGCCCCATGGGCGGTCTGATTCTTGCTTGTGACGCGCTGGGTCTTTACAGCAATGCGCAGACGCTTTGCTATGCAGATACTGCCTACTATGCTCCGCAAGAGCAAAAAACCAGCTATTTGTACGGCGGTGAACACACCGCCTATGACGCACGCCAAAGACGCTTTTCGTTCTGCCCCGACCGCACGGGTGCTGCCGCAGCAGTTGAGGTAGGCTCTTACGGTGACGCACCGTGGGGCAAGCTGCTTGCTCGCGAGGTCCCGCTGCTGTATTTTTCGGACAGAGTTGCCTGCACGTACCAAAAGCAAGGTGATATTTACACGGTCACCCTGCCGCACGCCATGCAATTCTCTCCTTATTTTAAGGTGATCGCCACGGGTGGCGAGGTCATTGACGTGCGCTCCGACCGATATGCGGTCAATGGCGGCCCGGGAGACCCGGGGCAATATTTCGGGCACCGTGCCGAGTACGTCTGTGCACCGGGTGAGCAGGAATTTGAAATGCTTGACTGGATTTTTGGCGAGAGCATTCAATTCAAAATTCCCGAGGGCGTTCGCGTGCTTGCGCTTGGCTATCGGGAAAGCCGCTATGATTGCCGCGTGACTGCGGCATTTTCCTGCAGCAATCCCGCCGTCAACAAGCTTTTCCAAAAATGCGTGCGCACCCTACAGGTATGTATGCGCGAGAACTACATGGACTGCCCCGACCGCGAGCGCGGACAATGGATCGGCGACGTATCGGTGCAAGCACCGCAAATCGTTTATCTGCTTGATCGAGGCGGACTTTTGCTTTTGCGCAAGGCTATTTACGATTTTATCAGGCTGCGCAAGGGGGATCGATTGGTGGGCAACGTCCCCGGTGACAACTGGTGTGAGCTTCCCTCTCAAAGCCTGAACGCCATTTCCGAATGGGGCATGATTGCCACCTATTACGAGGCAACCGCTGACAAGGAGGTCCTTTCGCTTGCCTTTGAGCCTGCCATGCGCTATCTGGCACTTTGGGAGACGGACGGCGATGGCGTTGTGCTGCCGCGCAAGGGGGATTGGGAATGGTATGACCATCTCTATAACTGCGACAAGCCCATCCTGAGCATTTGCTGGTATTACAGTGCGCTGCGCTTTGCCAAAACCATGGCGCGCGAGCTGGGCGATCACACTTACGACGCCTTTATCGATGCGCGCATGCTAGCCCTTGAGCGCGTGTTCGATGCGCGTTACTGGCAGGCTGCACAGGGCTATTATGCAAGCGGTGATTTTGTGGACGATCGCGCCAACGCCATGGCGGTGCTGGCAGGACTTTGCCAAAAGGAAAAATACCCTGCCCTGCGCTATTTGCTCACCTCTGTATTCAACAGCTCCACCTATATGGAAAATTACGTGCTGATCGCGCTGTGCGAAATGGGATACAAGCAAGACGCCCTGCGCCGCATGATGTGCCGCTATCAGCCGCTCATCGAGAGTCCCAACTCTACGCTCTGGGAGGACTTTTTCCACCTTGGCACGCGCAATCACGCTTGGTCGGGCGGACCTGCTACGGTACTGCTGCGCTATTTTGCGGGTGTGCAGAACGATCTGAGCATCCTGCCCTGCGACCCTTCTCCTTTGCAGGACGTGCATTGCGAGATCAAAAATAACACTGCAGAAAAAATCATCATTGACCGATAAGATACACAAGACACACGAAGGGCGGTGATCCCATGGAAAATACTGTACAATATTATCTTGGCATTGACGGCGGAGGCACCAAGACCGCGTTTGCTTTGGTCGATGCATGCGGCAATCAGATCGCGGCATTGACGCTGGGTGCGTCCAATCCCAACGATATCGGGCTTGATGCCACCTGTGCGCTGCTTGGCGATGGTATTGATCGCGTATCCCGGGGCATTGACCGCGCCAAGGTCTCGCTCTTTGCGGGGATTGCTGGGGCGGCTACGGGCGACAATGCGGCAAAGATCACCGAATTTCTGCGCACGCTTGGCTTTGCGAAAGCCGAGTGCCAAAGCGACCTTTCGCTATCTCTTGCCATTTGCCTTGGCGACTGTGACGGCATTGCGGTCATTATGGGCACGGGATCGGTTGCTATGGGCAGATGCGGCAATACGTTATTCCGCGCAGGCGGATACGGATACTTGTTTGGCGATACGGGCAGCGGCTTTGCGCTCGGGCAGGGTGCGATACTTTCTGCCCTGCAAGCCGAGGACGGCAGCGGCACGCCCACGCTTTTGCACGGCATGGTAGCCGAGTTGTGCGGCAAAGACCGCGTGCTGGATGCGCTTTCCGATTTTTATCGCGGAGGAAAAGCGGAGATCGCGCGCTATGCGCCGCTGATTTTCAAGGCGCATGCCCAAGGTGACGCGGTGGCAACCGAGATCCTGATGCGCAACGTGTGCGCCATCGCGGCAAACATCCGCGCGCTTGCCGACCGCATGGGCAAGGACCAACTTCGCGTTGGACTTTGTGGCGGCTTAGCGGCACAATTGGACGTGATCCTGCCGCTTTTGCAGGATGCATTGGCAAGGGATGTGCGCACCTATTCCCTATCCGCAATCAAGGAGCAGCCGATCAAAGGCGCGCTGTATTTGGCAGGATTGAAAACTGAAAAATAATTTCAAAAAAACGAGACTTTCTCTGCAAAAAATGCATCTATATAGATACAGAGCATCACTGCTTGTCGCATCTCGCATACACATGGAGGAATTATGTATCTCAATTACGACAAATACCTGCAAAATCTGTTTACCATTCCGCTTTGTACAGGATTGATCGCGCTGATTGTTCTCGTCGGAATGATCGTGCTGATGATCCGATTCATGAAAATCAATAGCCAAAAGCAAGGGCAAAAAATCAGCACGCTGCTCTTGAAAAGCATCCCCTTTTGCCTTGGCATTCCGATTGCCTTTACGGGAATTTTGCTGGTATACGTACAGCTGCAGATCGGCTACCCACTCCTGACCGAAAAAAACGCGAACACGGTTGAGCTGGTGGCAACCATTACCGACATGGAGGCTGACGATCTATCCCGCACCACCCACGATGCAGACGGCAACTCAATTCGTGCGCATTATATTTATTTTGACAATCTGCGCCTGTACTGTTCCAATGTGGGTGATTTGGGCAAGGGAGATACCGTAGCAGTACAGTATTTACCGAAAAGCGGTGTTGTGCTGTACATAGGTGCGCAAAGCGACCAACAGCCCACCCCTCCCGTGCAACAACCCCCAAAAGAGCCTGTACAACAGCCTCAAAAAGAGCCCCTGCTTAATCCAAGCATTTCCATGCTCATATTCACGGTGCTTTTTGCTGCAACCTATATAGTCAACATCGTGCGCGTCATGATTGCTCGCAATCCTCGCAAAGATGAGAAATGGGGACGCAACACCATCGAACTCCGATATAAGGATGGACCTCTGTTGATGGGTCTTCGCTGTGCGCTGGGCGTTTTCATGATTTTAAGTGATCCGAACAGTTATCTGATTGCCGCTTTGATGATTATTTTCTCAATCTTAGGGTCGATCATACAAGGAGATAAAAAGCCCCTTACCTATGACGAAAACGGCATTTATATCACCGCCATCAACGGAAAAGTATTTTTCTACGAATGGAATGACGTAATCAATGTGTCCGAGACCATCCACCCTATATACAGAGTCCGCCCGTATCCTTGCACCCAAGTAACGTATCGCACATCCTCGGGAAAGCAGGAGTCCATATATTTCAGCCACATGCATCACGTAGGCACTCGGAGATTTGAGATTTTTGCGCAGCAATATATCAACCGCCAAGATGACGCTGTTTCCGAGTAAATAGGATCATATAAGAAAAGACCCGCCGCGGTGGGTCTTTTCTTATTGAAATCAATCATGGCGTGTATAACAAATCGGCTCAGCCGAAATATTGGGTCGCTCACAAGTAAGAAGGTTGATTTACCGACACCCAAACGGATAACCAACGCCATTTCTTGTAGGGGAGGATAGTATCCTCCCACCGGTATGCAGCACCGGTATCGACACCCAAACGGAGAACCTATGCCCTTTCGGTAGCCCAAGCAGCGCCCATTATGGGTGCGATCCACCTGGCGCAGCGACTTGACTCTTGTGCAAAATAACCAACTTTGTTTGACGCATTCGCCAAAATTTCATCAAAGGTATTGCTATGCTACCCTCTCTGTGATATACTGGTCGTAATCTAAAGCATCAATATTTATACGGAGGTATCGTAGTATGAAAAAAACACTTGCATTTTTGGTTTCATTCATCATGCTCCTGTCCCTTTTCTCCACCTTCACAATGGTGAGTGCCGAGGAAGAGAATGCTTATGACTCCGCAGAAGACGGTGACGTATTGTATACCGTGAATTTTAACGGCGAGCCCGGTGTATTTGAGCCCGACACGCTCACCGGCATGCCCGACGCTTACATCTCCGCCGACGGCGCCACCATGCAGCTCATTGCCATGGAGGATGCAACCGCCACCATGTGGGGCGGTGCCATTCAAACACTCCCTCTCAATGAAAATACCAAATATACCATTTATTATTCGATCACCCGTACCGCCGGTGACGGAAGCGGTCTTTACGTGGACGGCGTTTACGGTGTATACGGCTACAACAACCGCTGCAAGATTCACGAAGGCAAGAGCGGTTTAAGCGGCAGAGCGTACACCTACTTTGAAGAGGCAGGGCTGAACCTGACGCTGCCCGAAACCGGCACCATCACGCAGGAGTATGCACTCGAGGTCAACGGCTCCAATGCCACGATGGCACACTACATCAAGGACAATTCCGGCGAATACGTTCTGATTCAGGCAAGCTACCCCTATGATGACATTGAGTTCCAAAGTGACAAGCTGGGTGTGTACTTCTACGCTTACTACGCCGATCACATGTCCACCTTCAGTAACTGCTACATCGTCAAGGGACTTTCTTTCGGAGTGGATGACAGACTTCCTCCCGAGGAAGTACCCGAGGGATGTGTCAATACCAAGCTGGAGCTTGGTGAAAAGACCCGTAAGTTAGACCTTCTCACTTCCTCCAAGCACCTGGACAACGTCTTCTATGCGCCCGAGGGCGAGGCGGAGCCGTGGGACGGTGTCAGAATGGGCATCACGGACGGCACGGATCCCTTTTTGACCTTTGACTGGGCGGCGTATACTTACAAAGCGCATTTGGAAAATATCGATTCCCAAGCATACCCCTTCGTAGCGTTCAAGCTCAAGGTAGAGGGATCTGCAAGTGATTTCGAGCTGTTCTATTGCGCAGGCGATGTCCGCCAGCCATCCGCAGATTATTCCGACCTCACTTACTATAACTATGAGTCCGCAGGAGAAGTGGGATACATCCTGTTTAACCTGGTCGATATGTGCGAGGGCGAATACAACCGTATAAGACTTGACGTAGTGGGTGCCGACGAGGAGACTGAAGTATATCTGTATGAAATAGCAATGTTCGCAACCGAGCAGGAAGCTTTGGTATACATGGGCTTGATTGACCCCGAGGCCGAGACTACAACCGAGGCTCAAACCCAAGCTCCCGCAGAGCAGACGACCGAGCAAGAAACCGAAACCCAAGCTACGACCGAGGCTCCGACCACAACGCCTGTTGAGCCGGAGAAAAAGGGTGGCTGCGGCTCAATCGTGGGCGTCGGATTTGTAGCAGTATGCCTTGTAGCGGCAAGCACGATTTGCTTCAAGAAGAAAAAAGATTGATCCCTTTGCATGCGCTGAAGTTTCGGCGTCAATGCAACAATAAAAAAACGACGGCTTTTCTCCAAAGGAAAGGCCGTCTTTCTTTATTCCTGTTTTTGATAGCCGAAGAGAGTCGAGATCACACGGCTGTCCGCTGTTCTTCAATGAACGTAGGGGCGATTCACAAATCGCCCACCTGCACAAACAAATATTCGTAGGGGCGGATTTGCATATCCGCCCACAGCCGCGCTCGGATATAACCTTTTCTGCTGCAACTTACCAAAAGCCCTCTCCGCGGGAGAGGGGGGACCGCGGCGCGGTGGGTGAGATTCACCACACGGACGCTCCTTCACTGGGGCGGTTGTGATGTTACATTGCGCAAACCGTCTCCGTTCTTTTTGGCACCGCGGGCGCAAAAAGAACCAAAAACGCCGAGAATATTTCGCTCGTTGCGACGAGCGACGAGGGCTTCGCGCCCTCGACCTGCGCAAACTTTTGAAAAAGTTTGATCAAAACTTTTAAAAGAGATGTTGTCCGTGTGGTTACAGCAGCACGAAATGGTTTTTGCGGCAATCGATCACGCCTTCGCGCTTGAGCTTGGAAATCTCCACCGAAAGTCCGCTGCGGTCTACCTCAAGGTAATCGGCAAGCTCCTGGCGGTCAAACGGAATATCAAACTCCGCCTTTCCCGTTTGCTGCTCCATATAGGCAAGATACGCCAACAATTTTTCCCTTGTTGAACGCTTGCCTGTGATTTCCAGCTTGGAATAGACCATAATATTCTTAAGAGCCAGATCGCGCATCAAATTATAAATCATACGGCGGTGAAATTCGCAGCCGTTGGAGCAGGTGTGCAGCACGTGCGTACTATCGATCAGCAGCACCTCGCACGGTTCATTGGCAATCACCGACACGGGCAAGGTCTGCGCCTCGGCGCACGCAAACGCCTCACCGAACAGCTCACCCGGCACAATGCCCGACACGATGCTGCGGTTGCCGTAATAATCGTGATGAATAATCTGCGCTGAGCCCGAAAGCAGCAGCCCGATGTATCTTGCCGGTGACCCTTCCGCAAAAATGGTGTACTTTTTATCAAAAGACGCGCGCTTCGCCCCAAGGCAGGACAGCATGGTGATCAGGTGCTGATCCTCAATGCTATCAAAGAGCGAGCATTTCCTTAAAATCTCAAAATATTTTTTCAAAATTTTCTCCTTTTGTTGAAAATTCAACAGACTTATCGGCTCAATTATACTATAATAAACACAGAAAAGCAAGAGGGTTTGCAAAAAAAGCGAAAGGAGATCGACATGATCAGAAAAATCATTCACATAGACAAGCAAAAATGCAACGGATGCGGTGCTTGCGCCACTGCCTGCCACGAGGGCGCGATCGGCATGATCGACGGCAAAGCCGAGCTGCTCCGCGAGGATTTTTGCGACGGACTTGGCGATTGCCTTCCCGCTTGTCCCACAGGCGCGATCACCTTTGAGCAGCGCGAAGCTCCCGCTTATGACCAAGACGCGGTAGACAGAGCCAAGAAGCAAAAATCAACCGCCTGCGCTTGCCCCGGCAGCGCATCTCGCAGCATTCGTCGCGAAACTCAAGTTCCCGCGCAGCGCGCAACCTGGAGCAGTCAGCTGGCGCAATGGCCCTGCCAGATCAAGTTAGTTCCCGTCAACGCTCCCTACTTTGACGGCGCAAACCTGCTCATTGCCGCAGACTGCACCGCTTACGCCTACGCGAATTTCCACGCAGACTTTATGAAAAACCACATCACGCTGATCGGCTGTCCCAAGCTTGATAACGCAGATTACGCACAAAAGCTGACCGCCATTATCGCCGAGAACAACGTAAAGAGCGTGAAAGTGGTGCGCATGGAGGTTCCCTGCTGCGGTGGCATTGAAAACGCTGTCAAGCGTGCGCTGCAGGCAAGCGGAAAATTCATTCCCTGGCAGGTAATTACCATTACTACCGACGGAAAAATCGCAGACTGAACTTGACCTGATTCACATTTCATGATATAATAAAACAAATGAAAGCAAAGGAGAATTTCCGAATGAATATCACAAACGACATCAGATACATCGGAGTCAACGACCACAAGGTTGATCTTTTCGAGGGACAGTACCGCGTACCCAACGGTATGTGCTACAACTCCTACGCCATCATAGACGACTACGTTGCCATTATGGACACAGTAGACGCCGGCTTTACCCACGAATGGCTGGACAACATCCGCGACTCGCTGGCAGGCCGCACGCCCGATTATCTGATCGTGCAGCACATGGAGCCCGACCACTCTGCAAATATCATGCAGTTTATCAAGGCTTACCCGAGGGCAACCATCGTCTCCTCCGCCAAGGCGTTTGCCATGATGCAAAACTTCTTTGGCACCGACTTTTCCGACCGCCGCATTGTGGTGGGTGAGGGTGACGTGCTGGACCTTGGCAAGCACAAACTGACCTTTGTTGCCGCTCCCATGGTGCACTGGCCCGAGGTCATTGTCACCTATGACTCCACCGACAAGGTGCTGTTCTCGGCTGACGGCTTTGGCAAGTTCGGCGCATTTGACGCAAATGAGCCCTGGGCGGACGAGGCAAGACGCTACTACATCGGCATTGTAGGCAAGTACGGCACGCAAGTACAGGCACTGCTCAAAAAGGCAGCAGGGCTTGACATTGAGATCATTTGCCCCTTGCACGGTCCGGTGCTTTCGGAAAATCTCGGTTACTATCTGGGCCTTTACAACACCTGGTCGAGCTACCAGCCCGAGCAGGACGGCATTGTGATTGCCTACACCTCGGTATACGGCAACACAGGCAAGGCAGTTGCCCTCTTGGCTGAAAAGCTCAAGGCAAACGGCGCCCCCGCTGTTGTAGTTCATGACCTTGCAAGATGCGACATGGCAGAAGCAACCGCTGACGCTTTCCGCTACAGCAAGCTGGTGCTGGCAACCACCACCTATAACGCAGACATCTTCCCTTTCATGCGCGAGTTCATCAATCACCTGACCGAGCGCAACTTCTCTAACCGTACGGTAGCGCTCATCGAAAACGGCAGCTGGGCACCCATGGCGGCAAAGGTCATGAGAGGCATGCTGGAAAAGAGCAAGAACATCACCTACACCGATACCACGGTCAAGATCCTCTCCGCACTCAACAGCGAGAGCACCGAGCAGCTGAACAATATGGCTGACGAGCTGTGCCGCGAATACCTTGCGCAGCGCGATGAAACCGCCAACAAAAACGATATGAACGCGCTGTTCAACATCGGTTACGGACTTTACGTCATCACCTCCAACGACGGCAAAAAGGATAACGGCCTGATCGTCAACACGGTCACGCAGGTTACCAACACGCCCAACCGCTTGGCGGTCACCATCAATAAACAAAACTACTCGCACCACGTCATCAAGCAGACCGGCAAGATGAACATCAACTGCCTGACCGTGGACGCCCCCTTTACCGTATTTGAAACCTTTGGATTCCAGAGCGGCAGAAACGTGGATAAATTCAAGGATTGCTCCCCTCTGCGCTCGGACAACGGACTTGTATTCCTGCCCCGCTACATCAACTCGTTTATGTCGCTGGCAGTTGAGCAATACGTTGACCTTGGCACGCACGGCATGTTCATCTGCTCAATTGAGGAAGCAAGAGTGATTTCCGATCGCGAGAGCATGACCTACACCTACTACCACCAAAACGTCAAGCCCAAGCCCAAGACCGAGGGCATTAAGGGCTACGTGTGCACCATCTGCGGCTACGTCCACGAGGGCGAGCTGCCCGAGGATTTCGTTTGTCCGCTTTGCAAGCACGGTGCCTCGGATTTCGTAGAGATCAAGTAAAAAGTAACAACCAATCTATATACAAAAAATCTATATACAATGAAAAGGAGATTATGATTATGTGTGAAACCAAGTTCTATATTTGTGAAAAGTGCGGCAACCTTGTTGGTGTGATCCGTGATGGCAGAGTTCCTATGATGTGCTGCGGTCAGAAAATGACCAAGATCGAGGCAGGCACGGTTGAGGCAAGCCGCGAAAAGCACATCCCCGTAGCAGTTGTCGAGGGCGACAAGGTCATCGTGACCGTTGGCTCTGTTGCACATCCCATGGTGCCCGAGCATAGTATTGAATGGGTATACCTGCAGACCGACAAGGGCGGCCAGCGCAAGTGCCTGCTTCCCGGTGCAGAGCCCTCGGTTACCTTTGCTCTGTGCGACGAAAAGCCCGTAGCAGTATACGCTTACTGCAATCTCCACGGCCTGTGGAAGACCGAAATTTAAGGAGGACATAACATGCTTAACGCCAAGGTTCGCGATCTGCTTAACAGCCAGATCAACAAGGAGTTTTACTCCGCATACCTCTACCTGGATTTTTCCAACTACTTCAAGGCAGTGGGACTTGACGGCTTTGCAAACTGGTATATGATCCAGGCGCAGGAGGAAAGAGATCACGCAATGCTGTTCTACACCTACCTGCAAAACGAAAACGCAACCGTGACGCTGGAGGCGATCGACAAGCCCGACAAGACATTTGAGTGCCACATGGACGTACTCAAGGCAGGACTTGCACACGAGGAATACGTGACCTCGCTGATCAACGACATCTACGCGGCAGCTTACGACGTGCGTGATTTCCGCACCATGCAGTTCCTTGACTGGTTTGTCAAGGAGCAGGGCGAGGAGGAAACCAACGCCAACGATATGATCACCAAAATGGAGCTGTTCGGCTCCGACCCCAGAGGGCTTTACCTGCTCAATCAGGAGCTTGGAGCAAGAGTTTACTCTGCGCCCTCTCTGGTGCTGTAACCAAACACAAACAACGAGAATTTCAAGGAGGATATCATAATGGCAAAATACGTATGCGGCGCTTGCGGCTGGGAATATGACGAGGAGCTGGGTGCTCCCGAGCACGGCATTGAGCCCGGCACCAAGTTTGAGGATCTGCCCGAGGATTTCGAATGCCCCCTGTGCGGCGTGGGCAAGGACCTGTTCGAGCAAGAATAATAAACTTATCAGCACACGCCGCACACGCGGCGTGTGCTATTATGCGTTTGAAGTATTTTTTGTGAGGTACTTATGGAGCTTGTATTATTGACCGCTCTTGGTGTGGGCGGTGCAACCGCCATTGGCGCGGTGATCGGATTTATGTTCAAAAAAATATCGCACGCCTTTTCGGATATCGTGCTCTCCTTTGCCGCGGGCGTCATGCTGGCGGCTGCCGTGCTGGGGCTGATCCTGCCCTCTGCAGAATACGGTATAGAGCAGATGGGCGCATGGGGCATACTGATGACCGTGCTTGGCATCTTTGTGGGTGCTTTGTGCCTGAATCTGATTGACAAGCTTGTACCGCATCTGCACAAGCTTGCCGGTGTGGAAGCGGAGTCACACAACAACGCCAACCTTTCGCGCGTGCTTTTGTTTGTGACCGCCATTGCCATTCACAACCTGCCCGAGGGCATTGCCGCGGGCGTGGGCTTTGGCGCTGGCGACACCTCGCAAGCGCTGATCATTGCAGGCGGCATTGCGCTGCAAAACGTTCCCGAGGGCATGGTCATCATCGGTCCTATGCTTGCTGCCGGTATCAAGCCGGGCAGAACCTTTGGCATTGCTCTGCTGACAGGTCTTGTTGAGGTGATCGGCACGCTGCTTGGCTATTTTGCGGTCAGCATCGCATCCGTCATTCTTCCCTTTGCACTTGCCTTTGCGGGCGGCACCATGCTGTACGTCATCAGCGATGAAATGATTCCCGAGACGCACGCGCACGGTCACCAACGCGGCGCGACCTATGCCCTTTTGGTGGGATTTTGCGTGATGTTGATCACCGACGTGTTGCTTGGTTAAAGCATTCGGTGCGGCAGGAGCATGCCCCTGCCCTACGCTCAAAAAAATTTTTTAACTTTTTTTCAAAAAAGGCGAACTTTTTGCACAAAAAACGCGTCTATATAAGTGAACGGCAAAAAAACGGCGGATAATCCGTATTTTCGCGCCACAAAAAAGCCGATTGCGCAAACACGATTGACAAAGCTCGGATTTTGGTATATAATAATGCTAAAATTACTCTATTTGGAGGGCATTATGAATTTTTTGGAAGAGCGCATCGTCAAGGACGGCGTCGTTAAGGAAGGCAACGTACTTAAAGTTGACAGTTTTCTCAATCACCAAATGGACGTCACCCTGCTTGATCAGCTGGGAAAGGCATTTTACGACCGCTTTGGTGACAAGGAAATCACCAAAATTTTGACCATTGAGGCATCCGGCATTGCCATTGCATGCTCCGCTGCCCGTTATTTTAACGTGCCCGTGGTATTTGCCAAGAAATCCAAGAGCATTAACATCGACGGCGACATGTACGTAGCCGAGGTGGAAAGCTTTACCCACAAGAACAAGAACAACGTCATCGTTTCCAGAAAGTTTTTGCGCCCGGGCGACCGCGTGCTGATCATTGACGACTTCCTTGCCAACGGCTGCGCGCTGCAGGGCTTGATCTCGATTACCGAGTCTGCCTGCGCCAGCGTTGAGGGCATCGGCATTGCCATCGAAAAGGGCTTCCAGCACGGCGGCAGAGTCATTCGCAACCTTGGCTACAACCTCTATTCCGTAGCCATTGTGGAAGAAATGAACGCTGCAACCGGTGAGATCATGTTCAGAGAGCAATAAGCGATTGTCAAAACAAAGGAAGATCATTTTACATAAGGGAGGACATACGACCGTGAAGCTGACCAAAGAGCATCCCATTTACAAAACCATTTGCTTGACACAAGGAGATTTTTCAGGCAAATTCACGCTGAGCTTTGACGGCGTGGAGCTCAAGAAAACAGGAAAAGTTACCTTCGAATACATCGATCCCGAAAGCGGTACGCCCATCAACGTCACCGTCAGCGGCAACGTGTTCAAGGGGTTCTACCTTGTCGTAAAAACCGAGATCATTCAAATGTCCCCCGCTGCAAAGTGGTATGACGTTGTGTTTGGCGTGATCCCTGCCATGATCTTTTTCATCTTTATCCAGGGCGCAATCGGAGGCGCGATTGCGGGCGGTTTAGGCATGCTGAGTATGTTTGTGTCCGTCAGTTGCAAAACCATGCGTAAAAAGATTTTGGTTTGCCTTGGAATTTGTGCCATCAGCACCGTATGTGCGCTGGTGCTCTCAGTTCTGATCGCTATGATTTATCAAAGCCTTGGATTGGCATAATTTCAGATAGCCGAAAACGTAAACAACTGACGCATAGGAGTATATTAAACATAAAGGAGACCGACTATGATCACGTTGCAAAACAGTACATCCTGGCTGATAGATTCCATACTGATCGAGATATTTTTGACAACTGCCATTGTGGTATTGCTGGGTGCTGCCGTGTATTGCCTGATATTCTGCTCTATGGCGAATGACCGCAAGGACATGCGAGCTAAGCATCGCAACAACCGCTTGGGAAATCCGTGGGAGCATCTGATCGAGCAGGAAGAAGCGCCGCCTACCGTGGACCGCAAGAATCTCATATTCGGGCTTGTGTGCCTGGGACTTGCAATCGTCGCCATCGTCGCCTTAATCCTTCTCTATTCGATATAGCGCGGCGGCATTGTCGCTTTTCACAATTCTTTTCGTAAAATGACACCAAAGATAGTCAAGGTTTTTGTGCATCAAAGCCTTGACTATTTTTTTGAAGTGTGATATAATATGATAGATGTGAAAATAGGGCTTGCGGCAGAATCTTTCGGGCAGTTTGGCGAAAGAGTCGCGGTGCTGCACTCCTGCGTTTTCACAAGACAAATTCTGTCCGAGGCAGTCGGTCGGCGCAGACAATATTTAAGGGAATCTCTTGAGAATAATCAGATTTCCCCTTTGGTGAACCCGCGCGTATGGGGTTCGCTTTCTGTGGTCGCGCCATAGCATTCTGCTTTCGGCACGGCTATTTTTGCTTTTTAAACCCTTTGACCCCCACAGAAAGGAACTGACGCACATGACACTGTTTACAAACGCTTGCATGTTTGATAACGGCCGCCTCATTCACAAGGATGCTGTCCTTGCGGATGGTGCTTTGTCTTTCTTTGCTGCTAACAGCATCGCCATCGATGCTGCTGACACTGTTTTCCATAATTGTTATATTTTTCCCGGTTTTTGTGATGTGCACGTACATCTGCGAGAGCCGGGCTTTTCTTATAAAGAAACCATTGCCACGGGCACGGCAGCCGCAGCACGCGGCGGCTATACGGCTGTGTGCAGTATGCCCAACCTCAACCCTGTTCCCGACAGCGTTGAGCACCTTGGCGAGCAGCTGGCGATCATTGAGCGCGACGCGCTGATCGACGTTTACCCCTTAGGGGCTTTGACGGTTGGACAGCTTGGCGAGGTGGCAGCCGACCTTGAAGGTATGGCGCCCTACGCAATTGCCTACTCCGATGACGGACGCGGCGTGCAGAGCACCGAAATGATGGAGCAGCTGATGAAGCGCGCCAAGGCACTTGGCAAGGTGGTTGTGGCGCATTGCGAGGACAATTCCCTTTTGCGCGGCGGCTACATTCATGACGGCGAGTACGCAGCGGCACACGGTCACCGCGGCATTTGCTCCGAGAGCGAATGGGGTCCGATCAATCGTGACCTTGAGCTTGCCGAGAAGATCGGCTGCGCTTACCACGTTTGCCACATTTCGACCAAGGAGAGCGTGCAGCTGATCCGCGAGGCCAAGGCACGCGGCGTGGACGTGACCTGCGAGACAGGCCCGCACTACTTAACGCTTTGCGACGCTGATCTGCAGGAGCACGGCAGATTCAAGATGAATCCCCCGCTTCGCTCTGCAGCAGACAGAGACGCGCTGATCGAGGGCGTGCTTGACGGCACGATCGACATGATCGCTACCGACCATGCGCCGCACTCATGGGAGGAAAAATCCCGCGGCCTTGAAAAGAGCGCGATGGGCGTGGTGGGACTGGAAACCGCCTTCCCCGTGCTGTACACCTACTTAGTCAAGACCGGCAAGGTCAGCCTTGAACGCATCATTGAAATGCTGACCACAGCTCCCCGCGATCGCTTCGGCATAGGTCAGGGTGAGCAATCCTTCACAATCTGGCAATGCGACAACGCATATGCCGTTGATCCCGACACATTCGTTACCAAGGGCAGAGCCACTCCCTTTGCAGGGCACGAGCTGCTTGGTACTTGCATAACAACAATTCACGGAGGTAAAATCGTATGGAAAATCAAATGAACATCAAACTCGTATTGGAAGACGGCAGCGAGTTCCCCGGCTACAGCTTTGGCGACGCAGGCATTCGCGACCGCGTTTGCACGGTAGTATTCAACACCTCGATGGTGGGATATCAGGAAATCGTTTCCGACCCCGCTTACGCTGACCAATTCGTAGTGATGACCTACACGCTGATCGGCAACTACGGTATGACCGAGGAGGACTACGAGTCCAAATCGCTCTCGATTGGTGGCCTGATCGTACGCGAGTACAACGACCAGCCCTCCAACTTCCGCTACACCAAGACCTTGGAAGAGGTAATGTGCGAGCATCACATTCCCGGCATCTGGGGCATTGATACCAGAATGCTGACAAGAAAGCTGCGCGACCACGGCAGCAGCATGCGCGGTATTCTGACCAGCACCTACACCACCACCGCAAGCGCTCTGGCAATGATCCGCGTTACCCCCGAGCCTACCGATGCAGTTTCCCGCGTGAGCAGCAAGAAGCGCTGGTACACCAGAACCGCTAACGCAAAGCACAACGTCGTTGCCATTGACTGCGGCATGAAGACCAATATCGTGCGCACCCTGACAAGCAAGGGTTGCAACGTCACAGTAGTTCCCTACGATACTACTCCCGCACAGATCGAGGCACTCAAGCCCGACGGCGTGATCATCTCCAGCGGCCCCGGCTGCCCCGAGCACGCAACCTGCGTCATCGACACTGTAAAGGCTCTTTGGGGCAAGTACCCCATGTTCGGCATCGGTCTTGGCTGTCAGATCCTCTGCCTTGCCAAGGGCGCAACCGTCAGCACCCTGTCCCACGGACACCGCGGCGGCTATCCCGTTCGTTGCTGCGAGAACGGTAAGATCACCAGCACCTCGCAGAACCACGCATACATCGTCAACCGCGCAAGCCTTGAGGGCACCGGCTTGACCGTTCTGTACGAAAACGTGACCGACTTGACAGTTGAGGGCGTCATCGACGCACAAAACGGTGTGATCGGCGTACAATTCTCGCCCGAAAGCGCACCCGGTCCGCAGGACAATTACGCACTCTTTGACCGTTTCATTGCTATGATGAAGGAGGATAACTGATATGCCTAAGAGAACAGACATAAAGAAAGTACTTGTCATTGGCTCCGGCCCGATCGTCATCGGCCAGGCTGCCGAATTTGACTACGCAGGCACGCAGGCTTGCCTTGCACTCAAGGAAGAGGGATATGAGGTTATCCTGTGTAACTCCAACCCCGCAACCATTATGACCGATACCACCATTGCAGACAAGGTATACATGGAGCCCCTGACGCTGGAATACGTTGCACGTGTCATTCGTCACGAGCGTCCCGATGCAATCGTACCCGGTATCGGCGGTCAGACCGGTCTGAACCTTGCTATGCAGCTGGAAAAGAAGGGCATTCTGCGTGAGTGCGAATGCGAGCTGCTGGGTACTTGCGGTGCTAGTATTGAAAGAGCCGAGGACAGAGAGCTTTTCAAGCAGCTTTGCGAGGAGCTGGGTGAGCCCGTTCTCCCCTCCCTGATCGCAAACACCATGGAAGAGGGTCTTGCGGCTGCAAAGGAGATTGGCTACCCCGTAGTACTGCGTCCCGCATTTACACTGGGCGGCACAGGCGGCGGCTTTGCCGATAACGAGCAGGAATTTGTTGATATTATGAAAAACGCTCTGCAGCTCTCTCCCGTACATCAGGTACTGGTTGAAAAGAGCATCAAGGGCTATAAGGAAATCGAATACGAGGTTATGCGCGATGCAAACGACACCGCCATTGCCATCTGTAACATGGAAAACGTTGACCCCGTCGGCATTCACACGGGCGACTCGATCGTTGTTTGCCCCTGCCAGACGCTGACCAACAAGGAATCTCACATGCTGCGTGACAGCGCACTCAAGATCATTCGTGCGCTGGGTATTGAGGGCGGCTGCAACGTGCAGTTTGCACTTGACCCCCACTCGTTCAGCTACTACCTCATCGAGGTCAACCCCCGCGTTTCCCGTTCTTCCGCACTTGCATCCAAGGCAAGCGGCTCCCCCATCGCACGCGTGACCGCCAAGATCGCAGTTGGTATGACGCTGGACGAGATTAAGATCGGCAACATTCTTGCCGCTTGCGAGCCCGCGCTTGACTACGTGGTTACCAAGATGCCCCGCTTCCCCTTTGACAAGTTTGTTTCGGCTAACAACAAGCTCTCCACGCAGATGAAGGCAACCGGTGAGGTCATGAGCCTTGGCAGAACCTTTGAAGAGAGCCTTCTTAAGGCAGTGCGCTCGCTGGAGATCGGCGTCAACCACATCTACATGAAGAAGTTTGATGAATACACCGCCGAGCAGCTCATGGAATACATCAAGGACGGCACCGACGACCGCATTTACGCGATTGCAAAGCTGCTGGAATACGGTGCTGACTCGGGTCGCATCTGGTCTGCTACCAAGATCGACATGTTCTTCCTTGAAAAGCTGCGCAACATCGTCAACATGCAAAGCACCATCAAGAATTCTCCCATGAACCTTGACGTGCTGCGCCACGCCAAGAAGATGGGCTTCTCGGATGCTTACATCGCATCGCTCTGGGGCTGCCCCGAGCTGGACGTTTGGCATATGCGCGAGCAGAACAACCTGTTCCCCGTTTACAAGATGATCGACACCTGTGCTGCTGAGGCGCAGGGATATATCCCCTATTTCTACTCGACCTACGAGCAGGAGAACGAGAGCATCGTTTCCGACCGCAAGAAGGTGGTTGTGCTCGGCTCGGGTCCCATTCGTATCGGTCAGGGCGTTGAGTTCGACTACTCCACCGTGCACGCGGTCAGCGCAATTCGCCACGCGGGCTACGAGGCAATCGTTATCAACAACAACCCCGAAACCGTTTCCACCGACTACACCTGCTCGGACAAGCTGTACTTTGAGCCGCTTTGTGTAGAGGACGTCATGAACATCCTGCACCTTGAGCAGCCCGAGGGCGTTATTGCAAGCCTTGGCGGTCAGACCGCTATCAACTTGGCAGCTCCCCTTACCGAGCGCGGCGTGAAGCTGATCGGCACGGATTGCGCAGCAATCGAGAAGGCTGAGAACCGTGACGCCTTTGAAAAGGTACTTTCCTCTCTGGGCATTCCCCAGCCTAAGGGCAGAGCCGTTACCGTGATTGAGGACGGTGTCCGCACCGCAGCAGAGATCGGCTACCCCGTGCTTGTTCGTCCCTCCTTCGTACTGGGCGGCAGAGCAATGCAGATCGTTGCCGATGAGCAGCAGCTGCGCACCTACCTGCACACCGCAGTTGAGATCGACGAGGACAAGCCCGTACTTGTTGACAAGTACATTCAGGGTAAGGAAGTTGAGGTTGACGCAGTTTGCGACGGCACCGACGTATTCGTGCCTGGCATTATGGAGCTTGTTGAGCGTACCGGTGTTCACTCGGGCGACTCGATCAGCGTTTACCCCTGCTTCTCGCTTTCCGACAAGGTCAAGAACGCGATCCTTGACTACACCAAGAAGCTGGGTCTTGCCATCGGCATCGTAGGCCTTTTCAACATCCAGTTTATCGTAGACGATAAGGATGACGTTTACATCATTGAGGTCAACCCCCGTTCCTCCCGTACCGTTCCCTTCCTTTCCAAGGCAACAGGCTACAGCCTTGCCGACATGGGTACGCTGGTTATGCTGGGTCAGACGCTCAAGATGCAGGGCATTACCGAGATCTATCCCGCTGAAAAGAAGCGTTACTACGTCAAAGCTCCCGCATTCTCGTTTGCAAAGCTGCGCGGACTTGACGCTTACCTCTCCCCTGAGATGAAGTCCACGGGCGAGGCAATCGGCTATGACAACAGCCTGACCCGCGCACTGTACAAGGCGCTGCAGGCAAGCGGCACCAACGTAGTCAACTACGGCACCGTGCTTGTCACGCTTGCGGACAAGGACAAGGAAGAGGCTCTGCCGCTCATCCGCCGCTTCTACAACATGGGCTTTAACATTCAGGGTACTGCAGGCACTGCCAAGTTCCTCAAAGAGAACGGCGTGCGCACCCACGCACTGCAAAAGATCGGCGACGGCAGCGACGAGATTCCCAACGCCATTCGCGGTGGCTACGTGACCTACGTCATCAACACTCGTGACGTCAGCGGCTCTCGCGGCATCTCGGACGGTCAGGAGATCAGACAGTGCGCTGTTGAGAACAACGTGACCATCTTCACCGCACTTGATACCGTTAAGGTACTTCTGGACGTACTGGAAGAGACCACGCTGGGCATTTCCACCATTGACTCTTAATCAAAGGAGCAGACATGAATCAAGGACTTTATCGTGTACAATCCAACGTACAACTGACAAGCACCGTATACCGCATGGTGGTAGAGGGCGAGACGGGGGCGCTGACGCGCCCCGGTCAGTTCGTCAATTTCAAGATTGACGGGCTGTATCTGCGCCGCCCCATCTCGGTATGCGACTATGATACAGAGGCAGGCACCATCACCTTGATCTACAAGGTGGTTGGCGCAGGCACCGAAAAGCTGGCCGAGGCAAAAGAGGGCGACATTTTCGACCTGCTTTCGGGTCTTGGCAACGGCTATGACGTCAGCACCGCAGGAGACGCACCTGTGCTGATCGGCGGTGGCGTGGGTATTCCCCCGCTCTACGGCCTTTGCCGCAAGCTGCGCGAGGCGGGCAAGCCCGTCAAGGTCATTCTCGGCTTTAACACCAAGGACGAAATCTTCTATGAAGATGAGTTCAAGGCACTGGGCGCAGAGGTTTACGTGACCACCGTGGACGGCTCTTACGGCACCAAGGGCTTTGTTACAGGCGTACTGACCGAGCTGGAGTACAGCTACTTCTACACCTGCGGACCTATGCCTATGTTTAAGGCTGTCAATGCCGCATCGGTTACCTCGGGTCAGTTCAGCTTTGAGGAGCGCATGGGCTGCGGCTTTGGCGCATGCATGGGCTGCTCCTGCAAGACCAAATACGGCAACAAGCGCATCTGCAAGGACGGACCTGTGCTTGTAAAGGAGGAGATCGTATGGTAAACACCAAAGTCAATCTCTCGGGCATCACGCTGGATAATCCCGTCATCCCCGCATCGGGCACGTTTGGCTACGGCTACGAATTTGCCCATTGGTACGATATCAACTGCCTTGGCACGTTCTCCTTCAAGGGCACGACCAAGGATCCTCGCTTCGGCAACCCCACGCCCCGTATTGCAGAGTGCACCGCGGGCATGATCAACGCAGTGGGACTGCAGAACCCCGGTGTGGACGCGGTTATCTCTCACGAGCTGCCCCTGCTTGCCCAGTGCTTCCACAAGCCTGTTATGGCAAACGTTTCGGGCTTTTCGATCGAGGACTACGCTTACACCTGCGAAAAGCTGGACTCCCAGCCCCAGATCGGCTGGTTGGAGGTCAATATCTCCTGCCCCAACGTACACGGCGGCGGCATGAGCTTTGGCACCTCTCCCGAGGCGGCTGCTGAGGTCACCCGTGCTGTCAAGGCCGTGACCACCAAGCCTGTCTACATCAAGCTCTCGCCCAACGTCACCGACATCGTATCTATCGCAAAGGCTTGCGAAGAGGCCGGCGCGGACGGCATCAGCATGATCAACACGCTCATGGGCATGAGAATTGATCTCAAGACCAAGAAGCCTGTTATTTATAACAAGTCGGGCGGATTTTCCGGCCCTGCAATCAAGCCTGTAGCACTCTCCATGGTGTACAGAGTTTACGAGGCTGTGAACATCCCGATCATCGGCATGGGCGGCTTAAGTACGGCTGAGGACGTAATCGAAATGATGCTTGCGGGCGCAACCGCGGTTGAGATCGGTGCTGCAAACCTGATCGATCCCTGCGCATCCAAGAACATCATCGATGACCTGCCTCGCGTTATGGAAAAATACGGCATTACAAATTTACAAGATATTATCGGAGGAGCACACTAATGGGAAAAGACGTAATTATTGCTTGTGACTTTGCTTCTAAGGCAGACACTCTTGCATTTCTCGACAAATTTGAAAACAAATCTCTCTATCTCAAGATCGGCATGGAGCTGTTCTATGCCGAAGGTCCGGACATCGTGCGCGAGATCAAGGCACGCGGTCACAAGATCTTCCTTGCCCTGAAGCTGCACGATATTCCCAACACCGTTAAGAAGGCTATGAACGTGCTTTCTCGCCTGGACGTTGACATGTGCAACCTGCACGCTGCAGGCACCTGCGCTATGATGGAAGCAGCGCTGGAGGGCTTGACCAGACCCGACGGCACTCGTCCCCTTTTGATCGCAGTTACCCAGCTGACCTCTACCAGCCAGGAGCGCATGACCGAGGATCTGCTGATCGATCAGCCTATTGACAAGGTTGTTATGCACTACGCACAGAATGCAAAGAAGTCCGGTCTTGACGGCATCGTTTGCTCTCCCCTGGAGGCAGGCAAGGTACATGACGCTTGCGGCAAGGATTTCGTAACCGTTACCCCCGGCGTTCGTTTCGCTGACGGCGACAAGGGCGACCAGGTACGCGTTATGACCCCTGCAGAGGCAAAGAAGATCGGCTCTGACTACATCGTAGTCGGCAGACCCATTACCGCGGCTGCAGACCCCGTTGCCGCTTATGACCGCTGCGTAGCAGAGTTCTGCGACTAATTACAGATAAAGAAAACTAATTTGAGCCGCCATGGGCGGCATGGAGGTTAATATGGAAAGCTATAAGAGAGAATTTATACAATTTCTGGAGTCCGCCGGTGTTCTGAAATTCGGCGACTTCACCGCAAAGTCCGGCCGCAAGATCCCCTATTTCATCAACGCGGGCATGATCAAAACCGGCAACGACATCGCCACCCTCGGCGAAATCTACGCCAAGGCAAATTTCGAAAAGCTCGGTAATAAGCCGGCTGTTCTCTACGGTCCTGCCTACAAGGGTATTTCCCTCTCCGTTTCCGCCGCTGTGGCTCTCTCCAAGAACGGCCTCAACGTTCCCTTCTTCTTCAACCGTAAGGAGGTCAAGGACCACGGTGAGGGCGGCGTATTCGTCGGCTACGTTCCCACGCCCGGAGAGGAAATCGTCATCATCGAGGACGTCATCACCGCCGGCACCGCCATCCGCGAGTCGATGGAGATCCTCTCCCACCTCGAGGGCGCAAAGGTAGCCGCTACCTTCATCATGGTCGACCGCAAGGAAAAGGGCCAGGGCGAGAAGGGCGCTATGCAGGAGATCGAGGAGCAGTTCGGCTTCCCCGTATACTCCATCGTTGACGTTTACGACATCATCGAGTACCTCGAAGAGGACCCCGAGAATGAGGAGAACGTCACCCGCATCAAGAATTACCTCGCCATCAACGGTGCGAAGGCTTGATCCACCCACAATATTCCAAGAAAGGTATCACAAATATGAGAAGTCTGATCGATACGGTCGATCTGACCGTCGAGGAGCTGGACAATATGATCGCGGTTGCCTGCGACATTGCAGACCACCCCGAAAAGTACGCGCACGCTTGCGACGGCAAGATTTTGGCTACCCTGTTCTTTGAGCCCTCTACACGTACCCGTCTTAGCTTTGAGGCGGCTATGCTGGGGCTTGGCGGCAACGTAATCTCGGTCTCCAGCGCAGGTGCTTCCTCTGCTGCCAAGGGCGAGAGCGTGGCAGACACCGCCAAGACGGTTTCCTGCTATGCCGACATCATTGCCATGCGTCACCCCTTGGAGGGTGCTGCACTGGTAGCGGCACAAAACGCGTCTATTCCGGTCATCAACGCGGGCGACGGCGGACATTGCCACCCCACGCAGACGCTGGCTGACCTTTACACCATTTACCGTGAAAAAGGCAGACTCAATGACTTGACCGTAGGCTTTTGCGGCGACCTCAAGTACGGCAGAACGGTACACTCGCTGATCAACGCGCTCTCGCGTTACACCGGCATCAAGGTAGTGCTGATCTCCCCCGAGGAGCTGAGATTGCCCGAATACATGTTTGCAGAGGTGCTTGAAAAGAAGGGTATGACCTACGAGGAGACCACCGATCTGGTGGCTGCTATGCCCGAGCTTGACGTACTGTATATGACTCGCGTGCAAAGAGAACGCTTTGCCGATCAGGAGCAGTACCAGCGACTCAAGGACAGCTACATTCTCACGCCCGATAAGCTTGATGGCGCAAAGGCTGACCTTTCGATCCTGCATCCCCTGCCCCGCGTCAACGAGATCTCGGTTGCCATTGACGACGACCCCAGAGCCTGCTATTTCAAGCAGGTGCTTGGCGGCAAGTACATGCGCATGGCACTCATCTTAAAGCTGCTTGCAGAGGCAAAGCAGAACGTTGCAGTAGTACGCCCCGCAGCAGACGCTGCGCTCGGCAAGACCTGCCGCAACAGCCGCTGCATCTGCCAGGTTGAGCAGGAGCTGCCGCAGCTGTTCGTGCAGACCGATGCCGAAAAGGATATCTGGCGCTGCTATTGGTGCGAATCGCAGGCACAATAAAAATTGCATACAAAAAACCCGACAGGTGACAAATCCTGTCGGGTTTTTGTATATCAAACAAACAACGTCAGCAGCACATAAATGATAAAACACATGGAGGCAATGACCAGCACGGTGAAAATGGCGGTCAAAATATAGGAGCCAACCCACAGCCAATGCGGCTTGTCATGCTTGCAAAAGGTAAGACGGGCAGACAAGATCATACCCAGCCCCCACGCAAAGGCACAAAGCAGAAGGATGAACATAGTCGCCACCACATACGCCAGCATGAAAACAAACACCCCAAGGATCTCAGCCCCGGGCAATGCCGCATCGGATGAGCCTGACGCCTCGGGCAGCGTGGGCATGCTGTCTTGCAGCGACATCAACGCCAAGACCAGCCCCAATATACTCACAACCAATATCACACACGCGATCACGAACTGCGCGATGTGCTTTTTCTGCGCGCGTATTTTCGGTTTTTCGGAAGTCAATGGTTCTTGCATATGTAATCTCCTTTTTCAGCGGGATATCCCACCACCCGTGTCATCATCAGCGGAGCACGCTGTAGGGTGGGGGCTTGCTCCCGCCGCCCATCCTCAACAACATGTTTTTGGCAAGCAATTGGTTTTTATGGGCGAGGAGCTACCGAAAGCAATCCATTTCGTTTGCTTCTGCGGGAGCAAGCCCTCGCCCTACGACGTTTATTACCGTCCATCAAAAAGGACAATCACCCAAATTATTGATCTTCTTGTAACTGTCTGATCAAACCCTCAAACTCCTGCACGTAGAAATCCTTTTCCTGCATATCCCCAAGCAGGGCAAGCACGTTTTCAAGAGAGGAATTGCCCTTGTAGCGGCTGTTGTGCAGCAGCATGGCAGTTTCTACGATGGCGGCTGCCAGCAGCGCGTCATCATTCATGGTATCCTTGATGTTCTCGCTGCCAATACCGTACTCGCGCAGCACGCTCTCGCTCTGCCCGGGGTTCTTCCAGCGTACGGCAAGATTTGCAATGTTGCCGTCCTCGGCAATCTCGGTGTCGCGCAGCGTGATCTCGTAGCACACGGTCAAAGTGTGCCCTGCACCGACCTCGCCTGCGTCCTTGGTGTCGTCCTCGAAATCCTCGGTATTCAGTCTGCGGTTTTCATAGCCGATCAGGCGGTATTTCTCCACGTAAACGGGATCAAAGGTGATCTGCAGCTTGACGTCGTTTGCCACGGTAGTCAAGGTAGAGCAAAGCTCGCTGCCAAAGATCTTTTCCGCCTCAACCTCACCGTCGATATAGTAGTACACACCGTTGCCGTGGTCGGCAAGAGTCTCCATGTTATCGTCACGGAAGTTGCCGCTGCCAAAGCCCAGCACCGACAGATAAATGCCGCTCTTGCGCTTTTCCTCTACGAATGCCTTGAGCTGCTCGGGATCGCGGATACCCACGTTAAGGTCACCGTCCGACGCCATGATGATGCGGTTATTACCGCCCTCGATATAGCAGGAGCGTGCAATCTCATAAGCCTTTTGCAAACCTGCCTGCCCGTTGGTAGAGCCGCCTGCGTGCAGATTGTTGATGGCGTGCATGATCTCTTCATATTGATTACCGGGGCAAGCCTCCAACACTACGCGCTCTGCGCCCGAATAGGTCACGATGGACACGCGGTCATTCTCACCCAGATTGCTGACCAGATAAGAGAAGGTCTTTTGCAAAAGGGGCAGCTTATCGTCTGAATTCATCGAGCCGGACACATCCACCAAGAACACCAGATTATTGCCCGTGGGGGCTGCTGCGTCGCTTGCCTTGAGCCCCAGCATCAAAAGCTGATTATCCTCGTTCCAGGGGCACGGCACGATCTGCGCGTTCACACCAAACAAGTCGCCCTCTGCAGGCTCTGCATAATCATAGTCAAAATAGTTGAGCATTTCCTCGGTGCGGATGTTGCCGCCCACGTAGTCCTGCGTCATCTGCGACCACTTATAACCCGATTGCACGTGCTTGCGGAACAGCGTATAGGATGCGGTATCCACGTCTGCGGAAAAGGTGGAGATCGCCTGCTGATCGGTATTGACAAAGGGCGTTTCGATCACGCCGCTTTGTGAATCGGGAGAAATGATGCCCTCCTCTTGCGGATAGTAGGCATTCATCATGTTGCCCGGATAGTATTCAGCTTCCGGTGCGCCACCCGAAGCCGAGCAAGCGGCAAATACAGCTGCGCTCATAGCAAGTATGAGTAAAAGTCCCGTCATTTTTGTTACAAAGCGTTTCATAATAACCTCCATAATTCTTTTGATGTGTGGACAAAAGAGGTTGGGTCAAGGGTTAGGTCCCAATATATCGGGCAATTTGCTCGGCAAGCGCATCGCTCATTTCCAGCTCGGGGTCATAGTCAAACACCTCGCCGTGCCCTGCATTGCCTGCCGTATTTTTGAGATAAGGAGAAACTACCACACCGTCACCAAGGCTCAGCCAGATCTGATACTTTGGGGCATCACTTTGCGCGGTATATTCGCGTCTGTTTGTCTGCATGAGGTACACAAGCTTCTCGCACTCATACGTGGAGAGCGTGACGCTGTAATACTCGTCACTGCCCAGCTCACTCCAGATCAGCGTGGGTCTGCCAAAGAACTCCAACTGGTCTGCCGAAAGTGCCACGTGCTGCTCTTCTGCCATTGCCTGCTCCATTTGCACAATGGGTGCTACGGGCTCGGGCGTTTGCTCACCGCTGTTGATCAGCGCATTGATCACACCCACTGCCACGCCAGCCGCCACCGTGCCAAGCAGCAAGGCAAAGCTCAGCAGCAGTACCGCCGCGATCAGTAAGACACGCCATGAGGGAGATTTTTTACGTGCGCGATAGGCAGCTGCCTCTTGCAGATACCGCTCGTCTACGTAGCCGATCTCCTCGTAAAGTCTGCGCCCGTTCATATGCCTGCCTCCTTTAGCCGCACGGGAGTCGAACCAAGTTGGTTTTGACGTGCAGATTTTCCCGATCCCTGCATCTTTCCCCTTGGACATATTGCCTATATGCCCTGCGGGAAAAGCTTTTGGGATAGAAAAAATCTGCTTCGTCAAAACTGCTCGCACCCGAGGGCGAATTCATTTTTGATAGATTTTGGTGGGATTTTGCGAAGCAAGATACCAATCTTGCGAGTGAAAGCACGCCGAAAGATGCGAAAATGAATCACCCTCGGGCAATTCGGTTCGGCTCCCGTGCGGCTAACACTTCCGCAAGCTGCGCGCGCAAGCGGAACAGCACGCTTTTGACCTTGCCCTCACTGATCTGCATGCGCAGCGCGATCTGTGCGATCGAATCGGTATAAAAATACCTGCGCAGAAAAATGACGCGCTTGTCAGGCTCAAGCCCTGCCAAAAAATCATCCAGCACCTCGCGCAAGCAGCCCTGCTCGTATTGCTCCGCAGGTGTTTGCAGGTCTGCAAGGCATTCCTCCAGCTCCTCGAACGCCACCTGCACGCCGCCCCTTTTGGCAGCGTGGTTGCGATCATAGCGGTTAAGCGAAATGTTACGAATGATCTTTGCCATGTACCCACCCAGATAGGTAGGACGGTTTTCGGGCATGGAATTCCATGCAGCCAAGTACGCGTCGTTGACACATTCCTCGGCATCCTCATGCGATCCAACGATCGATTTGGACGTCGCGTGCATCATACCGCCGTACTTGACCGAGGTCTGCGTGATGGCTTCCTCGTTTCTCGCCCAGTACAGATCCACAATCAGTTTGTCCTCCATAATCTCACCTCTTTTTGTCCTTCATCTATCAAGACAGGAATTTTTTCGTTTGGTTTCACTTTTTTGAAAAATATTTTTGTTTTTTTAATTCTATGACATCAAATGCGCTTTCAATCTGGCGGCGATCACTGATCGCCCGCCCTATCTGCAGGTGGTATCACGCCGTCCCCCGAGAGCGCAACGCCCTCCAGCAGATCGAAATAGCAGCTTTCCTCGGGCACCTCCACGCGCACGCCCTCAATGCGGATAAATCGCTGCGAAGCGGCATTGACGTACGAAGACAGCCTTCTGTCCAGCGCATCGTCCGAATGCGCAGCAACCAAAATTTCGCCACCACGAACGTCCGTGATAATCAACGTATGATAGAAATCCCCCTCACTGTCCGCAAGCTGCACCACATCCCCCGGGGTAACCTCTGCTCTGCTTACCTCGCGGCCGTAAGGACCCGTGCCGCCGTTTTCCGCAGCAAAGGCAGGTGCACCCGTGATAAAATCGTAAAACGACTCCACGCTGCTCCACGCGGGTGCACGGTCTGTGGGCGAGACGTAATACCATCCAAACGTGGGCGTAAAATTCATCTCGCAGCTGCCTGCAAGCACGCTTTGCGAAACAAAGCTGGTGCAATCTCCCCCGTACCCCGTGAAATTGATAAACAACGGATTGCGCGATCGCGCCCAGCGGCGCGCATATTCGACCGCACGCGTGCGATCATAAGGCTTATAAAGTAGCATACCAAATCCCTCCTTTTCCATGTCATAATATGAAATAGGGAGAGAAAAAGACACGGACTGCCCCTGTGTCGCGGCAGTCCGTATAATCGTATTATTATTTTGCGTATTTGTTATACAGACCGGCGTGATCGTCCATATATGCAAGCTGGCCGCCTGCAAATGCCGTGATGCAAACGTAGGCATTGCCATCGGGGGCTACAATGTAGGTAGCAAGGCAAGACTTTGCCTCATCGGTAAGTCCGGTTTTAGCTGCCACAACCGGCACTTGCGTAGCATAGCTCGGATATCTTTCAAGTGCTTCTGCAAGATAGGTGTGTGCAAAATAGAAGGTATAGGTTGCAGGCTGGCCGTTCTTGAGATAATGCCCCGTAGCGTTGTAACGCTCGGTAGACAGAATCTTGGCACACAGCTCGTTGCTCATAGCATAGCGCATAATGGCTGCCAGTTCGCGCGCGGTGGTGTAATGGTTATCGTCATGCAAGCCGTGCGTGTTGACAAAATGCGTGCCCGTAAGTCCCATTTCCTGCGCTTTTTGGTTCATCAGCTCAACAAATGCCTGCTCCGAGCCTGCTATGTACTTTGCAATTTCAATGCAAGCCACACCGTCGGATTCCAGGGCAATAGCATACAGCATGGATTCCACACTCAGCTCATCGCCTGCGTATTCCTTGGGAGAAAGCATGCCCGAGGAGTTTTTCTTGCGCATCTCCTCCTGCACCTCTTCGGTGATCTTGACCATATCCTGCAGGCTATGCTCGTGCGGCAATTTCTCCACGGCAACCAGCAGCGTCATGATTTTGGTCAAGGACGCGGGATACATGCGCTCATCCGCCAGCTCGGAAGCCAGCACGCTGCCATCGGCGGCGTTGACTAAAATGGCGTACTTGGAATTGGTCGTGCTATCCGACACAGCAGCACCGCTGCCCACGGGCAAAGCCGTGCCCGAAAGCGCATTGCCTGCATACGGATAGGTTGCTTCAAGGTCAACTGCAGGGGGCTTTGTGCCGGGACCGGGCACCTCCACGGGAGAAAATAGGTTCACAATACCTGCCCAGATGCTCTGGAAAAAGCCGGTCTGATCATCGATCTCACCCTGCTGTCCGCCCTGCACCTGCTCGCTCCAGTTCAAGCCGGGGCGATCATCGATCGCGGGCGTGTCATTTCGGTTGATCATGGGCTCAATGACCAGCTGGAACACGAAAAAGCTACCCAGCACGATCACCAAAAGCACCGCCAGAATCACGGCAAGAAAGGTCAGCTGCCGCATCTCGGGGCCTGAGCTCGGGGTTTTATTTTGTTGATTACGTTGATTCATATACGTCCTCACAACATTACAATTCTTATATATATACTACCACAAAACGCGCCCAATGTCAAGGATGCGGCGTAAAAAAGAAAACTCCGCGCTACCTTGCGCGGAGTTTTTCTTTCTTGGTTCTGACTTAAGCCAAGGTGTACCAGTTGATCAGCACGTACATTGCGACAACGATCACAACGAACAGAGCGGAACCGATAATGGTCAGCTTAGAGAACAGCTTATCCATGGTGTTGCCCTTGGTCTTGCCGAAGAAGGTGTCAGCACCGCCGGCGATTGCACCGGACAGCTTGTGGTCCTTCGAGGACTGCATCAGAACTGCGATAACCAGACCGATGGAGAGCAGGATCAGAACGATGGACAGCGCGAAAACAACGCCGCCAACTACCTCAGCACCTGCAGGGTTTGCCGTCTTCCAGCCGCTGATAGCTACCAAAAAATCTTTCATCTGTATATATCCTCCGTTTCAAATCATCCTACGATGCGGGAATATCCCGGGCCTTTCGACCGTCATACCATGGTATTATATCATACTTCATCATAAA
>JAZOLE010000174.1:0-2999 GCA_045652835.1 Eubacteriales bacterium | reverse complement strand
GCAAGCAAGTACGCAGGCACTTCTGTCAAGCTGGACGGCACCGAGTACGTCATCGTTTCCGAGGACGACGTGCTGGCTGTTGTAGACTGATTATATTGTAATTTCTAAGGAGAACAAGACACATGGCAAAGGATATTCTTTACGGCATTGAAGCAAGAAACGCGCTGGTTCGCGGCGTAGATAAGCTTGCAGACACAGTTAAGATCACGCTGGGCCCCAAGGGCAGAAACGTGGTGCTTGACAAGAAGTACGGCTCTCCCCTGATCACCAACGACGGTGTTACCATCGCAAAGGAGATCGAGCTGGAGGACGCTGCTGAGAACATGGGCGCTTCCCTTGTTAAGGAGGTTGCTACCAAGACCAACGATGCCGCAGGTGACGGTACTACCACCGCGACTCTGCTGGCACAGGCTTTCGTACGCGAGGGCATGAAGAACGTAACCGCAGGCGCAAACCCCATGGTTCTGCGTAAGGGCATCAAGAAGGCTGTTGACGTAGCGGTTGAAGCTTTGGCTGCAAGCGCAAAGAAGGTCAACGGTAAGGAAGACATTGCACGCGTTGGCACCATCTCCGCAGGTGACGAGGTCATTGGTGAGCTGATTGCAGACGCTATGGAAAAGGTCACCGCTGACGGCGTTATCACCATTGAGGAATCCAAGAGCGCTGAGACCTACTCCGAGGTGGTTGAGGGTATGCAGTTTGACCGCGGCTATCTCTCCCCCTACATGGTTACCGACACCGACAAGATGGAGGCTGTCATTGACGATGCCGCTATCCTGATCACCCATAAGAAGATCTCCAACATTCAGGAGATCCTTCCCCTGCTCGAGCAGATGCTGCAGTCCGGTCGCAAGCTGGTTATCATTGCAGAGGACGTTGAGGGCGAGGCCCTGACCACGCTGGTGCTCAACAAGCTGCGCGGCACCTTTACCTGCGTTGCAGTCAAGGCTCCCGGCTTTGGCGATCGCCGCAAGGACATGCTGCGCGATATCGCGATCCTGACCGGTGGTGAGGTCATTTCCTCCGAGCTGGGTCTGGAGCTCAAGGACACCCAGATGTATCAGCTGGGCTATGCAAGACAGGTGAAGATCACCAAGGAGAACACCGTGATCGTTGGCGGTAACGGCAATCCCGAGGAGATCAAGGGCAGAATTGCACAGATCCGTCAGGGCATCGAGACCACGACCAGCGAATTTGACCGCGAGAAGCTGCAGGAAAGACTTGCTAAGCTTGCAGGCGGTGTTGCTGTAATCAAGGTTGGTGCTGCTACCGAGGCTGAAATGAAGGAAAAGAAGCTGCGCATCGAGGACGCACTCAACGCAACCAAGGCTGCTGTTGAGGAAGGCATCGTTGCAGGCGGCGGTACTGCATATCTCAACGTGATTCCCGCAGTGCAGGCTCTGCTGAACACCACCGAGGGCGACGAGCGCACCGGTGTTCGCATCGTGCTCAAGGCTCTGGAAGAGCCCGTACGTCAGATCGCTGCTAACGCAGGCTTTGACGGTGGCGTAATCGTCAACAACATTGTAAACTCGGGCAAGATCGGCTACGGCTTTGACGCTTACAACGAGGTTTACGTGGATATGATGAGTGCAGGTATCGTTGACCCCACTAAGGTAACGAGAAGTGCTTTGCAGAACGCTGCATCCATCGCATCCGTCATTCTGACCACCGAGAGCGTGGTTGCAGATAAGCCCGAGCCCGTAGCTCCCGCTGCGGCTGCTCCTCAGGGCATGGGCGGTATGTATTGATCCAAATCAAAAAATCGCGGAGGCGCACTTGCGCCTCCGCTTTTTGTTTGGATCAGTGAAAATCGCTGCACGGTGAAATATTTGCTGCACAAATGTGAAATGTCCGCTACGCGAACGTAAGAAGTTAGTGTAAGTAGGCATTTTTTGCGTTTTGTGGCATAGAGTGTATTACTATGTCGCAAGGGAGTGCTTAGCTATGTTTTCCGTATTTTCGCTGTTTACCTATTTTTTTCACGTCATTTTAGGGATCGGGACGCCGCAAAACTTCCCGGCTCCTTTGTCCTCCGAAGAGGAGCAAGCGGCTTTTGAGAAAATGGCGCACTGCGCGGGGCAAGAGGCGGAGGACGCGCGGCAGACCTTGATTTTACACAATCTGCGCCTTGTGTCGCACATCGTGCGCAAGTATTATTCGTCAAGCAAGAACCAGGAGGACCTGATCTCGATTGGCTCAATTGGACTTGTCAAGGCGGTGGATACCTTCAACGTGGGCAACGGCACGCGCTTTGCAACCTATGCCGCCAAGTGTATTCAGAATGAGATACTTATGCACTTCCGTTCGGGCAAGAAGCTTTCAGCCGAGATTTCGATCAACGAGACCATTGACGTGGATCGCGACGGCAATCCCCTGACCTACATGGACGTGATCGCAAGCGAGGAAAACCTTGCCGAGATGATCGACCGCGAGATGCAAAGCACGCGCGCCTTGCGCTACGTCAACACGCTGCTTGACGACCGTGAGCGGCAGATCGTGCTGCTGAGATACGGGCTTTCGGGCAAAGAACCCATGACGCAGCGCGAGATCGCCTTGCAGCTCGGGATATCAAGGTCGTACGTGTCAAGGCTTGAAAAGAGTGCGCTGGAGAAGTTAAGAAAGGCGTTTGGAGAGTAATAACAGAGGCGGGCGATCACTGATCGCCCCTACATTTCCCCCTTATGACATAAGGAATATTCGCCCGAATTGCCTTTAGGGGCGATCAGTGATCGCCCGTATAATTGTCACTTTTTAGGTTTGGACGAAAAGCAAAGGGTCGCGATATATCCAAACACCAAGGCGGCTGCCGTGCCGCCTGCGGCGGCTTTGAGCCCGCCCGTCAGCGCGCCCAGCAATCCTTTCTCATCCACCGCCTCGCGCACGCCCTTGGAGATCAAAAAGCCAAAGCCTGTCAGCGGTGTGGCCGCACCCGCGCCCGCAAATTCCACCAAAGGCGCGTACAAGCCAACAGCACCGGGCACGACGCCCGCGACCAC
>JAZOLE010000173.1:0-13910 GCA_045652835.1 Eubacteriales bacterium | reverse complement strand
CTTTGCGTGCCGGAGCTGATGCGTATCATGATCGACGATTATTTCTTCTCCTGGGAAAAGGCATGGAGCATTGTAACACGCACCGTGTCCTACACCAACCACACCGTTATGCCCGAGGCACTTGAGACCTGGAACGAGGATCTGTTCCGTCTCCAGCTGCCCAGAATCTATGCCATCATCAAGGAGATCAGCGAGAGATTCTGTAAGGAAGCCTGGGAGGTATTCCCCGGCAACTGGCAGCGCATTTCCAAGATGAGCGTTGTTGGTTACGGTCAGGTCAGAATGGCAAACCTCTGCGTCATTGGCTCTCATAGCGTCAACGGCGTTTCCAAGCTGCACTCCGGCATCTTGACTGAATCCGTATTCAAGGATTTCTACAAGATGTACCCCGAAAAGTTCCTCAACGTCACCAACGGTATTGCACACCGTCGCTGGCTGTGCTATTCCAACCCCAAGTTGGCAGGACTTTTGGATGAGTGTATCGGTACGGGCTACCGCCACAATCCCGAGGAGCTTGCAGAGTTTGCTAAGTTTGCAAACGATACGGCTGTCGTACAGCGCGTACGTGACATCAAGCATGCCAACAAGGTTGCTTTTGCAGAGCATCTGTACCGCAAGACCGGACAGAAGATCGATACGCATAGCGTTTATGACGTACAGATCAAGCGTCTGCACGAGTACAAGCGTCAGCTGCTCAACGCGATCAATATTATCGGTCTGTACCTGGATCTGCGTGAGAATCCCGATCTGGATATCACGCCTCAGACCTATATCTTCGGTGCAAAGGCTGCTCCCGGCTATCAGATGGCAAAGCGCATTATCCAGCTGCTTTGCATGATCAGCAAGGATATTGAAAAGAACCCCAAGATCAAGCAAAAGCTCAATCTGGTGTTCCTTGAGAACTATGACGTCAGCACCGCGGAGATCCTGATCCCCTCGGCTGATATCAGTGAGCAGATCTCGCTTGCCGGCAAGGAAGCCAGCGGCACGGGCTGCATGAAGCTCATGATCAACGGTGCTCTGACCATCGGTACGCTGGACGGCGCGAACATTGAGATGCTGGACGCTGTTGGCGAAAATAACATGTATATCTTCGGTCTGACCGCGCAGGAGGTCGAGCAGCTTTGGCTGCGTGGCTACCGCTCTGCTGAGTTCTATGCCAACAATCCCCGTCTTGAGAGAATTGTCAATTTCCTGTCGATCGGCTTTGCAGGCGAGTCCTTTGCGGATATTGCCACCTACCTCTTGGCAGGTCATGGCATTGCAGACCCCTATATGTGCCTTGCAGACTTTGAGTCTTACCGCCTGACCCACCAGCAGGCAGTGCGCGACTATGCAAACCGTATGGATTGGTCCAGACGCTCGCTGCTCAACACCGCAGCCTGCGGTTACTTTGCCGCAGACCGCTCGATCCGTGATTATGCCGAAAAGATCTGGCATATCGAGCCCTTGAAGTAATTTTAGCTTAACTTTTTGATTTAATTGGGGCTGTCGCCCGAGGGTGACAGCCCCGCAAAAGTATCCTGTGGAGGAAATTATGCAAGCAAACGGTGTCGTTTTCAGAAAATATTGTAATGGCGAGGACGTAACGCGCAAGAGCGCGTTTGCCTATGGCAGCGTTCTTGAGCTGTATTTGGAAGTTCCCCAGGCGCTTGGCGCAAAGGGAGCTGTGTTGCGCGGAAATAGCGATGGCTATGGCGACGTAGACGTGGCGATGACCGTACATACCAAAACCGACACCGTAACCACCTATACCTGTACGCTTGACACCCGTGCGCTGTGCCATGGGGAAGAAAGCGGACTTTATTATTACGAATTTTTGCTGCTCAAGGGCTTTGATACCATGTTTACAGAGAGTATCAACAACGTGGACTTTTACCTGTCCCGCAGCTCGGGCGCAAGATTCCGTATGCTGATTTTTGAAGGCAACTACACCGTGCCTGCTTGGTTTGGCAAGGGTGTGATGTATCATATATTCGTTGACCGCTTCTGTCGCGGACAGGGCGAGGTCGGCACGCGTGACGATGCCGTTATCAATCCCGATTGGGAGGATGGCGTGCCGCAGTATGCGCCGTATCCGGGCGCACCCGTATCCAATAACGTGTTCTTTGGCGGCAACCTTTGGGGCGTGGCGCAAAAGCTGGACTATTTGGAGTCTCTTGGCGTCAAGGTCATTTACTTAAGCCCCATTTTCAAGGCGTATTCCAACCATAAATATGACACGGGCGACTACGAGCAGGTTGATCCCGCGTTTGGCGGAGATGCCGCCTTTACGCACTTGATTGCCCAGGCCAAGCAGCGCGGCATGCGCGTGATTTTGGACGGCGTATTCAATCACACGGGTGATGACAGCCGTTATTTCAATCGCTATGGCAAGTACGAGGACGTGGGCGCATATCAATCGCCCGACTCTCCGTATGCAAAATGGTATGATTTCAAAACCTATCCCGATCAGTACGATTGCTGGTGGGGCATTCCGATCCTGCCGCGCCTCAACCATACCGAGGATTCCTGTCGCCGTTATTTTACGGGCAAGCAGGGCATTGCAAGAAAGTACGTTGCAAAGGGTATTGGCGGTTGGCGACTTGACGTGGCGGACGAGCTTACCAACGACTTTTTGGACGAGCTTCGCGCTGCGGTCAAGGATGAGAGCGAGGGCGAGTGCGTCATCATCGGTGAGGTGTGGGAAAACGCTGCCGATAAGATTGCGTACGGCAACCGCCGCCGCTATTTGTCCGGCAAGCAGCTGGACAGCGTGATGAACTATCCCGTGCGCAACGGCATTCTGGACTTTATCCGCTACCGTGATGCCGAGGGGCTTTACAACGTGCTGACCGAGCTGTATTCCTCCTATCCCGAGCAGGTGTGCCATGCGCTGATGAACCTGATCGGCACGCACGATACCGAGCGTATTCTGACCATGCTTGGCAGCACCGAGGAGGATCTGGATAAGACAAACGAGCAGCTTTCCACCTATAGACTTACCCCCGAGGTGCGTGCCGAGGCGGTAAGCTTGGTGAAAATGGCAGCTGCGCTGCAATATACTGTGTTTGGCATTCCGTCGCTGTATTACGGTGACGAGCTGGGGCTTGAGGGTGCGCGCGATCCCTTCTGCCGCATGCCTATGCCTTGGCACGAGATGGACGTGCCGTATCGTGCCGAGCTTTTGGCGTTCTATCAAAAGCTGGGGCAGCTGCGTGCAGAGCATCCCGCGCTGGATGGCGGTAGCTTTGAGGTGCTGTACCATGACGAGTCTGTCATTGCGTTTGCAAGACGCGGACAGGGCAGAGAGGTCATTGTGGCGGCAAGCAGAAGTGAGCAGCCGGTTGTGCTGCCCATTGACGGTGCGTTTACCGATCTGCTTTGCGGCACGCGCGGCAAGGGACCTGTGTGCCTGCAGCCGGATAGCGTGCTGGTTCTTGAGCGCACGGGAGGATAGCGTGAAGGTTTACGTTGCATTCCTTTTTACTCTGCTGTTCACGCATAAGCTTCACCTAAAAATGGGACCTAACCCATTTTTGGAGCAAAGCTCCACGGTGAAGTTACCAAGCATATTTGAACCGCCTTTGGCGGTAAGGAGATTAGTATGACCTTTGTCAGAGCACAAAGATATCTGCTTGCAGATGCAAGCGGTGCAACGGGGGAGCAGTTTGCAGCCCTTTGCACAAGGCTTGGCAGAGTGCAGGCGGGAATTCGTAAAATAGCGGTCAGCGCCAACCTTGGCGGCAGCTGCCGTATCGCGTATTTGGAGAGTATTCTGTTAGCAGCAGGCTATCGCGTAGGCGTTTGGACGCGTATGGGCACGGACGATCTGCGCAGCCGCGTGCGCATAGATGGCCAGCCCATCTCGCACAAGCAGGTGTGTGATTTGTGCGAACAGATCATGAAGGAATCGGGAGACATGTGCACCGAGGAGAACTTGGTGGAGTTCAGCAGTGAGCAAAAGCTTTGCGCGCTGGCGCTGCTCGCGTTTTGCTGCCATGGCTGTGATGTGGTGCTGCTGGATATTTCCGAGGATTGCACGCAAGACCCCATGTGGGTCGCAGCCCCGTACACGCTGGTCATGCCCTGCGGCTTTGGTACGCGGGATACAGCGCTTGCCAAAAAGCAAGCCGTGCAGCTCAGCCGCGCGGTGCGCAGAGGCACGCGCGAGGTGATCACAGGCTTTGTAGGTGGCGAGGTGTATAACTTGCTCTCGCAGGCATGTGCCGCTGCAGGCAGCAGATTGACCGTGCCGGCAAAAAGCGAGGCTACCGTTAGCGAGCAATCGCTGGGCAGAACCGTATTTACCTATCGCGGCAAAGGTCCTTACCGTCTGCATGCCTCGTTTGAGGTGCAATTCCAGGCGGCATTGGCAGCCATTGAGGCTTGCTATGCCTTGCGCCGTGACGGCGTGCGATTGCCCGGACAAGCCATGATGGCAGGCTTGCAAAAGGCGGAGGTGCCTGTATGCTTTGACGTGGTGACCGTGCGTCCCGGTGTGATCGTCAGCGCGGCTACAACACAAGAAGACGTGCGCGCGTTGACTCATGCGCTGCATCAAAAAAGCAATAGCTTTGGCGGCAGAGTAGTGCTTTGCGTGGGACAATCGCCCGATAAGTTGCTTGCCGCGTTTGATAAGGAGTTTGCGGCGGAGGAGGGCTATGCCGTGGGAGAGGTGATCTACGTAGGTCAGAACGCACCGCAATGCGAGCAGGTCTTGCTGACCGTATGCACCACCCCCAAGCGCGCAGCCAAGCACATTTTGTCACTGACCGATCCCGACGTTACCGTGCTGATCGTAGGCGAGCACAAGTTTGCACACGCGATCAAAGAGGCGGTCACGGATGCGCTGATCGGGTTAAGTTAAAAACAAAACGGACTGACTTATAAAAGTCAGTCCGTTTTTTGTGATTATAAGTATTTGTTCATATGCTTGTTTAAGCTTGCCGCGATGGTGGCATCGTCCACCAGCTTCTTCATAAAGTAAATGCGACCCTCGGGATCGGGGATAGCGCGCGTCGCGTCGGGCGTGCCGGTGCCTGCATCATAGAACTCCAGGCGATATGCATCGTCAAGCAGATCGTAAAGCTCGCACTTGCCAAGCACAGCAAACTGTACGGCGGTCAAGTCGTAGCTGCTGTTGGTGCATCTGCCTGCGGTGTACAGGCGGGAGGATTCATACAGGGGGCTGTCGGGACGAGGATCTGCAGGATCGTAGCCCGTCAGGATCTGCCAGCCGATATGGAAGTCGGAGAGATATATCTTGGTCGGCCAGTTAGCAAACACGTTTTCTGCAGCCTTGTAGTCGCAAATCACGTTAAACTCTCTGCCCTCGGGCAAAATCGCAGCCATGCTCACCAGTGCGCTGACCTTCTTTTCAACCAGCTCCTTACCGCACAGGGGGGAGTACTGATCGGGTGCGGAATCCAGCAGCGCTGCAAGCGTGTTAAACATGCCGATCGTGATCACAACTACGCCGTCATCGGGAGCAGCAGCCAGTGTTCTGCGATAAAATTCCACGCTGGGAGCAATGGCAAGCGTGCCGTTTGCATATTTTTCGGAGAAGCGCTGTGCAATATCGTCGGAATATTTGTGGCAGGTCTCGTCATCCAAAAATCCGGGGTGCTCCCACTGACCGAGATTTTCGATGGGGTGATTGCAGTAGCGAGCAACCGCGTCAATCGTGCCTACACCGGAGCGATTCGACGTGCAGTGGCAAACGCCCAAAATGTCAAAGTCATATTGCTTTGCGTAGGAGATCAGCGTAACGAGTGCGCCAACGTCATCGCAATCAGGACCCATATCGGTGTCAAGAATGACCGCCTTTTTGGTAAGCGCCAAGGGGGCAAAGGATGTGGACATAGAGAGTACCTCCGTAATTCAATTTCTATACTGCCATTATACAGTAAAATGCTTGTTTTGTCAATAAGTGTAAAAGAAAACGGACGCGTTGCGTCCGTTTTTTGCACAAGTCAGGTAAAGCTGTCGGCATAGGCTGTTGCCAAAGCGTCGCAACGCTCATTATAGGGGTGTCCTGCGTGTCCTTTTACCCATACAAAGGTCACGGTATGGTAATCCAAAAGTCCGAGCAGCTTGTCCCACAGATCGGAATTGAGGGCAGGGGAATTGTCCGCCTTTTTCCAGCCCTTTGCCTTCCATGATTTTGCCCAGCCCTTTGTCACGGCATCCACCACGTATTTGGAGTCGCTTGTCAGCGTGATCTCGCATGGCTCGCGCAAAGCCGAAAGTGCCGCGATCACGGCAGAAAGCTCCATGCGGTTGTTGGTGGTCATGGGCTCACCGCCCGAAAGCTCCTTTTCCACTCCCTTGTAAACAAGGACCGCGCCCCAACCGCCCTTGCCGGGATTTCCGCGGCATGCGCCGTCCGTATATATGTCAACATGTTTCATTTTCATCACCTCTTTCATATTTTAGCACAAAAAATGCCTCTTGTCAAAGGTTTTGTGCGTTTTGTCAATTGATTTCTGCGCAAATTTTCGATATAATGATACAAATGTTACTTAAGGAGCTGATCGATATGCCTAACGCAACCATGGAAAAGCAAGCAGCTGCTGCACCCAAGCCCCGCAAGCGTCGCTTGGGAGATCGCAAGGACGGCAGACTTGTGCGCACGCTGTATCCTATGAATAAATTCATGCCGTACATTATGCGTACGAGAAATGATGCATGCAATCACTTTGCGGACAGCGTGGATATGACCGAAACCGATCCGTACATTCGCAGCAAGATCAAAGAGGGAAAGGTGAATTTCTCCTTTTTGCACGTGATTCTTGCAGCATACGTGCGCACGGTAGCAAAGCGCCCCGAGATCAATCGTTTTGTCAGCGGTAACCGCATTTATGCACGTAATAATATTGTGGTCAACATGACCATCAAGACCACCATGTCCGCGGACTCGCCCGACACCTGCATCAAGGTGTATTTTGAGCCGACCGACACCATTGACGACGTGTACGAGAAATTCAACACGGCTGTGCAAGCGGTCAAGGATGCAAGCGAGAGCAAATCGGACAAGGAGAGCGGATTTGATAAGGCAGCGCGTATTTTGGCAAGCCTGCCGCGCTTTATTCTGCTGCCTGTTGTGGGTCTTTTGATCTTGCTTGACAATAACCATCTTTTGCCGCAGGCGTTGATTGGTGTCAGCCCCTTCCATGGCTCACTGTTTGTCACCAGCATGGGTTCTTTGGGTATTCGACCCATCTATCACCACCTGTACAACTTCGGCAACCTGCCCATTTTCGTATCGTACGGCAATAAGCGCATGGAGCTTGCATTGGATGATGAGGGCAACGTGCATAAAAAGCGCATGATCGACCTCAAGGTGGTTACCGACGAGCGCATTTGCGACGGATACTTGTACGCCTCTGCGTTTAAAACGCTGCGCGGATACTTGGAGCACCCTGCAGTGCTGGAGCAGGCACCCGACGTCATCAGAGAGGACATTGATTGATGTTTAGATATGTACGGAAAAACGGGGTCGGGTATTACTACTCGACCCTGCTGAAATCTAAGCACGCCTTTGCTACGCGAAATGGCGGTGTGAGCAAGAATACTTATACCAAAAGCTTGAATCTGGCACACGGAAGAGGAGACGATGACGCTACCGTGATGCAAAATCTTCGTCTGTTTGCGGACGCTGTGGGCATAGATGCGGATCGCGTGATCTCGCTGCCGCAGGTGCACGGCACGGATGTGCTGATTGTGACCGAGGCAGACGCAGGCAGGGGATACGCACAACCTGCCAACGGCACGGGAGATGGCTATATGACGCTTGCCAAGGGACTGCCTTTGGGCGTCAAGAGCGCGGATTGCGTACCCGTATTGCTTGAGGCGCGCGACGCACAGGACAACGTGCTTGCGGTAGCAGCTGTGCATGCGGGCTGGAGAGGAACTGCGGGTGGGATTGTTCCGGGCGCGGTCAAGGCGTTGCGCGACGCTTGCGGTGATGCCGAGATCTATGCCGCCATCGGGCCTTGCATCGGGGCTTGCTGCTTTGAGGTGGACCACGATTGCGTGGACGAATTTGAACGCCTTTGCGGTAAGTTGATCACGGACGCATGCTTTGCAAAAGCGCAAAACGGCAAATATTACGGCGACCTTGTCAAGGTTAACCGTCTGCTTTTGTATGGCGCAGACGTGTCGGATGCACACATCGACGAAGCAGAGCTTTGCACCTGCTGCCATCCCTCCGAATTCTTTTCGCACCGCTACGCTGCCAAGCACCACGGCGGACAGCGAGGAACCATGCTTTCGGTGATTTGCAAATAATGATTCGTAGGGGAGGATATGAAATCCTCCCCTACGCCGATATGGCGATGGGAATCCTTTTCAACCTCAATTCCGCACAGCAGAATTGACACGCAAACGTCTTTATGATATAATGAAGAAAATTATTATCGCACAAAAATCAACACCGCGCAAATTTTTTGGCATTTCGTTTGTTATATATGATAAATACATCAAAACAGGAGAGAATGACATGAAGGATTATCTCAATCTGGAGCATATGCCAAGCAATGATGACGCCAAGCGACACGAGGCATCAAGAAACTCGCGCAGGGGAAAGCTTGCGCTCAAAATCATCATATGGGTGGTATTGGGCATACTTGCGTTGTACCTGATAGGGTATATTGCAATACCGCCCATCAATTCGCTCAAGCTCAAAATGTTGGTCATGCAGAATTATGAGGTCGAAGTACGCGCTCGTAACAGCACGACGCTTATGAAAGTGGATGGCAGATATATCAGTGTTGAGAGCGAAGAGGGATATTCAGAGGCGTACGTGGTATATTACGAGAGGGACAAGGACGGCATTTATAATCATCGACAAAACAAAAACGGGGAATGGGAACGAATCAAGACCGATCTTGACGAGATTGTGCTTGGCGGCGGCAGCAGCTCGGATATCTCCCTTGATACGCTGTTGCGCAAAAGAAACTACGTATGGGCTCCGATGATGTACGGTGGCGGTATTCGAACGTATCGCTTGAAGTCCAAGGTGGAGTTCAAGTATATCAGCAGCATCGCCTTTCGTGTATCGGGAGGGGAGTATTCCTTTGTGTTGATGCCCGAAAACGGCTCTGTTGTGAGAATCACCATCAAAAATATAGGATTTACACAGGTGGAAAAGCCTTGGGAATCTTGACAGATAACGCTAAAAGCAGGCACGGCGAGAAATCGCCGTGCCTGTTTTTATTCACTTGTATAGAACCAAAGCTGCGCTTGCTTTTTGGGCAGGGTAAAGCGCATACCGCATGCCTTGAGGTCTGCGCCATTGATTGTGCGTACTTGACCGCTGAGCGCTTCGGTAAAGGTGTAGGTCTTGGCAGTATCGTGCACGTAGAGGGAGAGCGTGACCGCGTCCTCGGGGGCGTCCACGTTGCGCAGCGCCTGCACGTAGCCTGCGCCGTCCTTGTCAAACTGCAAGCCGCACCAGCCTGTCGCGTCGGTGCGACATTCGGTCAAGGGATAATAGTCTGCGTTCAGCATGATGTGCGCCGCCTTGCGCCAGATTTTGTGCCATGCGCGTCCTTGGGCAAACAGCTCGTCATCGTCATAATACTCGGTCATGTCTGTCAACGCGGGGGTCATGGCATTGTGGTAGGCAAACGCGTCAAGGCGGTACTTGCCGCCATCGTAAATGCCGTCCGCGTTGCACCAATTATAATTGTGTGCGCGGAAATAGGGAATCCACTCAAACATCTGTCTGTGCTGCACCTGCTTGATGGGATGATGTCCGTATCCCACGTCGGTGTAGTGCAAGGGAACAGCGCGGCGCATGGTTTCGGGATCGTTGCGGCGACCGCCCGAGGCGCAGGAGTCGATCCAAAGCCCGGGATTGCGCGCAAGCAGCGCGTCCCAATAGCGGTAATAGCCCTGAATATGCAGATTTTCAAGCACACCCTCGCGCCCTTGCTCGGTATGCTGCTGCCAATATGGAGTGGGTGGGAAATTGAAGTCCTGGCGGTAGATGTCAACGCCGTATTCCTTGATCAGCGAGTCGATCTTTTCGATCAGCCAATCGCAAGCGGCAGGGTCTGCCAGATTGAACAGCGCGTTGTTTTGCAAAAAGCCGTTGTCACCCTCGTAAAACAGCAAGAATTCGGGATGCTCGCGCCAAAGCGTTGTGTCGCGGTAGACTCTCTCAGGCTCAAACCACAAAAGCAGCTCCATGCCGTGCTTGTGCAGATGATCGGATACCGGTGCAAGTCCGTTCGGGTAATTTTCTCTGTTGATATGCCAGTTACCAACGCCCACACCCCAATCGTAGTTGCAGGGGTACCATCCCGCGTCGATCCACCAAGCATCGGGCTCAAAGCCCTTTTGCAGGTAGGTGTTGATGGCTTCGATCTGATTTTGCTCTGTCGTGCCCGAAAATTCGCTCTTGCCGTCGATCATCCAAGTGTGCACGAACAGCTTGGGCGAAAGGGGAGCGCCGTCCTTTTGGCGCGGCAGCATATGCGCAAAGTAGTAGGAGCGCCAGAGGTTTCTGCCGCGGTCATGTCCGCCTGCAAAGGCTTGCATGGTGATACGGGGCGTGCGCACGCGCTCGCCGGGCTTTAAGTATGCTTCAAAGGCAGCCTGTCCCGCGGTGCATTGTACAGCACCGTCACAAAGGGCAAAATCCGCGCTCCAAGTGCCGCTCCAGCCAATTGCAAGATTGATGCCCCATTCGCCAAACAGCAATCTCATATAAGGGAATGCGCCGTTACAGGAGGTGCCGTCACCGCAGGGCGTGATATGCAAGGGCTGCGCACCAAGCGCATCGGTCTGCCATGCGTAGCCATCAGGACCGCAGGTGTCACCGTTGCCGTGATACAGGTTTGCCTTGGTAGCGGGGAACTCTGCGCAAAAGCGCCAGTCCCGGATGGTTGCCGAGTTGTGATCGGACACGTTTTCAATATACATCACCCATTCGCTCACGGCAAAATCCGCATACGAATAGTGATCGGCAATCAAAAGCAGCCCGTCCTGTGTTTTGGCGGTCGTGCGATAGCGCGTAATCGAGGGATCAATGCGCTCTGTTTCCACGCACGGGTCAAATTCTTGGGGGAATCCTTGATAGCGCGTGCCGTTCAAGATAAAGGTAAAGGGAACCTTTTCGGGGGCTTGGCTGCAGGGCAGACGTCTGCCGAGAGCCATATCCTGTTGCGTGTGCTTCATCATTCCTGCTCCTTTATGTGTCATTGTCTTTATTATAGCATAAATTGTGCCGCATGACAAGAGTGCTGTAAATATTAAGAATTATTAAGTCTTGTCCGAGTCTCTTGCTTTATGCACGAATACATGTTAAAATGGTCTAAATTTGTAATGAATATGTAAAAAGAAGGCGTTTTTACCATGATTGAGAAAATAATATCTGTATTGGAGTACAGAGCGGATATTCCCGCCGTATTCGGACTTTATCATATTGCGTGGCTGGTCTTGACCGTTGCCGCGACTGTCTTACTGTGTTGGCTTTATAAAAAAGGGCATATCAAAAAGCCCCAAAGATTGGTTTGGATCGTAGCCATTATCGTGACTCTGCTTGAGATCTACAAGCAGATCGTGTTTACCTACAGCGTTGACGAGTGGGGTGTTTTGACGGGCGAATATCAATGGTTTATCCTTCCGTGGCAATTCTGCTCTATGCCCATGTACGCAGGTCTTTTGGCAGGCGTGACGCGCGGTAAGGCGCGCAACTGGCTGCATTGCTTCCTTGCCACCTTTGCTATTTTCGGTGGCTTGACCGTCATGCTGTATCCCGCGCAGGTGTTCGTTGCTGAGATCGGTGTGAACGTGCAGACCATGGTCTGCCATGCGTCCATGATCGTGGTCGGCGTGTTCTTATATTATACGGGACTGGTCAAAACCGAGTTCAAGAGTCTTTTTAAGGCTTCTGCCGTGTTTGCGGCGTCTTTGGGCGTAGCTATCTGCATCAATGAGGTTGCTTACCGTGCAGGCATTATGGAAGGACAGCACAGAGTCAATATGTTTTACGTCAGCCCGTATTGCGAGCCTTCGCTGCCTGTCTACTCTATCGTACAGCAGCACGTGCCGTATCCTTGGAGTTTGTTGATCTATATCGCAGGCTTCTTCGCAGTTGCATGCATCATCCTGATGGTTGCCATGCTTGTAAAAAAGCTTGCGAAAAAAGCAAAAAAAGTTGCGTGAAAAATCACGCAACTTTTTTTATTTACCAAATACTCTTATAAATCTCGACGATCTCCTGCTTGGTGGGTACGCGGGGATTGGTTGCTGTGCAGCCGTCAAGCAGCGCACACTCTGCCATTGCCTCCACGTGGGAGAGGTATTCTTCCTCTGTCATGTTGACCGCCTCGGATACGCGAGCAGGCATGTTCATTTCCTGAGTCAAAAAGTGGATATAGCTGATCAGCGCACGCACGGTGGTGATCTCGTTGAAATTGCTCACGCCCAAAATACGCGCCATGTTGCAGTACTTGCGCACGCAGGAGGGGTATTCTGCCTGGGAGCGCGAGGAGGTGGTAATGCCGCTGTTGTATTCGATCAGGGCAGGGAGCAAAAGGGCACAGCTGCGTCCGTGCGGAATGTGCAGGTGCGCACCTAACTGGTGAGCCATGCCGTGTACAAGACCGAGCGAGGCGGAGTTGAATGCAATGCCCGCAAGGCAAGCCGCGATGTGCATCTTACGGCGCGCGTGCGAGTCGTTATTATCGCTGTAGGAGCGGATCAAGAACTGACCGATGATCTCAACCGATTTCTCGGCAAGTGCGCCCGAGAACTCATTGTTGTTGGTGCTGACGTATGCCTCGATTGCATGCGTCATGACGTCCATACCGGTGTCAGCAGTAATGGCTGCGGGAACCGATTTGACCAGCACCTCGTCCAAAATAGCCTCCTCGGGGAGCATATCGTCACCGCGCAAGGGGTACTTTTTGCCTTCTGCGGGATTGGAAATGACCGAGAACGAGGTCACCTCGCTGCCCGTACCGGACGTGGTGGGAATGGCGATCAGGCGAGGGGTGTAGCCGGGCTCGATCTGACCTGCAAACTTGCGCACCGCCTTGGCAGTGTCAATAGCAGAGCCGCCACCCACGGCAATGATGCAGGGATAATGCTGCTTGAGTACGGCAGCCACACCTGCGATCACCTTTTCTACGGGAGGATCGGGCACGATGTCGGTAAACAGGGTGTACTGCACACCCGCGCTCTCCAGACGGTCGGTGACGTGCTTGGAAAGTCCCGAGGACACGACAAAGGGATCGGCTAAAATGATGACGTTCTCAAAGCTGATCTGCGAGAGCCTGTCAAGTGCCGATTCTCCGAAATATATTTGTGTTCCGATGTGAAATTCCTTCATTGTCTGCTCCTTTAGGGACATTACTACCCCTACATTATAGCACAAAGCCTTGCTTTATTCAAGTGAAATTCGCGAAAAAATTTATTCGATCGACAACTTTGTGTACCTGTACAAAAGCAATCTGCCAAAAGCGTCTGCCTTTGTTACTATAACTGTGCCGCAGGCACATCATCACGAATAACTAAAAAAGAACCAACCGCGCGGTTGGTTCTTTTTTGCAGTCTTACCTATAAGCCGGGTTCTGTCGAGAACGGCCATCTATCTTTGCTCCCTGTCGCCAGAGAAGCTCCGAGTGCTTTCGCACCCGTGCCACCCATCGGGTCCTTGCGGCTGTCGGGCAGACATGCCCCGAACGGTGTTGCTTTGGGTAGGGTTTACAGCAAACCTATGTTACCATAGGAGTGGGTGAGCTCTTACCTCGCCTTTCCATCCTTACCATTTGCATGGCGGTTTATTTCTGTTGCACTTTCCCGGCGGTTACCCGCGGCTGACGTTATCAGCTACCCTTGCCCTGTAAAGCCCGGACTTTCCTCACCGTAATACCTTTCGGCAACATACGGCGCGGCCGCCCAGCAAGGCTGCAGAG
>JAZOLE010000172.1:0-15775 GCA_045652835.1 Eubacteriales bacterium | reverse complement strand
AGGACTTGAAACCATGCTGATGTCGCAGATCTGGGGCGCTATCCCGTACGTTTGCTCCACCATCGTGGGCGCAGGCGTGCTGGTTGTGCACATTCTGCTGCTTATCTGGGCAAGTTTGTTTGCATTTAAGAGAACGCAGATCAAGAGCTGATCAAATACAACCAAATAAAACAACCGCACCGCGAGAGATTCGCGGTGCGGATGTTTTTTGGCGGTAACGATACAGGGGACTGTCCCCTGTGTCGTGGCGCAACATAGTTCCAAGGCTAAGGAAGGGACTCGAACCCCTGACCTTTTGGTTCGTAGCCAAACACTCTATCCAGCTGAGCTAACGAAAACGCCTAAAAAGCCTGAAATATGTCAATTGTTCTTGATTTTGCGCTAATCTTATTTATTGGTCATAAGCAAGTCTGTTGACCCCAGAGCCAGTTTGTTGACCTACTTGTTGACCTGATTTATTATACCATATTTCATACTCTTTGTCAATCTCACGATTTGTTTTCATGTTCAACTGCCAATCCATTGAGGTTTTTTCTGGGTCTTTTACCCCCAGGCACGATAAAACCACAAGGAACAAGAATTTTGACAGATACGTCGGCAGGTGATGATTTTAGATACTAACTGTATCTCAATTCATATCGACCATAGGGAGATGTGAATTGAAAGAGTATAGCCCCAGAGAGGGGGCGGTGTTTGAGTAGCGATAGAGACTCAAACAATACTCCAGGGGGTGAATGGTCAAGAGGATGATAAAAGGTAAGCCTCTTTTTCATCAGTAAATAATTTGCGAATATCGGAGTAAGCTTGCGCAGTTCTATCTCCGCCATAATACAGGCAAGGGTTGATGATGGCATATTTTCCCTGAGGTGTGAGCGTGTCTAAAGAATCAAAGAATCCAATTACAAGTTCTCCGTCAATGCGATATGTTTGCAATTTTTGCCTGATCCTTGAGTGATGAGTTCGGCTGATCAAATTCAGAAACTCTGTCATGGTCATATAGGCAATATGCTCTTTATCCTGCTCAAGTTGACTGCGGCAAAGAATATTGGTCTGCCTATTGACAAAGGGGATCATTCTGAAAAAGTAAGACAAATACGCATGTTCGCTAGACGAGCGACAACTACTGTATAATTGTTGAACAGTACTTGTAAACAGTCGCACATAGTTGCTTTCACGTTTTTCGATGAATCCTTTGCTAAACCAGTCATTATTGAGAAATAGACGCGTACCATCTTGGACTATTGCTTTCTCGTAGAACTCATGACGGAAGGATTTGAGCAGATTTGCGGAGATCTTTAGTGCGGACATTATATCGCAGTCTTGCATAACATAGTTGTTTTTGCCACAAAACGAGGCAAAATACATCAATCGTGTCAAATTTGCGGGTGAAATTGATGCATAAGTATCTTGATTGTATGCAAACTTGACCCAAATGAATTCGGTCTTGTCGGCATAGCGGCCAATTCTTTTATAGGCAACTTCTTGCTGTTTTCGGGTACGAATGACATCTCCTTCATGCCGCTCGACAAATTCAATGAGTTCACCTGTTTCAGTATCTACAAGTTGTATTTGCTTTCTTTCCTTATTCACTGTCTGTACTCCTTAATCCTGATAGAGATAGAGATTCCAAGCGGGAAAACAACAGCTTTTTCCTGGGTGTTGAATTCTCTTTTATGGACATTAAATTCATTTTTATGGTCTGGCTTGCCTGTTAAGCCGCCGCATTTGCATTGATCTGATCAATAACGTTTCTGATGCCCAGCCAAACCGAAAGGTCTGAGAACACCTCAACGATGCTACCTCTATCTGTGAACGGAGCCTCCTGAAGAACAGACATATCCTTCATGACACCATTATGCACAATATACTCAATGATTTGATTGACAAAGTAGATTTGATCTGCATCAAGGTGTGCTTCGTTCAGATATTCTGCAAATGCTGATTTTGCTGCCGCCATGTCGAGCCCAACAATTTCGCGCACGAATTCTCCAAGGGGCTTTTCTCCGCACTCTGCTTGGTAATCCTTTTTGCTGCCGACCTCGCTCCACAAAATGCGCTCAAGCGATTTGACGTCCTCGGTGCTCAACGGAATATTGCTCTTTAATTTCGCAATTGCAATCTCGTCCTGATGCTGACGAATATAGAACTCCGCTTTTGCTCTGTAGTTTTTCAAGTCGTCACTTTCCAGATCGGATTCGTTCCATTCCACCGAAAGGATCTCATCGTCAAAATTAGTCAAGTACTTCACCGAGATTTTGGGAATGTATTTCATCAGATCACGCAAATTCTCGCGAATATGCTCAAATTCGTTGATCCCCGCAGTCTCCAGATAATCGGTATGCAGAATTTTATTGATTAGCTCGGACTGAACCATAATTTCGGGGATGTTTGCGACGCTTGCAATACCGCTGACCTTTTTATACAAGTCGGTGCGGGCACGGGAATACTTCTTGCCTGCAAGATATGCAAGCTCAATGCCGTACATCAAAGCATCAAAGCGAATCGCCGATGCTTCATCCTCGTCGGGCGTAATCAGAGGCGCAAGCTCTTCCGCCATCAATAACGTATCCTCATAGGTAAGCGATAGGTAATTATCGGGATTTGCATACTGCTCCACGTAGCGCAAATGCTGACGGACAGCAAAATTTTCCTTATTGAGTTCACGCACCTTGCGTACCATGTCATCAACCAAAGACTTGCGGAACGTGATCAGCTCTGCGGTTTGATATACAAGATCCTGCAACTTGAATACAATCTGCGCCTTCAACTTGAAGATAGCGCCTTGCAAAGCAATCTGATTTGCGGTGGGCTTTCCGTTATTCATACGGAAAAACTCAAAATTTCCGCAGAAATCGAAGATGTAAAATTTATCCTTGTCCTTACCGTCCATAAGCCCATCGCAACGACGAGTACCACGACCGATCATCTGCCAAAACTTCGCTTTACTCATGACCTTTTTGAAGAATACAAGGTTCAACACCTCGGGAACGTCAATACCCGTGTCCAGCATATCGACAGAGATAGCAATCTGCGGCAATTTCCCCGGATCAGAAAACTCGTCTATCGCGCTTTGCGCATAGGTCATGTAGTTATCAATGACCTTGGTATATCCGGGAAGATGCGGATATTCCTTCCCGAAGATTGCGTGAATTTTTTCGGCGTGCTCGTGGTTTTTGGCAAAGATAATCGTCTTTCCAAGCTTCTCGCCATAGTCAATGCGAAGACCGTCGTGCATGAGAATATGCAGCACCTGACGAATGGTATCCTCGTTAAATACCCACTCATTTATGGCAGAGGAAGCGATACTTTCGGGGAGATCTCCGTTTTCATCCTCAAATGTATCCTCATACGCTTGTCTGTCTTCTTCGGAAAGATCATCGTATACAATACCTTGCTCAATGAATTTCAGTTTGCTTTCAACCGACATAAAGTCAACAAGATATCCGTCTGTAACCGCCTGAGAAAGCTCGTACGCATACGTGGGCACGTTGGTTTCAAGCTCGAAAATATCATAGGTATTCTTGTCAATCTCGTCCTTGGGCGTTGCAGTAAGCCCCACCAAGGGCGCATCAAAATAATTGAAAATATCCCTGTACTTGTTGTAAATCGAGCGGTGCGCCTCGTCCACGATGACAAGGTCAAAGTGACCGATCGTAAACAGTTTTTTGTCGTTCTCATCCTTGACGTTATCAATGCAGTGCATCATGGTCTGATACGTTGAGAACACGCAACGAGCGTCAAAATTCTCCTTGTCCTCGCAGAGATTGGTCACAGACAGGTTGGGGAGCATATTTACAAACGCACGTTTCGCCTGCAAAACAAGCGAATTACGGTCGGCAAGGAACAGAATATTCTTGACCCAGCCGTGATCAAGCAGCACCTTGCAAAGTGCAATCACGGTTCTGGTTTTGCCCGATCCCGTTGCCATCACAAGAAGAGCCTTGCGACGGTTCTTTTTGTCCAATGCCTCGCAGACCGCCTTGATTGCGCCTTCCTGATAGTAACGTCCGGCGATCGCCTTGTCCACCATCACGTTTTTAAGACTTGTCCGCATAGCGCGCAGATTGAACAGCTTTTCAAGGTCGCGCTTGGAATAGATCGCTGCTACCTTGCGCTCGGGATAATATTTGTCGTTCCACATGCGCGTGTCGAAGCCGTTGGACAAGAAAATGATCGGTCTGCGACCGTATTTCTGCTCCAAAAGGTCGGCATACAGCTTTGCCTGCTGTCTGCCCTTGGCAACGTCTACGCAAGTGCGCTTGGCTTCAAGCACGGCAAGCGGTTTGCCGTCATCGCCAAAAAGCACGTAATCGGCATATCCGACCTCGCTCTTGTTGGGCATACCGTAAAGCTCGACCTCGTTGAGCCAATCCTTACCCTCGACCCAGCCTGCATCCTGCAGCATAAAGTCGATGTAGATCTTTCTCGTCTTGTATTCGGAGAGATCGAGGGGCTTGGGCACGTAGGTCTGCTGCTGCTCGGCACGGCGTGCGGTAAGCTCATCCTTGAGTGCCTTGTTTTCCTCAATCAGCTTGGCAATGTCAATCTCGTTTTCGGGCACAAAAGCCAAGGCTTCGTCCAGCGTCAAGGCAAGCAAGGACTTGTCAAACTGTTGCTCGGTGTATTCGGGCGCATAGAAATACGCCACCTCGTCCAAAAAGACAAAGAGATTCTCCAAGCACAGCTCCGCCTGCTCTTTGGTGACCTTTTTGCCACCGTGAGCCGCGTTGTTGCCAAGCTTGCGGATAAACTCCATACGTCGCCAAATATCGGTGCCAATGATATCACGGAATTTCTCGTCATTCATCAGGCTGACCAGATTATCCTGATAAGGCATGACGAGATCACGGTCAACGGAATACATCCATTTGACCGCAAACTCCATCGCCCTGCGGCAGTTGAGCACACAGGCGTCCACGTCGATATGTAATATTTTCTCCGCCGAGATCGCCACATCCGCAAACGTGCCAAAATCGGGGGTGAGTTTTAGGAAATCAAAGTTGGTCATTGATTTTCTCCACATCTATAATTTAAAATATCTTGTTCCGAAATAATCAGCTTGAGAACCTCTTGCTTTAGAGGCTCATTCATCTTGTAATCTATGTCATCATATATTACTGTACCATTAGGTATTTGTGCCACAAAATAGCAAACATTGTTATATGCGCGTACTCTCCATAGATACTTATCAACCACCTTTGAGCCCCTATATTTGTCAATCTGCGCCAATAACTCATCACGTTTTTTCCAAAATGATTCTATCAATGATTGTTCAATATTATCAGGATAAACCATCTTATCAGGGGCAGATGCAACAATGTCTAGAAAAAATGTACCATAAGGGTTGTAACAGGTATAGCCGTCGATATCCTCAAAATAGGATATGTTATTTTTTATCTTACTAATAGCATCATCAACAAGAATTCTTGAATAGACCGCTTTTTGCTCCAACGCATACCCCACTACAACAGCCGGACCAAACGTAACCCCCTCATCATGATAATATTTACCATAAACAATGCCACCTCTAAAAAGCAACCCCATATGCTCTTTTAAATAAGATTCCAAAATGAAAATTGGCACAATCAAGTGATCTATTTCGCTAGCGGTAATTATAATCGTATCTGAGAAAAACGATACATGAAACTGAATTTGTGGAGCCGAATTGAACAAATCACAAAATTTCTTAACAAAGCTAAACAATTCTGCGGTCTTTTGCCCATTTTCTTCCTCATTAACATATTGGCTAAAGCCAAGAATATCTAAAAATGCTAAATAACCTTCTGCATATTGCATGTTGTTCACCTCATCAAAAATATTTGTGTCACTACCTTTTTAAGTATTCCGAATTTTTCAAAGCTCTTGGGGATTTTTGGCTGATACAGACACGTCCGCAAACGTGCCAAAATCAGGGGTGAGTTTTAGGAAATCAAAGTTGGTCATGATTGGCTCCTTCCATTTACCGGCTTGGACTTACTTAGCCGCTTCATTAATTATTTCTGTTGCGGTTTCTTGATAGTCTATTTCACGCTCGTAAATATGATTAATTCTGTGTATAGTAACTTGTAATCCTCGATTGTGCTGATAAATACTTTTCGCCAAATCATATAGATATGCATGACAAGGATCAGGTTCCATAACAGTATAGAGCTCTCTTCCTGCAGTGGTCAATGCATATGCTCCGATTGAAAAGCGGGTAGTACCCTTACTATTTCTTTTTGCCTTGATCATTTCAAAGCGATTGTGTATGGCGCACTCATCACCTTGATTCAATTCATATGTCAAACCTGCATGATCTGCGGTACATACTAACCCGCACTCCCTAAGTAACATTAAATCGCCATATTGAACATCATACTTTTCGAGAATCTTTCCTTCAGATGGGATAAAAGCATCCTTGCCAAAATGAACAATGAATGGTGTCACCTTTTGAAATATTTTCGCTTCATACTGAGACAGATTTCTAATAGTATCCAATGTCCTCTTGGAAAAGCTTCTGGGTTGCTTAATTTCACCGGCAAGAATTTTGCCGAAAATCACATGCAAATCTGCATCACCGATGTCCTCAACACAATTAAAAAATCTGTTTATCCACCCCTGTTCTACAGGTTCTTCGGAACAGGATTCTTCTTGTTCCAATATTTCATAGGCATTGTCAACAACACTCTCAATGTTATGTTGCTTAATGGTTTCTTGCAGAACCAATCTTGTACCCGCTCGTTGCATGAGACGTTGAAAATCTTCCGAGTTAATTGCAACGCCGTCTTGATTATAAACGATCGGTAAATCGGCAGCATTACGCATAGCTTCTGCAATGGCATTGATCTCGTATGCTGTCGCATCTGCCATCTTGCGCTTGTATCTCGGCTCATACACTTTTCCTATGCCAGCGGACACGGTGGAGATTAACTTTGATGTTGGTAATGCACTCAAAATGTCAACGATTGCATTTGTATCCATGGCTTCACCTCATAATATTTTACTTTTTCCACATGTTAATTGTTCTCACCATCTACCCGATAATGTTTATGTACCGTACTTCTAATACGTTCCTTCTCTTCCTCTGGCATACTACTTATCGTGTCTAGTGCATTGAGAATATTTTGTGCTGCCAATTTGTCTTCCTCTATTTTAGCCTGTTGCTTGATTTCGTCTTTGCTAACTTCAGCAGGCTGCAACAACTTGTCGCGTTCTTGCATGATCTCTTTTAACACATCCACAAACAGCAGCACAATGGTCACAACACAGAAATAAAAACTGCATCTAGTCGCATTGAGATTCAGCAGAGTTACACCGTTTGTTTCCATAAATACGATAGTTGTTGCTACCAAAAGAACACACAAAGTTATCAGAACCAATTTGGCAGATGAAAAGCAAAGGTTAACATTACTATAGAATTTGGTTTTATTCTGAATTTTCTGGAACTTTATCTCAGCTTTTTGATCGTCATCTTCAAATGCTTTTTCTCTTAAGTACTTGGGCATCACAACATGCCAAACGAAAAATACAGCAATAATGACGGAAAAGATCGTCCACGAGACGGATATGGTCTCCTTTAGTTCAGTCATCGTCGTTGTCATGTTTGGAGTAATGGATATTAGAAATACTAATGGCAAAACATACGACAAAACAAGTTTGTTGGCATTTACAGATATCCATCGTGCAGTGCTCATTTGTTGAGCAAAACTTTTGCGTGTAACTATAATAGTGCCAACAATAAGGGCGAGAACCAATGCACAACCTCCCGACATATACCAAGAAATGGTATGGGGAATGAACTCAAAGGCGGTCAACTTATCAAATAATTGCCATAATAATACCCAATGAACAGTTAGAAGTAATGCAAATAATTTTGTGTACTCCCAAAATTTACTTAATTTGTTCTTTTGACTCATTCCATTCACCTCATTCCTAATATTGTTTTAGCCATCTCCACTTGAGCGGCTCCCCAAATTTCTTTCGCCAAGCACTCTTTTTCCATTGGAGTGAGTTCGCCATAAGACTTGAGTGCCTGTATCAAGTCCATTTTCGCTTTTAAATATTTATCCGTGGGTTTTACCCCAATAGTCCATTCGTAGTTTTGCATATTCTCCCCTCATTGCTTTTAATCATACCATAGCGAAAAGCAATGTGCAATCAATAAATCGTCTTGTTTTCGTCCTGCTTGTGACTGTATTTCGTTTACCCAAAATATTTTTGCATCAATGCTTTTTTTAGTGTTTCAAGCTTTTCAAGGCTCTTTTGAATTTCGAATTTCGATTTGTCGGTCTGTTCGATGAAGGCTGCGAATTGGTTTTGTAATTCCATAGGAGAAACAGGAATCTGTAAGTCTGCAATATTTTGCAAACTCAAGTTGTCTCTCGCCCCGCCTTTTTTCATTTTGCCATACATTTCTACCGCTTGCGTTGAATTGAGAAATGCCATCAAGTAAGTCTGATTGATTTGAGAATAATCAACCCTCACCAACGCAACTGCTTGATTGATGTTTGCGGGCTCATCCCAATCATAAACTGCAGCTCTACCGATGGAAGCTCCCACGATATTTATCAGTATATCATTTCGCTTTAGAATTGAACGAGATTGGATTTTGTTTATTTTATCGTCAAGATACTTCCTTTTTGACAAATCTAAGTAACCCTCTCGCACATTTTCGCTTGTAACGAACAGAGTTCCTTCTTCGCAGTAATCAACACCCTGCCATTTCGGGGATGCCCCTTTTGTAATTAGTATCGCATACTTTTCGAGACTACTATGCTTTTTACACCCACCAAACATCTCGACAAATCGGGACTTTACAAGCTCGTCCAATTTTGAAAGTTGCTGTTTTCTAAAAGATATAAGGTCATCAACTTTACTTAGTCTATCTATTACTTTTTGTTGCTCATCAAGTGAAACAAGCTCGAATTTTACATTTTTTAGATACCCCGCGGAAATGTTCGGCTGTGCTCCACCGACGCCATCCTTTATAAATTGATCTTTCCTACCACTCAGAAAATAAAATAAATATTCTGGAATAACATCCTCGCAAGGCAAAAACGCAGCACAAGCTTGATTCGTAGATGCCTCATAAGAAAGGATGGAGCAAGCTCCTATTGTCGCACCATACATAGCAACCAAAACGGTATCTCTGGGAAACAACTTTGCTGAACTATTGTTCAATCCTTCGTCTGTTATACATTCAATTCCCTTGGGCACATACTTATCTTTCAAATCGCCTGTTTTAACCCAAGGAATTGTTCCGTTGGCGTAATATGATGTTTCATTTTTATTTGGGGTTCCGCCCGAAGAAATAGTAAATATATCCCCCAATCTCGCCATCACAACATCTCCTCCAACTCCGCAAGCCCTTTTGCGATTTCTGCCTCAAGCTCTTTGAGTTCTGCCAAAATTTGCGAGGTGGGCGCGTACTCTACGGGTTTATACTCGGTCTTCTTGTACTTATTGATAGAGAGGTCGTAGTCGTTGCCAATGATCTCGTCCTTGGGCACAAAGAAGGATTTCTCGGTGCGCGTGCGGTCGGTTTCACCGTCAAGATTATGGAAACGCGCGATAATATCGGGAATATCATTTTCCTTGACCTCGGTACGCTTGTCGTCAAGGCTGAAGCCATCCGCTTGCATATCGTAGAACCAAACCCGATCGGTGCCGCCGTGTCCTGTCTTGGTAAAGATCAGAATTGCGGTAGATACACCTGCATAGGGCTTGAACACGCCCGAGGGCATAGAGATCACAGCTTCCAAACGGTTGCCGTCCACGATTTCCTTGCGGATCGCCTTGTGTGCGGTGGAAGAACCGAACAGAACACCATCTGGAACGATCACTGCGCATCTGCCGCCCACGCGGAGCATACGGAGCATGAGCGCGAGGAACAACAGCTCGGTCTTTTTGGTCTTGCACACCTTGAGAAGGTCTGCAGAAACGGTGTCATAGTCAAGGCTGCCCTTGAATGGCGGATTTGCGAGGATCAGAGAATACTTGTCCTTATCGGGGTTCTGATCGGACAAGCTATCGCGGTACTCGATAAAGGGGTGGTCCACGCCGTGCGTCATCATATTCATAGCACCAATACGGAGCATGGTTCTGTCCATATCGTAGCCGTGGAACATGCCGTTCATGTAGTGCGCTTTCTTCTGTCTGTTGAAAAAGATCTCTTCCTTGCGCTTTTCCTTGAGATAGTCACCTGCGGCAACGAGGAAGCCCGACGTACCGCACGCGGGGTCGCAGATGATTTCGTCCGCCTTAGGATCCATCAGCTCGACCATCATGCGAATGATATGACGGGGGGTGCGGAACTGGCCGTTCAACCCCGACTGCGCGATCTTGGAGAGCAAATATTCGTATACGTCGCCGCGGATGTCGCTGTCCTTGATCTGTGCCATCTGCGCATAGATGTCGTCAAGAATGGTCACGATCTTATCAAGAAGCAGGGGCGTGGGGATCTTGAAGATCGCATCATCCATGTACTTGGAGTATGCGCTATCCTTATCATCATGCAGATTTTTGATAAACGGGAATACCCATTCCTGCACGGTAGAGTACATTTTTCCCGCAGGAAAGTCATGGAATACCGACCATTTGAGCTGATTGCCGTCAATCTCACGGTCACCAACTCTTACCTTATCGGCAAAAATGCTCTTATGAGGGAGTCCGAGCATGACCGCCTCCTTGGCGCGCAGATTATCCGTATCGTCAAGGTCGCGAATAAACATCAGGTACGTGACCTGCTCGATCACATCAAGGGGGTTGACAAGTCCGCCCGCCGCAAACACATCCCAAAGTCCGTCAATTCTATTTTTCAGTTCGCCTGTAATCATTTTGTTTCCTTTCCGTGATTCCACATATATGCGGTGTAACGACCGCCGCCGATTTTCAGAATTTCTCCGCTTGTCACCAACTCGTTGAGTGCTCTCTGCACCGTCACTTGGCTGATATCGGGGCATTTTTCCATAATTTCTGTTTTTGTGATCTTACCGAGCGTGTCTTTGATGATCTCCCTGATGCGCTCGGGCTTGGACATGTTACTTGCAGCCATGCGCTTGACTCTTGACGAGAACTCACGATATGCTGCTACGACAACGCCCAATGTATACTGTACAAATGAGATATAGTCGTTTTCACCCTCGTGCCAATTTGCAGAGCTGTTTTGCAGAGCTTCGTAGTAGGTGTCCTTCGTCTGCTCAATCATTTTTTCAATACTGATATATTTGCCGACGATATAGCCTGCACGATACAGAAGCAGCAGAGTAAGCAGTCGGCTCATTCTGCCGTTACCGTCGTTGAACGGGTGAATGCACAGGAAGTCCAATATAAACATTGGAATGATCAGAAGCGGATCAGCATCCGTCTCGGCTACAATCTCGTCAAACGCTTCGCAGATTGCATCAATTGCCGCAGGTGTTTCCCATGCAGGTACGGGAGTGAAGCGAACGTGCTTATTTCCCTCGCTGTCCTCTTCCGCAATCACATTATCCGTTCCTTTATAAGAGCCTCCAATAGACTTACCGCTGAATTTATACAGGTCGCGGTGCAGCTGCAATATGATTGACGGCTTTACGGGGATGAAGTCGTGGCTTTCGTGTATGGTAGAAAGTACATCACGATATCCGGCGATTTCTTGCTCGTTCCTGGTTCGAGGTGTAGTCTTGTTTGAAACAAGACTCTTGAGGCGCTCATCCGAGGTGTAGATACCTTCAATTTTGTTAGATGCCTCGGTACTCTGTATTTTTGCAATTTCGACAAGCTGGGTTAACGTATCAGCTTTTGCTTCTATAAACAATGTTTGCTCACCTTTGTACTCGTGAATCTGTGTCAACAAGGATACAATCTCGGGGGTGAGTAATTTTTGCCATTTGTTTTGGTAATTGTAATTACGCATATATACCTCGCATTGCGATTATTATCTACGATTATTATAGCATCAATTATACCACATGTCAACATCAATTTGATCATTTTTGTACAAATGAGTAAATTGAATTTTGCCATGAATACAAAACGCCCGGGCAAAAGCCCGAGCGTGATGATATATTGATCATTTCAGAGAGAAAGGGAATCAAATGCCTTTATGGTTGCACAGCGCATGGTTTCTGTGTCAGATTTTACATAGTAATTCAGAGTAGTAGATGCATTGGCATGCCCTAGGATGTCCTGTACGCTTTTGATATCCGCGCCGCTTTGAATCAACAGGGAAGCACAGGTGTGGCGCAGATCGTGTGGCGACATATCGGGCAATCCTATCCTCTTCATGAACCTCTTCATGTGCTTGGTGATATAAGTAGGATCTTGTGGCTTTTGAGGGCTGTCTACTGTGTGAAAAACAAAGGTGTCGATGTAGAGAGGGAAGCATTGCGATTCGCGTTCTTGAAACTCTGCCAGCAGGGTCATGACACTGTCCGTGATCGGAATAGAGCGTATGCCTGTATCGGTTTTAGGTAGTCCCACGGATATGCCATTTTGCGTGGTATAGGTAACGTTGCGATTGATATGGATCAGACGGTTGGAAAAATCCACGTCTCCCCATTGCAGCCCGAAGCACTCACCTCTGCGAACGCCTGTGGTCAACAAAAGCGTATACATGAGCCGCAGGCGTAAGGGCAGTTGTTCGATTTCCTTTATAAATGCCAAAGCCTCTTCTCTGGAGAGGGCATCCACCTTGTGCTTGATCAGTTTGGGAGAAATGACTCTTGTGAGCGGATTATTTGTGATGTGTTCGGTCTTGATTGCATAATCAAAGATCAAATTCAGTGTTGCGTAGTGGTGTCGGATGGTTTTGGGCGCGAGCGGTCTGCCTTGTCGGGTTTTGTGCTCATTTTTCAGATATATCAAAAAGTCTTCTATGTTTACGCAGGTGATGTCTGTCAATTTAACATTTGTGAAATGCGGTAAAATGTTTTTGAGCATACTGCTTTGAAATGAAATTGTAGAAGGGCGTAAATCTTTGTGCTCACGCTGTGCAGGTAGCCATATGTGTTCTACAAAGTCACCGAAGGTGATCTCGCTAGGCTTGAGCGCGTTCTGCTTTGCAAGAAATTCGCCTTGCATTTGTCGTTCCCAGATAGTTGCTTCTTTTTCTGCGAGGGTTAAAAGCTTGCCTTCCGACATTTGCTTTTCGGGTGTCCACGTTGTGCATTTGAAAATCTGTTTTCCTTTTTCATCTCTGCCAAGGAAAGCTTTGAATTTGATGGATACGACTTTTCCATCTTTGCGGTTGGGGTAAATACTTGCCATTTGCTCCTACTTTCCCGCAAAACAAGAAGTTGTTGACCTGCCAGTTGACCCGTTTGGGTTGATTGGACGTGCCGTAGTTCAAGAAAAACAAAAAAGCCTTGGAAAATCCAAGGCTTTTATGGCGCGGCGTAAGGGACTCGAACCCCTGACCTTTTGGTTCGTAGCCAAACACTCTATCCAACTGAGCTAACGCCGCAAACCATACGCTTTCGCGTACCCATATATGATATCACAAGCTTTTTTATTTGTCAAGTACTTTTTCTCAAAAAATATTGAAAAATATGCACAAAAATCAGGGGCAAAGTTCGTGCTTTCGTTGTCTTGTTATTTTGGATTATTTATGTTATACTGAAAAAAATACTTTTTTACAGGAGGGAACCCATGAATATCAATGATTTTTACGCTATCCCCGATGAGAAGCCGCTTGACAATCTGGTCAGCGATGGCGGCTTTGTAGGCATTTTCCGTACCATCGCCTGTGTGGGCGACAGCCTTTCCTCGGGCGAGCTGGAGTCCATGACCCCCGACGGACAGCGCGGTTATCACGACATTTACGATATTTCCTGGGGTCAGTACATTGCCCGTATGGCAGGCACCAAGGTATATAACTTTTCTCGCGGCGGCATGACCGCGCGTGAGTATCTGCAATCCTTTGGCGAGGCTAACGGCTACTGGAATCCCGAGCTTGCTTGCCAGGCGTATATCATGGCGCTGGGCTGTAATGACCTTTGGGGTCTTGGCTTGCCCGTCGGCTCGATTGCGGACATCGATCCCGAGGATCCGTCCAAGAACGCGCCCACCTTTGCAGGCGAGTTTGCCGCGCTGATCGCACGCTACAAGCAGATCCAGCCCAAGGCAAAATTCTTCCTGATCACCATGCCCAAAACGCCCCATCACGGCGAGGAGGCAGAGGCAAAGGCAGATGCGCACAGAGAGCTGATGTACGATCTTGCCAAGTATTTTGACAACACCTACGTCATCGACCTGCGCGAATACGGACCCGTATACGATCAGAAATTCTACGAGCATTTCTGGATCGGCGGACACCTCAACGCGCAAGGCTATTTGCTGACTGCAAAGATGGTCGTTTCCTATATGGACTATATCATCCGCCACAATCCGCAGGAGTTCCGTCAGGTCGGCTTTATCGGCACGGGACACTATTTCCACGGTCTGCATTGGTAATTTCTATGACCAAATCTTGAAAAGGGGAGAATACTATGAAAAAGCTATCTTTTCTGTTAGCGCTTTTAATGCCGTTTTCCTGCCTGGCAGCCTGCACAACTACGCCGAATACGCCCGAGGACACCACCGAAGGTGATGTGCCCCAGACGACTCTGCCCGAGCAGACCACAGAGCCAGAGCAGACCACAGAGCCGGAGGAGACCGTACCCGATACGGGCTATCCCGTTGATCTGATGGAGATCGGCGGCGTTGCTTTTTCCGAATTTTCTCTTTACGTGCAGCCCGATGCGCCCCGTGGCATTACCGCGGCGGTCGAGTGCCTGATCGAGTATGCTGAAAAGGCAACGGGACACAAGCTGACCGTGAGCGAGGGAGAGGCTGGGGCGCATGAGATCGTGATCGGCATGACCGACCGCGATACCGAGGCTGTGACTGCTGCACGCGCACAGATCAAGAATGACGGCTACGCCATCGTTGAGGAAGGCGGTAAGCTGTATATCACGGGTAACTGCACCGCAGGCACGGCGTACGGCGTGTACTCGTTTATGGAAGCTTTCCTTGGCGTGCGCTTTTATGCCACCGATTTTATCTGCGTGCGTGATAATCCCATCGTGCGCGTTCCCGCGGATTACTGCGAGGTGTACAGCCCCGCGTTTATCGCGCGTGACACCTTCTGGTACGATATGGACCACGATCAGGAGCATTCCATCCAACTCAAGGATAACAGCGGCTACGTAGCGGACATGGAGGGCGGTATTTCCTATGCGGGCAGCTTTGTGCACACGTTGGCTTCGCTGACGGGAACAGCCCACGAGGTGGGTAAGCAGCCCTGCCTGACCGACGAAAACGTGTACCAAACGGTGCTTGGAAACGTCAAGGCATGGCTGCGCGCCAACCCCAACGCCAAGATCGTGTCGGTCTCGCAAAACGACTCTGCTGCTGAGCACCTTGGCTGCCAATGCGCAAACTGCAGCGCCATAGACGAGCGCGAGGGTACGCCCATGGGCTCGCTTCTGACCTTTGTGAACCGCATTGCGGGGGATATCAAGGAGGAATTCCCGAACGTTTACGTGGATACGCTGGCGTACAGATACACGCGCCAAGCGCCCAAGACCATCAAGCCTGCGGACAACGTGATCATTCGTCTGTGCTCGATCGAGTGCTGCTTCGGTCACGCGCTGGACGATGAGAGCTGCGAACGTAATGCAGCGTTCAAAAAGGACATTGAGGAGTGGAGTGCGATCTGCAGCAATCTCTATGTGTGGGACTATACCACCAACTTTATGTATTATTTAGCACCCTTCCCCAATCTCGGCGTGCTGCGCCAAAACGTCAAGTTCTATAAGGATCACCACGTCATCGG
>JAZOLE010000171.1:0-11034 GCA_045652835.1 Eubacteriales bacterium | reverse complement strand
GGGCGGGCTTGTCTATCAGGCGCATCCGTATCGCGATCGACATTATATCACCCGACCGTTCCCGCTGGCATGCTGAGATCAGCTTGACGGCATTGAGGTATACAATGCGGGCAATTTCCCCGAATGGAACGACAGCGCACAGCGCTTGGCGGACGAATTGGGGCTTGCGTGCATTGGCGGCTCTGACGGACACGGCACCGAGACGGTCGGACGCTCGGGGATTGCCGCCAAGGAGCGCATTAGGAGCAATGACGATCTTGTGCGTATACTCAAAAGCGGTGCGTATGCGATCATATCAACCGAAGCGTGACGAAAAATTTTTCAAAAGAGGACATCGCATGGAATAGAAAACACTAGGAAAAACGGGATTGCAAATTTCGCGCCTGGGATTTGGCGGCATTCCGATCCAAAAGATCGATGAAAAGGGTACGAAGGTGCTTGTTGACGAGCTGATCAGACAGGGCGTGAACTTTATTGACACCGCGCGCGGGTATACTGTCAGCGAGGAGTATTTGGGATATGCACTGCAGGGCGTCAGAGAAAAATTTGTACTGGCGACCAAAAGCATGGCGCGCACCGAGCAGGCAATGGCGCGTGATATTGAGATCAGCCTGCAAAATCTTCACACGGATTATATTGATCTTTATCAGGTGCACAATCCAAGTGCCAAGGATCTGGAAACGGTCATGGCTGCGGACGGTGCATTCAAGGCGCTGTGCAAAGCTAAGGCAGCGGGTAAGATCGGGCATATAGGTATTACGCTGCACGCGGTGGAGCTGTTTGAGCGGGTGTTGGAGCTGCCGTGGGTGGAGACCGTTATGTTCCCTTATAATATTGTGGAAACGCAGGGCGAGGAGCTGATCGCGCGCTGCGCAGAGAAAAATATCGGCTTTATTTGCATGAAGCCCTTGGCGGGCGGTGCGATCGACGACGCGGAAATTGCGATGCGTTTTATCGTCAGCAATCCGAGCGTGACCGTGATCATTCCCGGTATGGCGGACGTGTGTGAGATCGCGCAAAACGTGCAGGCAGTCGGCAACACGGCAGAGCTGAGCGAGGCGGAGCAGGAAAGGGTACAAGCCATCAGAGCGCAGCTTGGTACGAACTTCTGCCGCAGGTGCAATTATTGCGCACCTTGTGCGGCAGGCATCAATATCCCGGGCGTATTTCTGTTTGAGGGATATTACAGCCGCTATGATCTCAAGGATTGGGCGAAGAGCCGCTATGAGAGCTTGAGCAAGACCGCCTCCGATTGCATTGGCTGCGGCGTTTGCGAGAGCCGCTGTCCTTATTCGCTGCCGATTCGCCAAATGCTGCAAAAGACCGCGGAGGTCATGGGAAAATAAACCGTCAAATTCCATGGAGGAAATGGATCGATATGGAAAAGAACGAAATCATTATAATGATATACAGCCTTGTCGTCTGTATGATGATAGGGCAATTAGAAGCATCGGGCAATATTGGAAACCGATCGTATTCTCTTTGGTATGAAACACATTTTTTGATTGAGAAAAAAGGAATCTGCAAGCTGATCTACTTTCAGCCCAAGCATTTTGACCGATATACGTTATATGAGGTCATTGCGTTTTTTGGATCGTATTTGGCAATACCCGTGACCGGTATACTTGCAATTTTGTGCCTGACCGATGTGATCAACCAACAATTTTTGCTGATCTTTGCAGGGAGTGTATCGGGTTTGGGAATGATTTCTATGTTTTTGATCGCGGTGATCAATGATATTGGAGCCCGCAAGGATCAAAAAAAGCAGTTCTATCTTGAAAGCGGAGAGAGAGAGAATGTTTTCCAAATGCCAAAGGAAATGCTGTCGGGAGTGGGAAAGCATACTGCTACTATTATACAGATATACGTAAACAATCGTAACAATGCGTATTTTACGGTATATAATTTATGGGATTCTTATCATGTAAGGCTCAAACAAGCAAAAAACGATGCGCAAAAGAAAAATCGCGTACAGCTTGACTACATTCAATACTTCAGAAATATTGACCGATTGGTGGTCATAAAAGAAAACAAAGACGGCTCGTTGCAGTTGAAGATCAAAGAATGAGGGAGTGAGCGTATGACCGAACTGAACGTACTGGAGAGCATTCGCCAAGAGATGAGCACCATGCCGGGGCATCTTGGCTTTTACTACAAAAACCTCGTGACGGGGTTTGAATACGGCATCCGAGAAGAGGAAATCTACGGTGCTGCGAGCGTGATCAAATTCCCGCTGTTTCTGCACATTTTGGCAGAGTGCGAGAGGGGAGCGTTGTCGCTGGACGATCGCATTGTGACCGAGGAGAGCGACAAGGTGCCCAGCTGCGGCGCGCTGAATATGTTCACGGGCAGCATAGAAACCGATATCCGTACCGTGTGCAGGCTGATGATTTGCCTGTCGGACAATACTGCCACCAATCGACTCATCCGCCTTTGCGGCTTTGAAGCCATTGAGCAGGGCTTTGCAGAGATGGGCCTCTGCAAAACGCGCATTCGTCGCAAGCTGTTTGACCGTGCGGCAGCCGCGCAAGGCAAGCAGAACTCGATCAGCCCCAAAGAGCTGGGACTTTTGCTGGAGCGCTTGTATCGCGGTGAGTTTATCAGTAAAGAGGTCAGCGACTATGCCATAGAGGTGCTTTCCGAGCAGCAGATCGGGCACAAGCTTGGCGGAAAGCTTGGCGAGAACGTCAAAATCGCGCACAAAACGGGTGAGGACGATGGACTCAGCAACGATATCGGCATCGTGTACGCGGCTCAGCCCTTTGTCATCTGCTTTACGGGGCACGATACCGACGTATACCCCTGGGAGGACCTGATGCGCCGCAGCACGTATGATCTCTATCACGCCAATGGGGCGGGGGAATAAGCGAACAGGTGGATCAGCCGATCACAACATTATCGAGCCAAAGAGGTATCTTATGCAAAAAATCTTGAAATCCAAGCGGTTTTGGATATTCTTGACCGCGATATACGTATGCGTGCAGATCGCGCTGGGCGTGGCGTTGCAGGTGACCGAGGGTAGAGTGGTGGTTGCTTGCCAATTTGGCGCGATCATTCTTGCCTGCCTGTTTTGCGCGGCGTTTGCCGAGAAGAGCTGTGCATACGCCTTTACGCAATTGGCGCTGGTGTGCACGGTGTGCGCCGACTATTTTCTTGTGTGGTCGCAGCCCATGGTGCAGCTGCCCGCCATGGCGTTTTTCCTGTGCGCACAGATCGCCTATGCCGCGCGACTGTACCTTTTGGCAGGGCAGGGTGAGCGGCGCGTGCAGCTGATCTTGCGCATCGCGCTTTCGGCTGTCATCGTTGCCGTGACCGCAATCGTGCTGGGGCAAAGCACCGATGCGCTGGCGGTGGTGTCCATGCTTTACTACGTGCAGCTGATCCTCAACGTGGTGTTTGCATTCGTGAGATTTCGCAGCCGCGCGATATTGGCAATCGGCTTTTTGCTGTTTTTGTGCTGCGATACGGTGATTGGGCTTGACATGATCAACGCATACCTGCCCATTCCGCCTGATGCGCTGCTTTACAAGATCATCCGTCCCGGCTTTAACCTCGCGTGGGCGTTCTATCTGCCTTCGCAGACCTTGCTGTCACTCAGCCTGTTGCAGGGAAAATTGAAAAGCGAATAAATGAAAAGGACAGAGAACGTGAAAATCTCTGTCCTTTATTGCATGCATATCGGGGGCTTGCTCCCACCGAGCGCGATTTTTATTTTTCCCCATCCCATTCTGCCATGAATTCATCAATAAACGCATGCATGTATTGCTCGCGCTGCCTTGCGATGCGCTTGGCGGTATCGGTGTTCATCATATCGGTCAGCAAAAACAGCTTTTCATAGAAATGATTGACGGTGGTGGAGTTGCTTTGGCGGTATTCTTTTTCGGTCATATTGGTCTTGGGCGCAATATCGGGGTGATGCATCAGCCTTTGGTGGCTGCCGCCATACGCAAAGGCGCGTGCGATGCCAATCGCGCCAATAGCATCCAGACGGTCCGCATCCTGCGCGCATTTGCCTTCCGGTGTTGCGGGTATGACCGAGTCCTTGCCCACGTAGGAGATTTCTCCGATCATGCGGCAGATCTCGTCGGCTTTGACCTCGTCAACACCGTTTTGTGCCAAAAATCTGCGTGCGTTGTCTTTGTTTTGATGCGTGGCAGGGGAGAGCTTGATATCGTCCACGTCGTGCAAAAGCGCGACGAGCTGCACGGTCTGCACGTCCGCACCCTCGCGCTCTGCAATATGCGTTGCCATATTGTAAACGCGAAGCGTGTGAAAATAGTCGTGACCGCTATAGTCACTTTCAAATATCTGCTTGACGTATGCAAGGGCCTGTGAAGCGATGGTTGATTGCATGATGTTCCTCCGAGCGTGATTGATACCGTGATTATATCACAAATGCGTGCCGATTGCAAGCCCAAATCCCTTTGCAACTATTGACTTTACAGGGCGCATATGCTAAAATAATGGCATATTGTGAGTTGGAGGGGAAAAGGATTTTAGGATGGAGAACGTTCAGAATTTACATACGCATACCATCTATGCGGACGGCAAGGACACGCCGCGCGAGCTTGTGCAGCGCGCGATTGCGCTGGGCATGACGGGCATCGGCTTTTCGGAGCATACCTATATGGCATTTTCGGATTATCCGTATCAGATGCGCATTGAACAGATGGCGGACTATAAGGCGGAGATTCTTGGCCTCAAGCAGGAATACCGCGGTGTGATCGACGTGTTCTGCGGCTTGGAATACGAGTTTTATTCCGACGTGCCTACCAAGGGCTTTGACTATCTGATCGGCTCGGTGCATTATTTGGAGATCGACGGTAAAATCCTTGGCTTTGACCGCGGACTTTCCGAAACGCTTGCATACGTGCAAAATCATTTCGGCGGTGACGGATTGCAGTTTGCCAAGCAATATTATGAAACAGTATCAAGATTGCCCGAAAAAGGAAATATCGACATCATCGGGCATTTTGACCTCTTGACCAAGAATAACCAAACGGGAAAGTTTATTGACACATCGTCAAAGACGTATCTGGATTACGGCAAGGATGCCATCCACGCCCTGCAGGGTAAGATCCCGTTTTTTGAGGTCAACACGGGTGCGATCTCACGCGGCTACCGCACCGATCCATATCCGCAGATGGAGCTTTTGCGGGAATTTGCCGCTTGTGGCTTTGGCACAATGATCACCTCGGATTGCCATAACAAGGCATTCTTGGATTGCTCCTTTGCCGAGGCAAGGGAGCTTCTGATGGCGGCAGGCTTCAAGTCGAGATGGATTCTGACCGACGACGGTTTTCAGGAGGTTGCAATATGAGTGTGTTGACGATCGTCATACTGATATTTTCTGCGCTGGGCGCAGTTGACTGGCTGATCGGCAATAAGATCGGCGTGGGCAAGGAATTTGAGCGCGCGTTTCTGTTGTTCTGCCCCATGACGCTTTCCATGCTGGGCATGATCGTCATAGCCCCTGCCGTGGGTGTGTGGCTCTCGCCGCTCTTTGACGGATTTTATGCGCTTTTTGGTATTGATCCTTCCATCATTCCCGCCTCGCTGCTGGCAAATGATATGGGCGGTATGGCACTTTCGCAAAGTGTGAGCAAAAGTGCGCTGATGGGCAATTACAATGCTTTTATCGTGTCCTCCATGATGGGCTGCGTGATCTCGTTTACGCTGCCGTTTTCGCTCGGGCTTGTGCGCAAGGAGCAATATCCGCAGTTGTATTTGGGAATGCTTTGCGGTATTGCCACCATTCCCGTGGGCTGTTTGGTTTCGGGGATGATCTGCCGTGTGCCTCTTGGGGCGCTTATTCTTAACCTGCTGCCCTTGATTATCGTCGGGGGCTTGATCACCCTGGCGCTGCTCTTTTTCCAAAATGCCAGCATCAAGTGCTTTGCCGTGTTGGGACAGGTCATGCGCGTCATCTCGCTGGTGGGACTTGTGTGCGCGATCTTTACGTTTTTGACTAGGGTGGAGATCAGTCCGTATTTTGATTCTTTTGAAAACGGCGCACTGGTTTGCGCCTACGCCTGCGTGACGCTTTCGGGTGCTTTGCCGCTGATGTATCTGCTTGCCAAGGTGCTCGATAAGCCGCTGAACGCCATTGGCTCCAAGATCGGCATCAACGGTGTTTCCGCAATCGCGTTTCTCGGTACGCTGGTGACCAACGCCTCCACGTTTGGCACTATGGAGAAAATGGACAAAAAGGGTGCTGTGCTCAATTCCGCCTTTGCCGTGTCGGCAGCGTTTGCGCTGGGCGGGCATTTGGCGTTTACCATGGCGTTTGACGGCACGTACGTGCTGCCTATGATCGTAGGTAAAATCGTTTCCGGCGTTTGCGCCGTGCTGCTTGCGCTTGTCATGTATAAGGAAAAGCCGCAAAAGACCGCTTGAATTACATAGAAAAAGAACAGCCCCATGGGCTGTTCTTTTTTATATTGCACGGGCGGTTATGGAATCCGCCCCTACGCTTATGCGGTTTCTCTCGTCAGCTTCTTTGCCCACTTAAAGCGGTTGCACTTGATGGCGGCGGCTGCGCACTTGAAGATCTGGTCGCTGTTCAGGCAAAACAGCACGATGGTGGGATCCCATTTGAACACAAACGCGCCAAGGAAGGACAGCGGCAGCACGATGCCCCAAATGCTGATCAGGTCATTGATAAATACAAAGCGCGAGTCTCCACCGCCGCGGACAATGCCGATGTTGACAGGCATCTGGTATGCCGTTCCCATACCCGTGATGCAAAGAACCAGCAAAAAGTTCTTTGCCGTGGCGTAGGTTTCGGGGGAGAGATCGTAAAATTCCAAAATAAACGAGCGGATGATGAAAAGCGTCACGCCCGTGATCAAGCTGATGCACAAAAAGATGCACTGGAAGGTCTTGACGTATTCACGCAGCTTTTGCATGTCGCCCTTGCCTACCGTTTTGCCGATGATAATGGCAGTTGCGGATGCCGCGCCCACCGCCATGACCTTGAGCATCTGGAACAGCGTGCTTGCAATCGAATTGGCGGCAATCGCGCTGTCGCTCATGTTGCCGAGAATGACGTTTTGCAGCGCGACTGAGCTGCCGAAGATAAAGGACACCATGACGAAAAAGCGGCAATGCTTGAAATAGTCGCGAAACAGCGAAAAGTCGGTCTTGACAATATCTTCCTTGCGCACGCGCAGACGCTTATCCACAAGCACGTAGTAGCCGAGAATGATGCAAAGCTCGACCGCACGCGCGATCAGCGTACCGATTGCGGCACCGCGCACGCCAAGCTCGGGTGCGCCGAGGTTACCCTCGATGAGCATATAGTTGATCGAACAGTTGATGAGGAGCGCGGCAGCGGATACGATGGTGGAGATACGCACGATCTCAACCGTGCGCAAAAGCGCGAGCAGCGTGGTGCTCAATGCGAATAGAAGATAAGTCCAGCGCACGATGGAAAGGTACTGCACGCCCTGCTCGATGATCTCTGCCGAGTCCGAGAACAGCCCTAAGATCTGATAGGGGAACAGGCTGGTCAAAAGGAACAGCAAAATACCCAGAAACGCGCTCGCACACACCGCAGCCTTGCCAAGCTGCTTGATGGGCGCGGTGCGGCCCTGTCCCCAGTATTGGCTGCCCATGGTGACAAGCGCGTCACCAATGCCGATGGTCAGCTGTTGGAATAGAAATTGCAGGGAATTGACGGCTGCCACGCCCGAAAGCGCGGTCTCGCTGTAGCCGCCTATCATTAAATTATCCGCCAAGTTGACGCTGAGCACGATCGCGTTTTGCAGCACGATCATGAAAAACAGCCGCCAGAACGAGCGGTAAAAGTCCTTATCTTTGGTCAAAAGCATACGGGGCCTCCCGTGAATTTGTTTTTCGACTTTATTTTATCACATCTTGAGGCTTTTGTAAAGAGATATACAATGCAAAAGGCACCCATGTGGGTGCCTTTTCTGTGTTTATTCTCCGATTTTTTCTGTGATGGCATTGTACAACGCCTGTGTATCTTGCGCGTTATCCGTACCGATGACCAAGGTTTGGCTGCCCGTTTTGATCACGATGCAGGGCAGGTCGCCCGTGTAGGTGTAGCGGGTGTAGCTGCCGAATTCCGCGTTGCGGAAAATGCCGAGCAGCAGCCTTGCCGAGCCCACGCCGCTGATCCTTTGTCCGTCCACGCTGCTCTCGCGGTATTCAATGCTGTCGATCTTGTCATAGGGCAGGGTGTAGTCGCTCCACATGTCGGCATCAATGCTGATCTCTGTTTCGTTTGCCATGATCTCCACGTTGCCCGAGAACATGATCAGCGGCATGATGATGCCCAGCGATGCGATCACGATGACGGTTGCGATCACGGCTGTCGTGCGGCTTTTGTACAGATCGCCCAGCCCCTGCTCGTAGTCTTGCTTGGTTGCGCTGCCGTCTGCCAGCTGCTTTTTGTAAAAGCGGTAGGAGTAGATGACGGGCAGTGCAAGCATCACGATCAGCAAGCCACCCACCATAAAGGGCTGCACGACCCCGGGCAGCAGAATGGAGAGCATGCAAGCAACGCCGCAGCCCACGAATACCTTGCCTGCAAAGCGGTGCGTGGCGTACCAGTTGTCCTCGTTGGCAAGCGTCCATGCGATCTTAATGCCCATGGTGCGGTTGCGCGTGGTCTTGGGCAAGTAGTTGCCGATCACGATCATGCCAATGCCCAGAAGCAGCCACATAAAGACGGTAACGTTGACCTGCTCGCTGAATGCGGTGGCAAGCAGAATGCCGCAGGTGGAAACCGAGATCACGGGCGTGATCCACAGCACCAAGGCTTCAATTTTCTTGTTTTGCCGGTTGTTCTTTTCCATAACGGTTGTGAGAATGATGCAAAACCAATGCACGGCAAGCATGATGAGCGGCAGCAAAAGGAAAATGCTTGCTGCATTTGCGCCTGTGTCGGTCTGCACGTCAAGTCCCCAGAATTGCACGATCTTGTCGGGCAGCAGCTTGCTGCCAAACAGCCCGAGCAGAGCAGGGAGCAGCGTTACAACCGAGGTGATGAGTATGGTCAGTTTATTTCGTTTGATCATTGTCGCTCTCTCCTTTCAAATCCTTGATCCAAAGTAAAATTTCCTCCAAAACCGATGCGTTGAGCTCATAGTAAATAAACTTTCCCTCGCGCTTGTCGCGAATCAGCTCTGCCTCCTTGAGCACCGATAGGTGTCTGGAGATCGAAGCGTCGGTCACGTCAAAGTGATCTGCAATCTCTCCCGCCGCCAATCTGCCGCCCTTGAGCAGATTCAGAATCTCTCTGCGGATCGGGTCAGACAACGCCTTGAGTGTATGTTGAAGTCCCATATGCTCTCCTTTGCTTAACATTTAACTTAATTGTTAAATGTAGTATAGCATACCGAGCTGCGTTTGTCAAGAGGGAAGTGATGATTTCCAAAAGATACCGAAGACCGTTTATTTTGCTGCGTCTTCCTGCATTTTCCAAGGCAGCCAAGCGATGCGCAATATAAAAACTTGACAAATGCTTCTATCATATGGTACAATGAAGAAAACGAAGCCGAGGTTGCACCATGCCAAGACAAGCGCGAGAAAAATGCGAAAGCAAAATCTACCATGTCATGCTGCGCGGTGTCAACCGTCAGCAGATCTTTGAGGACGAGGAAGACTGCGCACGATTTCTTGAGATTTTAGCGGAATGCAAGCAGATCAGCGGATTTGAGCTGTACGCGTATTGTCTGATGGGCAATCACGTGCACGTGCTGCTCAAGGCACAAAACGAGCCGCTTGAACAGATCGTCAAGCGTATTTCTACAAGATACGTGTATTGGTTCAACACCAAATATGAGCGCAGTGGGCATCTGTTTCAGGATAGATTCAGAAGCGAACCGGTAAAAGATGAGCGGTACTTTCTGACCGTGCTGTGCTATATCCATCAAAATCCCGTCAAAGCGGGTATATGCGAACGTGTGGAGCAATACAAGCACAGCAGCTTTGCCGAGTATTTTGCGGGTTCAAAGGTCATCGACAAGGATTTCGTTTTCGCCTTGATCACTCCGAACGATTTTTTGCAGCTGCATACGCAACCCGCAAAGGCAGATTGCCTAGATATCACAGACGAGATCGCACAGCGGCGCGTGACTGACGAGCAGGCACGGCGGATTATCGAAAAGCGCTCTGGGTGCCATACCGTGAGCGATTTGGAGCGACTTGACATTGCCACGCGCAACAAGTGTTTGAAGATTCTCAAGCAAGAGGGCTTGTCAATCAGGCAAATCAGCCGATTGACGGGAGTGAGCTTTGGGATCATTTCAAGAGTGTAGGACAACGTAAATTTCGCGCGCGTAACAGGTGGACGGAGCATTGTTACGCCGCCGGGCAAGCAAACCCAACAAAAGACTAAATTTGCGCTGTAACAAGGGCCTGTCCCCTGTTACGCGCAATATGAACAATTCCTTTTATTGCTATGGAAAACAATGTAACAGAGATCCGTCCCCTGTTACACGATTAGCCTTACCACAGGAGGAGTATTGGGACTTTAACTTGGAGGAACAATGACTGAACAGCTTTTTAACGCTCTGATGAAATTCACAGACATTTCACTGATCGTAATGCTTCTTGTAACACTATATTCTGTGTATGTGCTGCTTAAGAGAAAAAATAAGCGCAGCGTCCATATTGCAAATTTTTACCTTTACTTTGCTTGGTGGTGCGGTGCATTCGTCGTATTTGTTCTCACAATGTTGGTATATGTCAAAAAAAATCTGATATATGATGTGGAAACAGTCGATAGCGCTTTTAAATTGCTGATTTCTATGCTGGTTTTCATACATATCAGTATATCGGTACAATGGTTGTGGAGTCATTATAGCTTTGAAATTCAAGAGGACCAATACGTTTATCATCGCTTGCCTTTTGGTAAAGGAGAGATGTTCCTGTTTGAGGATATAGATGTTGAACTATCCAAATACTCCTCTGTGAGTGAAAAATTTGAGATTGGCGGATTAGGTGGTTATACGATTTTTCACTTGGTGATGAAAGACGGCAGAAAACGCAGAATCAGATTCGATT
>JAZOLE010000170.1:0-5899 GCA_045652835.1 Eubacteriales bacterium | reverse complement strand
CGTATGCGTAACGGTCAATGACTCCTTCCACTCTGTTACTCCCGAGAGCGTAGGGGAGTTCTTCGCTAAAGAAGTTCTCGCAAAGGTATAAGGATATGTTATTCGTTCAGGTTTGTGTTGGCTCGTCTTGCCATCTCAAGGGCTCGCAGGATATTGTAGAGCTTTTTGAAAAAGCCATAGAGGAACATCATATTGAGGATGAGGTCGTGCTTTCCGGTAGCTTTTGTATCGGAAAGTGCAACCGCATCGGTGTTACCGTGCAGGTAAACGATGACGTTCACGTAGGCGTGACGAGAGAAAATTTCAGAGAATTTTTCAAGAAAAATATACTTGATGTTATAGAAAACGAAAGGAAGTGACCACTATGGCAAATTGCTTGACACTAAAAAAATCCAACTGCAAAAACTGCTATAAGTGTATCCGTCACTGTCCTGTAAAGGCAATTCGCTTTTCGGGAAACCAAGCACATATCATTGGCAATGAGTGCATTTTGTGCGGTCATTGTTTTGTTGTTTGTCCGCAAAATGCAAAAGAGATTGTGGACGGCACTGAAAAGGCGCGCGTGCTGCTGCAAAGCGGTAGCCCTGTATATGTCAGCCTTGCTCCTTCGTTTATTGCAAACTACGAGGGCGTTGGCATTGATTCCATGCGTGCAGCGCTGAAAAAGCTCGGCTTTGCAGACGTGGAGGAGACAGCTATCGGTGCAACCATTGTCAAAAACGAATATGAGCGTATGCTGCGCCAAGAGCAGAGAGATATCATTATCACCTCCTGCTGCCACTCGGTTAACCTGCTCATTCAAAAATATTTCCCCTCGGCACTGGAATATCTGGCAGACGTCATGTCTCCCATGCAGGCGCACTGCGCGGATATCAAGAAAAGACATCCGGATGCTAAAACTGTCTTTATCGGTCCTTGCGTTGCCAAAAAGGACGAGGCAGAGTACTACGAGGGCATTGTTGACGCAGTGCTGACCTTTGAGGAGCTGACCAACTGGCTCAAGGCAGAGAAGATCGAGCTTCAAAAGCAAGTGGACAACACTCCCGAAAGCCGTGCTCGCTTTTTCCCGACAACAGGCGGTGTACTCAAGACCATGGCAAAGGATATCCCGGGATATACCTACGTGGCGCTTGACGGCGTAGAAAACTGCATTGCTGCGCTCAAGGATATTGAGAGCGGTAAGATCCATAAGTGCTTTATCGAAATGTCCGCATGTGTGGGCAGCTGCATTGGCGGCCCCGTTATGGAGAAGTACCACAGCACCTCTCCCATCAAGGATTTCATCACCATCGCGGATTACGCAGGCGAGCGTGATTTCGAGGTAGAGCAGCCCTCTCCCATGACGCTGAAAAAGAACTTCTCCATGATCGCGCATAAGCTGGCACAGCCTTCCGAGAGCGAGATCATGAGCGTGCTTCGCCAGATGGGCAAGTTCAAGCCTGCAGATGAGCTCAACTGCGGCTCTTGCGGCTATAATTCCTGCCGTGAAAAGGCAATCGCCATCATTCAGGGCAAGGCGGAAAGCTCGATGTGCATGCCGTTCCTCAAGGATAAGGCAGAGAGCTTCTCCGATACCATTGTCAAGAACATTCCCAACGGCTTGATCGTGCTCAACGAAAACCTTGAGGTGCAGCAGATCAACAACGCTGCGCGCAAGATCATGAACATCCGCTCGTCTTCGGACGTGCTTGGCGAGCCTGTGATCCGTATTCTGGATCCCGGTGTGTTCCTGCAGGTCAGAAATACCGGCAGAACGGTAAGAGATCAGCGTACTTATCTTGCGGAATACAAGAAATACGTGGAGCAGACCGTGGTTTATGACCCCGACTCCCGCGTACTGATCGGTATTATGCGTGACATTACGGACGAGGAAGCCGACAGAGAAAAGAAGGCTAAAATCAATAAGCAGACGGTTGAGGTTGCCGACAGCGTGGTTGAAAAGCAGATGCGTATCGTACAGGAGATCGCGTCGTTGCTTGGCGAAACGGCTGCGGAGACCAAGATCGCGCTGACCAAATTAAAGGAGTCTATCGGCGATGAATGATTTGTGTGCAGACATTGGCTATAAAAGCATCAATCACGTCGGCGAGGAGCTTTGCGGCGACCACGTAGATATCGTGGAGCAAAACGAGAACTCCACAGTCATCGTGCTGGCGGACGGTCTTGGCTCGGGTGTAAAGGCAAGCATTTTGTCCACGCTCACCTCCAAGATCATCTCTACCATGATGGCTGCAGGACTTCCTATCGAGGAGTGCGTTTCCACCATCGCGGCAACCCTGCCCGTATGCTCGGTGCGCGGCGTGGCATACTCCACCTTTACCATCATCCATCTCCAAAACAACGAGATTGCCGAGATCATTCAGTATGACAATCCGCACGTAATCGTTATCAGAGATTTTGCGGTGTACGATTATCCCAAGACCGAGATGAACATCGGCGGCAAAAAGATTTATAAATCGGTGATCCATCTGCGCGAGAATGACGTGTTTATCGCTATGAGTGACGGCTGTCCTCACGCGGGCATGGGCGGTAAATATAACTTCGGCTGGAAGAGGGAAGACATCGCAGGCTTTATGCAGGCACTGGTTGCAGGCGGCTATACGGCAAAAAATCTTTCTACTATGTTAGTAGAGGAGTGCGACAATCTTTACGGACATAAGCCCGGAGATGACACCACCGCTTGCGTGATCAAGATCCGTAAGAGAGAGCCTATGAACATTCTGTTCGGCCCTCCCTCCAACCGTGACGATGCAAACCGCATGATGTCGCTGTTCTTCTCCAAAGAGGGAAAGCACATTATCTGCGGCGGTACCACCTCGTCCATTGCATCCAAGTTTTTGGGCAAGCCTGTCAGGGTCAGCCTCAACTTTGAGCAAAGCGATATCCCTCCCATTGCACATATTGAAGGCGTTGATCTTGTAACCGAGGGTGTTATCACAATGAACAGGGTCATTCAGTACGCAAAGGATTACCTGGGCGATAATCAGCTGTACGAGGAGTGGAATTTCAAGCGGGACGGTGCTTCGATGATCAGCAGACTGCTGTTTGAAGAGGCAACCGATATCAATTTCTACGTTGGCAGAGCTGTCAATCCCGCGCACCAGAACCCTGATCTGCCCATCAACTTCAACATTAAAATGAATCTTGTTGAGGAACTTTCGGTTTGTCTGAAAAAGATGGGTAAGAGAATCAAGGTCAGCTATTTCTAAGGAGGTAAAAATGCGTAAATTTGATACAAAGGTACAGCATTTGAAATACAAAGTCCTGCGCGAGGTTGCACGCCTTGCGTGGGAGGATAAGCTTTTGGAGAATATGATGGATATTCCCAAGAAGCTGGCTCCCGGCAAGCAGCCCACCATGCGCTGCTGCGTTTATAAGGAGCGCGCGATCTTAGGCGAAAGAGTCAAGATCGCCATGGGCGGCGATAAGGATAACCCCAACGTCATTGAGGTAATTGATATCGCCTGCGACGAGTGTCCCGTAGGTGGCTTTGAAGTCACCAATGCTTGCCGCGGCTGTCTTGCACACCGCTGCGAGGACGTTTGTAAGTTCGGCGCGATCTCCTTTGATCGCGACCACGTAGCCCATATCGATAAGTCCAAATGTAAGGAGTGCGGCGCGTGCGCCAAGGTTTGCCCCTTCAGCGCGATCGTCAGCCGTAAGCGTCCTTGCCAGAACGCTTGTAAGGTCAAGGCAATTTCCATGAATGAGGATAAGGCTGCAAAGATCGATAATTCCAAGTGCATTCAGTGCGGCGCGTGTGTATATCAGTGTCCGTTTGGTGCAATTATGGACAAGTCTTATATGGTCAATGCCATCGATATCCTCAAGAAGAGCGAGAGAAATACGCGCGGCGGCAACTATAGAGTGTATGCCGTGGTTGCTCCTTCGATCTCCAGCCAGTTCTCTTATGCAAAGCTTGGGCAGGTAATCACCGGCTTGAAGCAGCTCGGTTTCCATGACGTTATCGAGGCAGCACTCGGTGCAGATATGGTGGCTATGGCAGAGGCAAAAGAGCTTTCCGAAAAGGGCCTTCTCACAAGCTCCTGCTGTCCTGCATTCGTGCAGTACATCAAGTCCGCATTCCCCAATCTCGTAGAGCATATTTCGCACAATATGTCGCCCATGGCAGTTTTGGCGAAATACATTAAGGAAACCACTCCCAATGCAAAGGTTATCTTCATTGGTCCGTGTACTGCGAAAAAGGCAGAGGCACAGCTTGAGGAAGTCAAGCCTTGGGTGGATACCGTGCTCACCTTTGAGGAGCTGCAGGCACTCTTTGACAGCCGCGACTTCGATCTTTCTACCTTTGAAGAGGGCGTGCTGGATAACGCATCCTACTATGGCAGAATTTTTGCCCGTAGCGGCGGCTTGACCGATGCAGCAGCGCAGGCAATGAAGGAGCAGAATATCGACTTTGAGATCAAGCCCGTGGTTTGCGACGGTATTGAAGCCTGCCGTATGGCACTTCTCAAGTTGAATAAGGGCGTGCTTGACGGCAACTTTATCGAGGGTATGGCTTGTATCGGTGGCTGTATCGGTGGCGCAGGCTGTCTGACCCACGGAGAGAAGAACAAGGCTGAGGTCGATAAATACGGCAAAGAGGCACTTGAGAAAAATATCAGCGATGCAATTTCGCTGTTAAAGTAATAGTAATAATGATAAGGAGATTTAGACATGGCTAACAGATTTGTTCTCAACGAGACCAGCTATCACGGCAAGGGCGCGATTGCTGAAATCGCAACCGAGATCCAGGCAAGAGGTTACAAAAAGGCACTGGTTTGCTCCGACCCCGATCTGATCAAGTTCGGTGTTACGAAGAAGGTGACCGACGTGCTGGACGCTGCAAATATTGCATACGATATTTTCAGCGACATTAAGCCCAATCCCACCATTGAAAACGTACAGAGCGGCGTAGCTGCATGCAAGGCAAGCGGCGCTGACTGCATCGTAGCAATCGGCGGCGGTTCCTCTATGGACACCGCAAAGGCAATCGGCATTATCATGGAAAACCCCGAGTTTGCAGACGTCAGAAGCCTTGAGGGCGTAGCACCCACCAAGAACAAGTGCACTCCCATCATTGCAGTACCCACCACCGCAGGTACCGCTGCAGAGGTTACCATCAACTACGTTATCACCGACGCACAGAAAAACCGCAAGATGGTTTGCGTAGACGTGCACGATATTCCCGTAGTTGCAGTTGTTGGCCCCGACATGACCGCAACTATGCCCAAGGGTCTGACCGCTGCGACCGGTATGGACGCACTGACCCACGCAATTGAGGGCTACATTACCGGCGCTGCTTGGGAAATGAGCGACATGTTCCACATCAAGGCAATCGAGCTGATCGCAAAGCACCTGCGCGGCGCAGTTGCAAATACCGATGAGGGCCGCGAGGGCATGGCACTTGGCCAGTATATCGCAGGCATGGGCTTCTCCAACGTAGGTCTTGGCATCGTGCACTCCATGGCTCACCCCCTGGGCGCACTGTACGATACCCCTCACGGCGTTGCAAACGCTATCATCCTGCCCACCGTTATGGAGTACAACGCTCCCGCTACCGGTGAGAAGTACAGAGACATCGCTGTTGCTATGGGCGTTAAGGGCGTTGCAGACATGACCCTTGACGAGGCAAGAGCTGCTGCCATCGGCGCAGTAAAGCAGCTTTCTCTGGACGTTGGCATTCCCGCAGATCTCAAGGATATTGTCAAGCCCGAGGACGTTGACTTCCTTGCAGAGTCTGCTTACGCAGATGCTTGCCGTCCCGGTAATCCCCGCGAGACCAGCGTTGAGGAGATCAAGGCGCTGTATCTGAGCCTGCTGTAATAGAGCAGGGCAATACCCCAAAAGAAAGACAGAGGTGCTTTTGCACCTCTGTCTTTCTTTGGCTAAAGGAGCC
>JAZOLE010000169.1:0-9945 GCA_045652835.1 Eubacteriales bacterium | reverse complement strand
GGTAAAGAACATCAGCATCAGATCGTTGGCGCCGGGCGAGTTTTCGTCTCTTTCCCATTTGCCGCTGAACAGCGAGTATTCTGCGTCAAAGTCGCGCCAGCCCTCTCTCTTGCCTCGGATCAGAATCTTGGCGGTCAGCGTGGGGCAGCCCTGCTCGGCAAGCTCAACCTGACGGGCAACGTCACCGTCTGCCGTACACATGTTGGCGCTGATGCCTGCCGCGCCAAAGCGGTAGGAAAGGTCATGCTCCTGCAGCTGGTTGGAGGCGGGGATTGCCACTGCGCCGATCTTGTGCAGCGCCAGCATCGAGAACCAGAACTGGTAGTGACGCTTGCAGATCAGCATGACGCGGTCGCCTCTCTTGATGCCAAGCGACTTGAAGTAGTTGGCACACTGCGAAGAAGCGCGCTTGATATCGCCAAAGCTGAAGCGGCGCTCGGTCATGTCGCCCGCAATGTGCAGCATGGCAAGCTTATCGGGCTTTTCGCGGCCCAGCGTGTCGATGATATCGTATGCAAAGTTAAAGTGATCGGTATTCTTAAAGGACAGCGACTCAAGCACACCCTGCGTGCTTTCCTTGACGTCCACGAAGTTCTGCCATACGCGCTTTTGATCGTCGCGTACCGCAATCGTGGGAGCTGCACCCGTCTCAACCGCCTTGATCTGCTCGGCAGCATCGGGGTCAAGCACGATAGCGTAGAAGGTACAGTCCTTGCCGCCTACGGCAACCATGCCGTGCGGAATGGACGAGTCGTAATAAATGGTGTCGCCTGCGCTCAGGATCTCTACGTGCTCACCGATCTGCACCTTAAGTCTGCCGTCGATGACGATATCGCACTCCTGACCCTGGTGGCTGGTGACCGCGATGGGCGCGTTCTCTGCCTCTGCGCTATAGGTGGCGCGTACGAACAGCGGCTCTGCAATTCTGCTCTTGAAGGTATACGCCATGTTGTAGTAGTTCATGCCGTGCGCCTGCTCGATCTTCTGACCCGCACCGCGGCGCGTCAGCGTATAGGTCTGCAATCTGGGGGCAGAACCCTCAATGATCTCGGTTACGTCCACGCGCAGGGCTTGTGCGCAGCGGTAGATAAAGGCGAAGTTGAGGTCGCGCTTACCCGCCTCGCAATCGAGGTATTCCTCGGTGCTCACGCCTGCGGCATTTGCCATATAGGAAACACTCAGACCCTCGATTTCACGCAGCTCGCGAATACGCGCCGCCATTTCGATGATCTTTTGTTCAAGTCCCGTTAAATTGCTCATGGTAGTTGTTCTCTCCTTTTTTGGTAGGGTTGCCGCGAGAAAAAGCGTGCCCGTCTCAAGCTGACTTGAGACGGGCATGGTCAATGTCCGCGGTACCACTCAAATTGCGCAAATGCGCCACTTTACGGATGAATTGCAGTGCTATCATCCACGCCTTAACGCGGCTGCACGGAGGGGTCTACTTGCTGTGTCGGTAACAAATCCGACACGCGCTTTCTTCCCTCGGCTCAGAAATCAGATCGCATGGCTTTCATTGTCGGCTCGCACCGTCCGCCGACTCTCTGCAAATGAAATTTCCCTGCGAATTTTTCGTCATCGCCTTTTAAGAAATTACCTATAATTATATCATAATAGGGGTTTTGTGTCAAGGGGTTCTTGCAAGTTTCGTTTGTCCAACTTGCAAAAAATCTCCCCGAAAATCAAAGCTTGTTTCGTATAATTTTACCGCTGATGGTTTTGGGCAGCTCATCCGCAAAGACCACGATACGCGGGTATTTGTAGGGAGCTGTGCGCGTCTTGACGTACTCCTGAATTTCCTTCTTGAGCTCGTCTGAGGGAACGGTGCCCTTGGTCAGCACCACGCTTGCCTTGACCACCTGTCCGCGGATCTCGTCGGGAGAAGCGCTGACGCCGCATTCCAGCACGTAAGGCAGCTCCATAATGACGCTTTCGATCTCGAAGGGACCGATGCGGTAGCCCGAGGACTTGATGACGTCATCCACGCGACCGACGTACCAGTAATAGCCGTCCTCATCGCGCCATGCCACGTCGCCCGTGTGGTAATAGCCGTCGTGCCATACCTCGGCGGTTTTGTCGGATGCGAGGTAGTAGCCGTTGAACAGACCGCAGGGAACGGCATCGGACGTGCGGATACAGATCTCGCCGTTCTCACCCGTGCCGACCTCGTTGCCATCTGCATCAAGCAGCAGGATGTCGTAAAGCGGTACGGGCTTGCCCATCGAACCCAGCTTGTGCGGGTCGCCGCGGAAGTTGCAGATTGCTAGGGTGGTTTCGGTCTGACCGAAGCCCTCCATGAGCTTGAGTCCTGTAATGCGCTCGAACTGACGGAACACCTCGGGGTTGAGTGCCTCGCCCGCAATGGTCGCGTTCTCGATGCTGGACAGATCGTACTTGGTCAGGTCCTGCTTGATCATCATGCGGTACATGGTGGGGGGAGCACAGAAGGTGGTGATGTTGTATTTTGCAAACATGGGAAGCAGATCGGCAGCGTCAAAGCGGTCGAAGTCATACACGAATACGGGGGCTTCACACAGCCACTGACCGTACAGCTTACCCCAAAGGCTCTTGCCCCAGCCTGTTTCGGAGATGGTGAAATGCAAGCCGTCGGGGTTCACGCCGTGCCAGTATTTTGCGGTGATATAGTGACCCAGAGGGTACTTGAAGTTGTGCTCGGCAATCTTGGGATAGCCCGTTGTGCCCGAGGTAAAGAACATCAGCATGGGGTCGCTTCCCGAGGGGGCATCGGCGGTGCGAGGGTACTTGCCTGTGTAGAGCGAATATTCGTTATCGAAATCGTGCCAGCCCTCGCGCTTGCCGCCGACCATAATCTTGGTGGTCAGCGTGGGAGATTCGGCTGCTGCCAGGTCTACCTGATGCGAAACGTCGCCGTCCGCGGTGCACACAATGGCAGAAACGCCTGCTGCCTTGAAGCGGTAGGTGAAATCGTGCTCCTGCAGCTGATTGGTGGCGGGAATGGCTACCGCACCCAGCTTGTGCAAGCCAAGGATGGCAAACCAGAACTGATAGTGACGCTTGAGTACCAGCATGACGCGGTCGCCTCTCTTGATGCCAAGAGATTTGAAGTAGTTGGCACACTGGGAAGAGGCGCGCTTGACGTCCTTGAAGGTGAAGCGGCGCTCGTTCTTATATTTGTCAAGGTGCAAGAATGCAAGCTTGTCGGGGTGCTCGTCCGCGATTGCGTCCACGATGTCAAAGGCAAAGTTGAACTTTTCCTCACCCTCAAAGGTGATTTTGGCGGGTGTGCCGTTGGCATTTTCGACCACGTGAATGAACTTTTCGCAAAGCAGCTTGCCAAGCTTGGTGCCGGGGCGCAGGGTCTGTGCCACGGTGGTTTCGTCAAGACGCTCACCGGGCAGGACTACCGCGCAGAAGGTACAGGGCTTGCCGCCTACTGCGATCATACCGTGGGGGGTGGAGGAGTTATAGTAAATGCAATCGCCCTCGTGCAGCACTTCGATGTGGTCACCCACCTGCACCTTAAGCGCGCCCTCGATGATGTAGTCGAACTCCTGACCCGAGTGGCTGGAGAGGTGAATGGGCTTATTCTGCAGCTCCTCGGAGTATTCGTACTTTACCCAGTTGGGCTCGGCGATCTTTTGTGCGAACAGGGGAGCGAGGTTACGGATCTCAATGCCGTCGTCCTCAACCGTGATCTGACCCTCGCCGCGACGCGTAACTGTATAAGACGAAAGGTGCGCACTGCGACCCTCCATCAGCTCGGTCAGCTCGATGCCAAAGCACTTGGAGCACTTATGTAAAAACGTAAAAGGGAAATCCTCCGAGCCTGACTCATAAGCCAAATATTGCGCATGCGTGACCTCGGTCATGCTTGCCATTTTCTCGGTCGAATAGCCCATGATCTCGCGCATGCCGCGGATACGGCTGGCGATGTCAAGCAGGGTTGTGTTAACTTGCTTTTGTTCCATTGTCTATTTTCTCCTTTCGGACAAAAAATACAGTCCGCCTCAAAATCGCTTTGAGGCGGACATAAAAATGTTCGCGGTACCACTCAAATTACACCGTAAGGGTGTCACTCAGCGGGGCACTTGACCCCCGTACGCACTAACGCGGCGTCGCATCGTGCCGTCCTACGTATCGAACGACCGGCTCGAAAGTGATGGGGAACATGGAAACTGTCGCTGCGGCTCTCACCAAACGCCGCTTCTCTGTGCCGACCGACTTCCGTCCCGTCTTTGTCATAGCCTTTGAAAATTTGGCATCATTATATCAAATGCACACTCCCTTGTCAAGGGCTTTTGGCAAAATAATCGCGAAATTTGTGAAATATTTGGCAAAGAGGCGGACTTGCTCCCACCGCAGGGCGTAGGCTTCTCGCCCACCGCAGGTGGATTTCATCGCGCAGCAATCTCATCCACGAAAGTGGATTTCATCGCGCAGCGATTTCATCCGCGAAAGTGGATTTCATCTGCCGTAGGCAGATTTCATTTTTCCTGTTGGATTTGATGTGAGGAAAGCGTTTCCGTTTTGTACGAACGTAGGGGCGATCAGTGATCGCCCGCCGGTATTGGGATTGGTTGCCCGTTTGGGTGTCGATAGACTAACACCGTTTTTTTGTAGGGGAGGATAGCATCCTCCCGCAAGTAAGGAGATTGGTTGTCCGTTTGGGTGTCGATACCGGTGCTGTGCGCCGGCGGGAGGCTAATAGCCTCCCCTACAAACGTTGGGGCGGTTGCCCGTTGGGGTGAAAGGTGAGCAAACTCACTCTGTTCCTTTTATTTTCAACGTAGGGGCGATTCATGAATCGCCCACCCTGCCCAAACAAACATCTGTAGGGGCGGATTTGCATATCCGCCCGTCCGCAAGGAGATTGGTTGTCCGTTGGGGTATCGGCAAACCATCCCTATTTCTTGTAGGGGAGGATAGCATCCTCCCGCCGGCGCACAGCACAGGTATCGACACCCGAGCGGACAACCGTTGAGGGGTATGTGCGGAAACCGTTTCCGTTCTTTCTTTGAGCAAGTAGGCACAAAGAAAGAACCAAAGAAATGCCGTTGGAGAGGTTTCGCGCTCTGCGGAGCGCGACCAAGGGCTCTGCCCTTGGAACCTGCGAGCTTTTGAACAAGCTCGATCAAAACTTTTCATGATGGAGTTGTCCGTGTGGGTGTCGATAGACTAACACCGTTTTTTTGTAGGGGAGGATAGCATCCTCCCGCCGGCGCACAGCACCGGTATCGACCCCCGAGCGGACAACCGTTGAGGGGTATGTGCGGAAACCGTTTGCGTTCTTTCTTTGAGCAAGTAGGCACAAAGAAAGAACCAAAGAAATGCCGTTGGAGAGGTTTCGCGCTCTGCGGAGCGCGACCAATGGCTCTGCCCTTGGAACCTGCGAGCTTTTGAAAAAGCTCGATCAAAACTTTTCATGATGGAGTTGTCTGTGTGGGGCAACTTTACCTCTTGACCTTTTGGGAAAAATCTGTTATAATAGAATGGATTATGATTATGAAAAACGAGGAAAACAAATACAATGATTACAGTTAACAATCTTTCCTTTCAGTTTGGCGGTCAGGTGCTCTTCAAGGACGTCAATCTGAAATTTACTGCCGGCAACTGCTACGGTGTCATCGGTGCGAACGGTGCTGGTAAATCCACTTTTCTCAAGCTGCTCTGCGGCACGCTGGAGCCCACGCACGGTGACGTCAGCATTGCGCCCGATGCGCGTATGTCGGTACTGGGGCAGGACCACTTTGCCTATGACGCCTACACCGTGCTTGACACGGTCATTATGGGCAATCGCCGTCTGTATGACGTCTGGAAGGAAAAGGACGCCATTTACGAAAAGGAGGACTTTTCGGACGAGGACGGTGTGCGCGCCTCCGAGCTTGAAGCAGAATATGCAGAGCTTGGCGGTTGGGAGAGCGAATCCGATGCCTCCAAGCTTTTGCAGGGCTTAGGACTTGACGAGTCCTGCTTGTGGGAGAGCATGGCGGACATGCACGAAAAGGACAAGATCAAGATTCTCTTGGCGCAAGCGCTGTTCGGCAATCCCGACATCATTCTGCTCGACGAGCCTACCAACGGTCTTGACCTTGATGCCGTAATGTGGCTGGAGGATTTCCTTGCCGACTATTTCGGCACGGTACTGGTGGTCTCGCACGACCGTCACTTCTTAAACGACGTATGCACCAACATTGTGGACATTGACTACGGTGCGATCCGCATGTTCGTTGGTAACTACGAGTTCTGGTACGAGTCCTCGCAGCTCATGCAAAAAATGCTCAAGGCGCAGAACAAGCGCGCTGAGGAAAAGATTGCCGAGCTGCAGGCATTTATCTCTCGCTTCTCGGCAAACAAGTCCAAGTCGCGTCAGGCAACCTCGCGTCGCAAGCTGCTTGACAAGCTGACGGTTTACGAGCTGCCCGTGTCCTCGCGCCGCTATCCCTTTATCGGCTTCACGCCCGACAGGGAGCCCGGCAAGGACATCCTGCACGTCAAGGAGCTGACCAAATCCCAGAACGGGCAGGCGCTGTTCAAGGATCTTTCCTTCATGGTGGGCAAGGGTGACAAGATCGCGTTCGTGGGCAACGAAATGGCGATCACTGCGCTCTTCCGTGTACTCATGGAAGAAGAGCAGGCAGACAGCGGCAGCTTCAAGTGGGGCGTCAGCATTACCACCTCCTACTATCCGCACGATAACGGCGCGTACTTCAACGGCCACAAGGAAAACATTTTGGATTGGATGCGTCAGTACTCCAAGGATCAGACCGAGAGCTACTTGCGCGGCTTCCTTGGCAGAATGCTGTTCTCGGGTGATGCCGTGTACAAGAGCGTTGAGGTGCTCTCGGGTGGCGAGAAGGCAAGATGCATGTACTCGCGCATGATGATGTTCGGCTCGAACTGTCTGGTAGTCGATCAACCCACCGACCATCTCGACTTGGAGTCGATTTCTGCGGTCAATGATGGGCTTGTTGATTTCAAATGTAACGTATTGTTTAGTTCTCATGACTATGAACTGGTCAATACCGTGGCAAATCGCATCATTGAGATCCGTGAGGACGGCACTTGGTGCGATCGTCCCGGCACGTACGAGGAGTTCATCGAGTGGCGTCGGGCGCAGGAGGCAAGCGTATGAGCGGCTACAAATACGCGCTTTTTGACCTGGACGGCACGCTGACCGACCCGGGCGAGGGCATTACCAAATCGGTGCAGTACGCGCTTGCAAAGTTCGGCATCGTTGTCGAAAACCGCAGCGAGCTGTTCTGCTTTATCGGGCCTCCCTTGCACGAGTCCTTTGAAGTTTATTACGGCTTTTCCCGCGAGGATGCCATGCGTGCTGTGGATTATTATCGCGAGTATTATGCGGTCAAGGGCATTTTTGAAAACGGGGTATATGACGGCATTCGCGAGTGCTTGGCTGCTTTGCAGGCAAGCGGCGTGAAAATTTGCCTTGCCACCTCCAAGCCCGAGATTTACGCAAAGCAAATTTTGGAGCATTTTGATCTGATGCAATATTTTACCGCCGTGGCGGGCAGCAATATGGACGGCACGCGCACCAAAAAGGCTGAGGTGGTCGAGCGTGCGCTGATGCTTTTGGAAAACCCCGACGTGAGCGATTGCATCATGATCGGTGACCGTGAGCATGATGTGCTGGGCGGTGCTGCGCACGGCATGGACACCTTGGGTGTAACCTTTGGTTATGGCAGCGAGGACGAGCTTATACGCGCGGGCGCGACATACGTTGTGCACACGCCGATGGAAATCGTAAAAACCCTTGATAAATAAAGGAGAAATGCTATGAAACACACGGTATTGCAATTTGCATCCGCTGCTGACGTGCGCCACACCGGTGCGCTTGCGGAAAGACTTGCGCGACAGATCACGCGCCTTGAGAGCGACATGTATCTGCCTCCGCTGGTATTTGAAAGTCAATCCATCGACACCTGGCCCGGTGACTGGGAGGGCAGAGCCATGCTCTCGCAGACCTTGACCGCCATGGCGACCGGGCGCGAGCCTGCCGCTTTGGATGCGTCCATGGAGATTCTGGCAAAGGCACTGAATGGAAAGGGCTATCTTGGCCGCGTGTTGCCGCATCCCGAAGCGGATGAACAGCAGCTTTCGGGTCACGGCTGGCTGTTGCGCGCGCTCTGTTCCTATTATGAATACAGAAAACTGGACGTCACGCTGTTTTTGATCGAGGGCGTGGTTGCCAATCTGTTCTTACCCTTGCGCGAGACCTATCGCGAGTACCCCATTGACCCTGCGCTTCGTACAGGCGGCGGTGAGATGTCGGGGCACGTGTTCTCCACTACGGGCAAATGGCATCTCTCTACCGATACGGGTTGTGCGTACATTCCGCTGGACGGTCTTTCTCATGCCTACTGCACCTTGCCCGATTCTCCGATCAAGCAAGCGCTTGGCGAAATGCTGGAGGAAATGATCGAAAAATTCCTCTCTCTTGACCCTGTGGGTATGCAGCTGCAAACGCACGCAACGCTGACCGCTACGCGCGGCATTCTGCGCATGTATTTCGAGTGCGGCAACGAGGCATATCTGAGCGCAGCCGTGCGTATTTTTGACCTGTATCTGGCGCATGGCATGACGGTCAATTACGAAAATCAAAACTGGTTCGGCAGACCCGAGTGGACCGAGCCCTGCGCGGTGGTGGATTCCTTTATGGTGGCAGCGCAGCTGTATGCGGCAACGGGAGATCAGCGATATCTGCCCGTGATTGGACGCATTCTGTATAACGGCATGCTGCGTACCCAGCGCGGAAACGGTGGCTTTGGCTGTGATACCTGCGCTGTGGACGGCGTACTCGGTGCACATTGCTATGAGGCATGGTGGTGCTGCTCGATGCGCGGTGGAGAGGGCCTTTCCGCGTGCGCGCGCTACGCGTATATGATTAATGGAAGCACAATTGTCGTGCCGTACATGACAGAGTCCGAGGCTGACCTGTGTGTGCAGGGCAAGGCGGTGCACGTATCCTGCAAAACCGAGTATCCTTACGCATGCCGCGCAATCTATACGCTGAGCGGACAGACCGAGGGTGTCAGCCTGGTCGTGTACGTTCCCGGGTACGGGCTTTGCCGCTTTACGCCCGATGCCGAGGGCAGAATCACGGTAGATGAGCAGCTGCATATCCTGAAGGAGAAGGCAGCGGTTGGAGAGGGAACTGTGCTGATGCTGGGTGATCTGATGCTGGGCAAGGCGGAAGATCCGATTCCTTATAAAAACCGCATCATGCGTGACGGCTATGCCGATCTGATCCCGCTGTGCGATTGCTATTTGCTGGACCGGGACACAGCCGTGAAATCCAAGCTGCAGATCGTATTTGATGCCTGATGGTTAAAGTGCACAAAAGAACAACTGACAGTTTGGTTAAATATACCGCGATATACAAAAAATAGTGTCGAGGTTACAAACAGTTAACAAATAGTACATATGAATGTCACAAAAATCCGTTAGCATATTAAGGTAAACGACCGCCATGCGTGCGGTATACACAAAAAATCATTTTTAGGGAGGAAAACTTTTATGAAGAAGTTTTTTGCAATGCTCGTAGTAGCAGCCATGCTGGCTTCTCTGTGCGCGCTGACTGCTAATGCTGCAGTTGACGAGTCTGAGTGGGAAAAATTTGGCGAAGTAACTGCTGAGTACAAGGAAGACCTGTCTCAGTACATTAAGCTTGACGGTGATGTATCCGACTGGCAGGCTAACGGTTTCCAGAGATACGATATCGACCAGTACAACCTTGACCCTTGGGTAGGCGAGGTTGACGAGAACTGGTCTATCAACATGTGGTTCAGCGCTGATTCTGAGTTCCTGTACATCGCGTTCAAGATCAATGACAGCGACGTAACCTATTCCGATGACGGTCTGTACAACGGTGACGCATTCCAGATCCAGCTCGACTTCAACGGCTGGGCAGCTGCAACCGAGAGCTTCGAAAGAGCAGTATTCTACTCC